>JANNRQ010000106.1:0-35542 GCA_031401495.1 Gemmatimonadota bacterium
AGCTGAGCTACGCGACCGAAACACGACATCGAGAAGTGCGCTAATGCGTGTCGGGCCAATAACATAGCGGTACCGGTGCGACGGTGCTAGTGAACGACGGTTTTCGTGAAAACGCCTTCGAAAGAGGACGACGAATCAGCCAAAAAGGTACACGAGTGACAAGTACTTTGCAATGCAAAGTCCGTCGGACACATGTATAATCCCTCGACCATGCCCCTCTCCATCGCCCGCGACCGGCTCCGGACGCTGCTGGACGGAGCCCGCGTCAAACGCATTCTCGTCATCGGCGACGCGATGTTGGACGAGTATCTCGTCGGGGACGTCGATCGGATTTCCCCTGAGGCCCCGGTGCCGGTTGTCCGCGTCCGGGAACGGAGACATGCCTTGGGCGGCGCTGCCAACGTCGCACAGAACGTCGCGGCAGCGGGCGCCGCGTGCCGTCTGGTCGCAACCGTCGGCTCCGACGCCGCCGGCGAGCAAATGGCGTCGATGCTGTCGGACGCCGGCATCGAGAGCGACAGTTTGCTTCGGGTTGCCCGCCCGACGACGCGCAAAACACGCGTGTTGGCGCGCTCACAGCAGTTGGTGCGCGTGGACGAGGAGGACGATCGCGACCTGTCGCCTGCCGAAATCGAGCGGGTCATCGGCTTGGTGCGTTCGGCCGTCGCCCAGGCGGACGCGGTGGTCCTCGAGGACTACAACAAGGGGCTGCTGACGCCACCGGTGATCACCGAAGCGATCAGCGCCGCGCGGGCGCGCAAACTCCCGGTCGTTGTCGATCCCAAGTACAAGCACTTCTTCGCCTACCGCGGCGCAACGGTCTTCAAGCCGAATCGACGCGAGCTCGAAGCGGCCCTCGGCGCCGCGGTCGATCTGGAGCATCCGGAGTCCATTCCGGCCACGCTCGAACGACTTGAGGTCGAACACCTTCTGCTCACCCTGGGCGAGCGTGGCATGATGCTGGTGCAGCGCGGCGGCAACGTGGACACGGTCCCCACCGTAGCGCGTGAGGTCTATGACGTAGTTGGCGCCGGCGACACGGTGACCGCGTATCTGGCCACCGTACTCGCCACCGGCGGCACAGCGCGCGAAGCGGCGGTGATCGCGAACTACGCTGCTGGCGTGGAAGTCGGAAAGCTCGGCGCCGCGACCGTGACGCCTGAGGAAATACTCGAGGCGTATGACGAACTCGCGACGTCTGCCACGCCTCGGTCGTCGTAGGGCGGACGCCCGCGCGGCGTCTTACATTGCAGACATCGGTCCCGTAGCTCAGCCGGTTAGAGCAGGCGACTCATAATCGTCGGGTCGTGGGTTCGAGTCCCACCGGGACCACTTTCGTCTCTTGCGCTAAGTCTGGGTCGAGCGGTCGTAGATCCGCCAGCGTCGGTAGACCTGACCGCCCCACGCTTCGATTACCTGTCGCATCGACTGGTTGCTCTCCAGCACCCACGATGCTTCAGCGCCGGGCGAGCCGATCATCTCCGCACGGCGCGTTGCCTCGTGCAAGAACACCGGCAGGATTGAACCTGTGCGAAACTGTTTCTTGATACCCAGCGCCAAGACGCGCCCGGTGGTGAGCGTAGCCCTTCCCCGTAACAACCGAAAGACGCCGAACGGAAACAGTCGGCCGGATCGGTTCTTCTTGAGCGGGATATTGTAGTCGGGCAAAGTCAGCATGAAGCCGGCCGGCTCACCCTTGATCTCGGCGATGTACGCGAACCTGGTATTCAGGAGCGACTTCAGGTCCTTGGCCATGTGCCAGAACTCGTCCTTCGACATCGGCACGAACCCCCAGTTCATCTCCCACGCCGAGTTGTAGACGCCCCAACAGATCTCGACCTCCTCGCGGAATCTGTCCATGCGGACGTCGCGGAACGTCAGGCTCGCGCGAGCGGCGGCCCGTTCCGCGACTGCGGCGCTACGTGCGCGGCGCTCAGCGCCGTCTACGCCGAAAGGCAGCCAGTAGCCGAGCAGCTCCTGGGCCGGCGTGAACCCGGCGGTGACCATCAAGCGATCGTAGTACGGCGGATTCCACGCGGTGAGAAACTGCGGCGCCCGGTCGTAGCCGTCGACGAGTAGCCCGCACTCATAGTTCGTCGATGGGTTCATCGGACCACGCATGGCGGTTAGGCCACGAGCGGCAAGCCATCTAGACGCGGCGCGAACAAGCGCCACGGTGGCCTCCGGGTCGTCAGCCGCTTCGAAGAACCCGAAGAAGCCGACGCGGTCGTTGTGCGTCGCGTTGTGGGGCCGGTTCTCGATGGCGGCAATTCTCGCAACCGGCCTCCCGCCGCGTTTGGCAACAAACAAGGCGCGATCCGCATGACGGTAGAACGGGTTGCCCTTGGTGTCCAACGCATCGCGCACCGCCATGCGCAACGGCGGAACCCATTGTGATGAGTTTGTCAGTGCCGGGATGCGCCACGGAACATCCACGAATTCAGCCACGCCTGTGCGTCCGTCAACTGCAACGATCTCAAGTGACATGGCGTGCAAATATGACCGGATGGTTGCCCGACCGCCTACCTGCGGGCGATCCTAGGCGAACGCCACAGCGCCGACGTACTCCTCAGCGTTCACAATCGCACTGCTGAGCAGATCATCCAGCGCCACGGCCACCACCTGCGAAACCTCCGCCCCGTTCGAGCCGGAGATGCCAACGCCAAGTGCTTTGAGTCTGGCTTCCTTCGCGCTCCACACGCGCAGGAAGGCGTCGGATTCCCTGAATCCGGCCGCGTGAAGCGATTTGACCTCGTGTTGCTCGGTCGGGGTGAGCCACCGCGAGATCAGCGCGCCGGCACGCTGCACGTCCCTGCGTCTCTCGATATCGATGCCGACGGCGCGCTCCCGGCACACCGCAACTGTGATCAAGTCACCTGAGTGGCTGACGTTGAAATGGAGATTCCCGGCGACCACCGGCTTCCCGAGATCCGTCACACGGATGTTCACTTCTGCGGGAGCGATTCCGAGCCGCTCGCTCAGCACACCGCGTACCAGCGAGCGCGTGATCACGTAGCGGGCGGCCGCATCGACATTGCGGTACGCAGCCATCCGCGAACGCTCCGAACTGGAAAGCACCGCCGCCAGTTGCGTGGTTGAATCAGCATGTTCGTGCACCCATGCCACCCAGACGTCCGCCGAATCGTCGCCCGCGCGCACGGAGCCGGCGTGGACTCCCACCGTCAGCGGCAACGAACGCCTCGAGCTAGCCGAGATAGGCGTACGACAAACCCGCCTCGTGTGCGCGATTCACAGCGACGATCATCGCCGGGACCGGTGCCACTCCTGGCAGGAGATTCGCGAGGATCTCAACGCGAATGGTCTCTGCATCGCCGTTCTTTCCCGCCAGTTCGCCACTGAATCGGCGCACGCTGCGCATGCAGACGATGAACCGCACGCCGCGGCTCTGAAGTACTGCGACCGATGAGGGTCCGCCGCGCGCCCACGGATTCCTCGTCGCAGGTTCTCCCGTCCCGGGGTCCGGCTCGCCAATGCGCTTCCCAAGCTCGTATTTCGCCCACAGCGCGTCGTTGAGCGCCGTCGGCAGCCCAGCACCGTGAATGCCAAAGATCGCGTTGATGTCTGAGTCCTTGAGGCCATAGGCCTCGCGGTAGGCATCGAGAAAGTTCATGACGCGGCCGAGCGGACGGCCGTCCTTCGCCGCCGCGACATCGAACAGTTGTTTGTGCTTTCCGGTCAGCCCCTGCAGCCACGACTCATCCGGAGCCGCCTGGGCTGCGCTGGATGGGCCGGGCCACATCGAAAGCGCCGCTAAGGACGCGCCAACGCGGCGGATGAACGACCGCCTGTGAGACTCTTCTTTCATCGCGGAACCCCAGTCAGGGACGCCACTGCGCCCACGGCCAAGTGAATGTCGGCAGCGGTGTGTGCCGCCGACACGAAGAACCGCAAGCGCGCCGCTGACTCGGACACGGCCGGCGCAATCATCGGTTGCACGTTCACACCGCGCTCGAGCAGTTGCTGCGACAGTCGAACAGCGTGCATCGAGTCCTCGAGGATGACCGGGATGATTGGTGTACCGCGGCTCGCGCCCGTATTGAGTCCCTGTTCGCGCGCGGCGGCCAGAAACGCTGCCGCATTGGATTGCAAGCGCGCAACGCGCTCCGGCTCACGCCGGATGATGCGCAGTGCTTCGAGGGCCGCCGCCGCGTTCGACGGCGCCATTCCCACGCTGTAGACGAAACCGGGCGCGGTGTACTTGAGGTACTCGATGATCTCGCGGCGTGCGGCGATGTAGCCACCGACGCTCGCCAGCGACTTCGACAGCGTTCCCATCCAAAGATCGACAGCCCTCGGGGACACGGCGAAGTGTTCGGCGATGCCCCGCCCCGTGGTGCCAAGAACACCAATCGAGTGCGCCTCGTCGACCATGAGCCACGCCTCATGACGGCGCTTCATCTCGACAAACTTCGGCAGGTCGGGAATGTCACCGTCCGCGCTATACACGCCTTCGATCACGATCAGCGCGCGCCGCGCCTGGGAGCGCACCTCGCGCAGTATCCGCTCGGCGCTCTCATAATCATTGTGGCGGAATGTCAGTCGCCGTGCGCCGGAAAAGAGCGCACCCTGCATGGCCGAGTTGTGCAGCAATTCATCGCAGAGAACGACGTCGTCCGGTCCGATCAAATGCGAGATCGTTGACACATTCGTCGTGACGCCACCGATGAACGTGATGCAGTCCTCAACGCCGATGAAGCCCGCCAGTTCCTCCTCAAGTTCGCGATGCACCGGCCGCTCCCCTGAAACCAGGCGGCTCGCAGATGCCGACGTTCCGTACCGTTCCACCGCCGCCGACGCCGCGGCTCGCACCCTGGGTTCGCTGGCGAGATCGAGATAGTTGTAGTTCGAGAAGTTGACCACTTCCCGGCCCCCGATGATCGCATGGCGTCCGGTCGCTCCCTCGTGCACGCGGAAATAGGGATTCTCCAGGCCGTGCTTCTCCAGCTCCTCCAACCGGCCCTGGAGCAGGCGGTACTCCGGGAATTCCCCCGCAGGCAGCGGTGACACGGAGCGACCATCACGTCGCTCCGGAACGCCGCCAGCAAACGCTTCGGTTCCCATCGCATTCGGTCCGGCCTCCAGTGCGTGAACGAGCGACCGAATCGACGACTCGCGCCACAGCACCGAGACGTCCACCCGTCGGCCGAGCACCTGCTCCAGTTCCGTCACGAGGCGAACCGCCGACACCGAATCGAGTCCGTAGTCGCGCACAGACGCGGCTGGATCGACGGCGTCGACGCCGATGCCGAGTTCGTCGGCGACCCAGCTGCGAAGCCAGAGTTCGAGCCGGGGTGTCGCGCCGGGCACGCCGCGCAACGACGGAGCATCGTCGATTGTCTGCTCGGAGTGCGCCACCACATTCAACGTCTTGGACAACAGTCGATCGCGCGTCGCGTTGCGCTGCACCTTGCCGCTGGACGTGCGAGGGATGCCGTTCTGGGCCACGAGCGTGATGACGTCGGGCAGAATTCCCTCGCGGTCCGCGAGCGCGCGCCGCACTGCGGCGAATACCGCGTCGTTGTGCTCGTCCTTGTGGTGGCGCGTGACTTCGAGCGCGATCGCCAGACACTCGCGGCCGTCGCCCGGCAGCGCGAACGCCGCAGTGTGCCCGGGTCGAAGGTTGGGATGGCTCCGTTCGGCCGCAAGCTCAAGATCCTGCGGGTAGTAGTTCCTGCCGCCGATGATGATCAGGTCCTTGAGGCGACCAGTGATGAAGAGCTGACCGTCGTCAATGAAGCCCAAGTCGCCTGTGCGCAGGAACCTGAGGGCCGGTTCGTCCGACAGGGTGGCTCCGAAGACGCCATCGGAGTCCTCGCGCGACCGCCAGTACCGGGTCGCGACACTTTCGCCGGCGATCCAGATCTCGCCGATGCGTCGTTCGGGAACCACTGCGCTCGTGCTCGGATCAACGACGCGTACGACTTGGCCGTCTGACGGTGCTCCCGAGGCAACAAGCCGCAGACGATCGCCGGCGGTCGCTGGCGCGATTCGTTTTTGCTCCAGCGCGTCTCGCGACACATCGAGTGTGGATGCTCCCTGCCCCCATGGCCCGCCCGCCACGAATAACGTGGCTTCGGCGAGCCCGTAGCACGGAAAGAACGCGTCCCGGTTGAAGCCGACACCGGCGAATGCACGAGTGAAGCGCTCGATCGTCTCCGCGCGAATCGGCTCCGCACCGTCGAACACGGTGTGCCAGCGCGAAAGATCCAGGCCGCGCATCTCCTCGGGTTTGATGCGCTCGACGCAGAGATCAAAAGCGAAGTTCGGCGCCGCCGTGGTGGTCGCCCCGTACGTCGTTATGGCCTCAAGCCACGAGAGTGGACGCTGGAGGAACGTCGCGGATGCCATCAACACCGAACCGATGCCAAGGTGTAGCGGCTGAAGAACCCCCCCGATCAGCCCCATGTCGTGGAACGGCGGCAACCAGAACAAGCCCAGGTCGGCGGCCGCAAACGGGTACGCCGACCGAATGAGGGACAGGTTGTGCATCAGGTTGCGATGGGTCAGCACCACGCCCCGTGGCGCCGCCGTTGAGCCGGACGTGTACTGCAGCATCGCGATGTCCGATTCGTCGACGGAGCGCTGCGGCGAGGCGTCGCTCTCGGGCGTGTCGTCAACGGCGATCCAGAACAGCCGGCGCAGCCTCTCGTCGTCCCCGCGCCATGACTCCAGCCGGTCCAACAGCGACTTCGTGGTGAGCGCGACCGCCGGTTCGCAGTCGGCCGCAATGGCTGAAACGCGGGGGTCCGGGCGGCGTGGGTGTGGCGGATACGCGGGAACAGCGATCACACCTGCATACAGGCAGCCGAAGTACGCGGCGACATAGTCCAGTCCGGGCGGCACCAGCAGCAACACGCGCGCGCCCGGTTTGGCGACTTCAGCGATGCGGGCCGCGACGCCCATCGCTCGGCGATCGAGTTGCCGGTGGGTGATGCTCTGCTCGGGCTTGCGATCACCCGGCAGGAACCGGTACACAGGGAAATCCGGCCGCTCCGCTACGCGAAATCGCAGCAGGTGCACCAGCGTCCGACAACCGGCTGCGCGCACGTCATCCGTGCGAACTGGGCTGTGGGCGGACGGCGTGGGCGACGGGCGCATAGGCATCTAGTTCACGACTGGTAGTTCGCCGCGCGGGTCACTCAGCCAGCCGGCTCGGACGTACCAAAGGTAGGTCTCCCGAATGGCCTCGGGGAGAGACCGCGACGGGTCGAAGCCAATCTCGGCCGCGGCGAGCGCTCCGCTGCACACCCAACGCGGCTGGGCCGCCAGTGCGGCGCGACTGCGAACCAACATCGGGGTGGTCCCCGTCATCCGGCCCAACCACTCTCCCACAACCGACGCCGCCTGCACCACCCCGGCACTCAGATTCACCGATCGTGGCTTGCGCCCCATTGCAGCGGCGATGTGCTCGCCAAGCGCACCCCATGTGATCGACTCGCGCGAGGTGAGAAAATACGTCCGCCCGATCGCCTGCCTCGCGAGCCCTGCGCTGATCATGCCATCCACGAGATCCTCAACGTGCAGCAAGGATATCTCGTGCCGCATGACACCCGGGTAGATGAGCCACCCAAGACTCGCCAAACGATAGAGTGCATAGAAGCCGCGATCCCAGGGTCCGTAGATCGCGCTCGGCCGCACAATCGTCGTCGCGACGCGATCGGAGAACTCCTCGACCACGCGTTCGGCGGCAAGCTTGCTGCGTCCGTAGTTTTCGACAGGCGCCGGCGTGTCGGACTCCTTCACCGCCACGCCGGGTGCGGCAGGACCCGCCGCCGACTGCGACGACACATAGATGAATCGCGCGCCCGCGCGACGCTCGGTGATCGCCTTCAAGAGCATTCGCGTCGGCGCCACATTCGCGCGTTCGAAACGCTCTTGGCTCGTGGCACGGGTGGCTCCACCGAGATGAAACACGACATCGGCTTCGTCGAATGCGCGGCACCGGTCGAGTGAGTCCTGGCTGTCGTACCGCACGGGAAATGCGGACGTACCCAGCGGCGCGGTTCCGCCTTCGGCCCTCACCAGGCAGCGGACTTCCGCGCCTCGGCTCAGCAAGCGCTGGACAAGGTTCCGTCCGATGAAGCCGCTCGCGCCCGTGACAACCGCGATCATGTCTTGAGGGCGCCGTCCCGGTGCATCGTCACTCCCGCCTGACGCAACCGGCCGGCCAGTCGCTCGTTCACCCGCGCGCGGAGCACGAGCCGGTCGCCCTCGGTGCGCTGCTCGATCACCTCGCCTTCACGGTGTACCTCAGCGATCGTCTTGCCGTCGGCGTGCGACAGGCTGATCTCCATGACCGGCCGGTTCACGCGCATCGCAGTCAGCAGCGCGCGCTTGAGTGGGTCCAGGCCACCAGCCGCTTCGGCGGACACAAACAGGGCGCCCGGAGCATCCGCAATGACGCGCTCCTGAAGCGCGAGCAAAGCGTCCGATTCCAGCATGTCGATCTTGTTGAAGACCAACAACGACGGCCGGTCGTTCAAGCCAAGCTCCGACAGCACATCGAGCACCACGTCGCGCTGCTCTTCCCACATCGCGTGTGATGCGTCGACGATGTGCAGCAACACGTCGGCCTCCTTGGCCTCCTCGAGCGTGGCACGGAACGAGGCGACCAGGTGGTGCGGTAGTTTGCGAATGAAGCCAACGGTGTCGGTGACAAGCGCCCGCGAGTTCTCGCCGAGCTTCACCTCGCGCGTCAGGGGATCCAGTGTCGCAAAGAGCCGGTCTTCGACGAATACGTCGTCCGCCCCTGCCAGCCCTCGCAAGATCGAGGACTTCCCCGCGTTGGTGTATCCGACGAGCGACGCCTTGAACTCCTCGCGGCGCCCGCTGCGTTGCACCAGGCGCCCCTTCTCGACTTCCTTGAGTCTGTCCTTGAGCAACTTGATCCGGTGGCTGATGAGTCGCCGGTCAGTCTCGAGCTGCGTTTCACCGGGGCCGCGCACGCCAATACCGCCGCGGAACTTCTCGAGGTGCGTCCACATCCGCGTGAGGCGCGGCAACATGTATTCGAGCTGGGCAAGCTCCACCTGCATCTTGGATTCTGCCGTCCGCGCCCTCGTCGCGAAGATGTCGAGGATGAGCTCAGCCCGGTCAACGACGCGCTGACCGACCATGTCCTCGATATTCTTGGCTTGGGAGGGCGTGAGCTCGTCGTCGAAGATCACGAGGGTGACGCCGTTCTCCGCGACCGCCAACTTGAGTTCATCGAGCTTGCCTACGCCGAGATACGTGCCGGGGTGCGGCCGATCAAGCTGCTGCGTGATCTCACCCACAACGACAGCGCCGGCAGTGTCCGCCAGGCGGCGCAGCTCGCTCAGATGCTCGCGGAGCAGGATCGCGCGATCGCGGGTGCGCTTGAGCGGCGCGCCCACAAGCAGCGCGCGTTCGACGGGTTGTTCGACGACTATCGGGGTGCGGGCGATCGGAAGCTCCTAGCGGCGCATCGTACTGTAGCGCCCGGTGGTCGAGAACGGCACGTCGAAGTTGCCGAATGCCGACTCCACCGTGAAGCTGCCAGTCACTTTGTACGCAACGACGCCGGTGTTGAGCAGCTGACGACCTGCAGCGCCCAGGCCCGCGTACGTGATGTTGACCGGGATCCGGATGAGCGTCGAATCGCCCGCTTGTACGGTCGAGCGGCTGTCGAGCTGACCACCGGCCAACGGCACCGTGTCGCTCACGAACACCCGGTACACGAGGTGATTGGCGTCGATCCGGTAATTGTTCGGATTGCGGACACCCAGTGCGACCTCCAGTTCCCCTCCGGTCACACCGATCCCGACAATGCGCACATCGCGCAGCTCCACGTACGGCTGCTGAAACGCCTGCCGCGCAAGGGACGCGCATCCGGCAACGACCGCTACAAGAATCGCACAAGCCACTCGCTTCATCTGTCAGGTTCCCCTTTCTGTTTTGCCTTGAGGTCGTTCCACCAGGCCAGCCGCTTAGCGATCTCTTTCTCGAAGCCAAACGGTCCCGGTGTGTAGAACTCGCGTCCCCGAAGCGAATCGGGGAGGTACTCCTGAGGCAGGTAGCCTTCAGGCGCGTCGTGGGCGTAACGATACCCCGCGTTGTACCCCAGCTCTTTCATAAGGTTGGTCGGCGCGTTCCTGATGTGAAGAGGAACGCCTTCAGTCGGTGTCTCGCGGGCGGCCTCCATGGCAGACCCAAGGGCGACGACCACTTTGTTCGACTTGGGCGCAGTCGCCAGGTACACGATCATCTGTGTGAGCGGAAGAAGTCCCTCGGGCTGTCCCAACGTGTGAAATGCATCGCGCGCGGTCACGACTTGGATCAGCGCGTTCGGATCCGCGAGCCCGATATCCTCGGCCGCCATCGCCATTGCGCGACGAAACAGAACCATCGGGTCTCCGCCGGCATCCACGAACCGCGCCATCCAGTACAAGGCGCCTTGGGGATCGCTGCCGCGGAGGCTCTTATGGAAGGCAGAGAGGATGTTGTACGTCTCTTCTCCACCCTTGTCGAAACGCGCGACCCGCAGCTGCATGGCCTCGCGCGCAACCGCCGCGTCGATGCGCCCCCGGTCGGCCACCTGCTGAGCAGCAGCCTCGAGCACCGTCAGGGCGCGCCGGGCATCTCCATCGGCCTCAGTGGATATCAACGCCAGACCGTCGTCAGCGATCGTGAGTTCCCGAGCACCCAAGCCGCGGTCGGTGTCTGAAAGCGCACGTTTCAGCAAGTCTCGCAGCGCCTGCGCCGGAATCGGGCGCAGCACGAACACGCGAACCCTCGACAGCAACGCTCCGTTGATTTCGAACGACGGGTTCTCCGTGGTTGCGCCGACCAATGTGATTGTACCGGCCTCGACGTGCGGAAGAAACGCGTCCTGCTGCGATTTGTTGAGGCGGTGGATCTCGTCGGCGAAGAGGATCGTGCCGCGCCCGGTGGCCAGTCGCTCCTGCGCCTCCGCCACAACCTCGCGCACCCGGACAACGCCCTCGGTGACTGATGAGAACGCGACGAACTCGCGGTCCGTGTACTGCGCAATGAGCCGACCCAGCGTCGTCTTGCCGGTTCCCGGCGGTCCCCACAGCACGATCGAACCAATCGTTCCTTTCTCGATCGAGTCGCGCAACGCTCGACCAGGCGCCAACACGTGCTCCTGACCGACAAACTCATCGAGCGATGACGGGCGCATTCGGGCAGCCAGTGGCTGCGCGCGGTCAACCACGCTCTGGAACAAGTTGCCCTCGCGAGGCGAACGCTTCGCCTTCGCCATCACAGAACCGAGCGTGCCAGGAAATACGCGCCGCAGCCGGCGACGAAACTGATTGGCGTCTCCCACCCGCCACGCTTCTGGAGCTCCGGAACCAGATTCGACGCTCCGACGTACGTCGTCACACCGGCAGAGATCGCAATCCCATACGTCTGGAGGCCGGCGATCTGTCCAGTAAGCGCAACGCCGAGAATCGTGGCGACACCCAACGCCGCGGCCGCGCCAATGGCTGCGCGCTTCGACGAGCCCGCCGCCAGGAACAGACTGGAGATCGCGAGTCCCTCCGGCAGTTTGTGCAGGATAACCCCGGTGAACACCAACACGCCGACAGCCTTGCTCACCAACAAGCCGCTCGCGACGGCGACGCCGTCAACGAACGTGTGCAGCAACAGGCCAATGAGCGCGCTGCCGCTCGTGCCCGGCGCAACAGAGTGACGTTCTTCGCCGAAGTGGAAATGCCGCCCAATGCTGTGCTGCGTCAGGTGCACCAAGACGAACGATGCCAGCGCCACCGCGGCGCCGGTGGTTCCACCACGCGCCGAAGCCTCGGGCAATAAGTCGACGAATGCGACCGAAAGAAGGAATCCCGCCGCAAACGCGAGCATGCGATCCAGGGCCAGCACGCTCCAGCGCGCTCCACTCGTGACCGCCAGCGCTCCGACGATATTCGCCGCAGCCGCGGAGATCGCGTACGCGATCGCGACACCGCTCATACGCCGGCCCCCGACAGCTGCTTGGCAATCGCCAGCAACTGCTCACGGGTGTTCAGCGCCGGAGTGGCAATCACTTGGTCCATCAGCGTGCTGAGGACTCTGCCGAGTTGTGGCCCAGCAGGAATCCCGGCCTGCCGCAAGTCGTCACCGTCTACCGCTAGGTCGCGCAAGTCGACGGGCTCCGTGAGCGCAGCACGCAGGCTGCGCCGGTACAGTGACTTCACGGCCACGTCACTGGGCGCATCGCCTCCATGATTGACTCGTCGATGCGACCAGCGCGCCGAGGCCAGCCGATAGAATGCGCCGAGTTGGGTCCGTCCGATTGTCGCGATCCAGCGTCGCACATGCGCGCCGTCGCCAGGACCCGCCTTCAATTCCGTCGTGATCGCGGGGTCGAGCGTCTGCCACGCACCGACAATTGCTGCCAGCCACTGCGCATCATGCTTCGAGAACCGCAGTCGCATCGCCGCCTGCTCCACTTCGGTCCGTGGCACATCACTGAGCAATACTGCCAGGCGCGCGAGTCGTCGCCCGGGACGCCGAGCGAGACCGGGCAACGCGGCGCAGTCAGTCGCGCCAATCGCCTCGGCGCTCGCATTTTCGATCTCGGGCACCAACGCACGGGCAGCACCACTCTTCTTCCACAACGCAAGCGCCTTCGAGGGGGCCGCGACCTGGTCCATCGTCTTCTCCATCTCCTGTCGAACGCGTTCGGCCGAGAGACGCGAAAGGTGCGGTGCGCTCTCACACATTGCCGTCCACGTGGCTGGCTCGATCTCAAACCCGAATCGGGCCGCGAATCGCAGTCCGCGCAGCGCCCGTAACCAGTCCTCGCGCATCCGCTCCCGCGGGTTGCCGACGGCGCGAATCACCCTCCGCCCGAGGTCCGCGCGGCCGTCGAACGGGTCACGGATCTCGCCTGTTGTCGCTGAATACGCCACCGCATTGATCGTGAAGTCGCGTCGCGCCAGGTCCTCGTCCAATGACGCGCCGAACTCGACCTCAGCGTGCCGGCCATCCGTCTTCACGTCGTGCCGGAACGTGGTGACCTCGTGCAGGACTCTTGCGGCGTCTAGGACGCCGACGGTGCCGAACGCTATCCCGACCGGGATGGTGCGCTTGTGACCGAATACCGTTCGCACCTGATCCGGAGTGGCGTTCGTCGCGAAGTCCCAGTCCAAGTGAGGGTGTCCGAGCAGCGCGTCGCGCACCGCGCCTCCAACACACCATGCCTCGAAGCCGGCCTTCTCGAGCGTCTGCGTGATCTCGAAGACGGCAGGCGGCGGCTGAAGGCGCGGATCCGGGGGTTGAACTGGCATCGCGCGCCTACCGCTCGATGAACTCGCGCGGATCAGCACCGGCGCCGAGCGCGAGCATGAGATCAATGCGCGCCTGCTGAGGGCGACGGCTGCCGGCGAAGATTGCGCCCAACTCGCTGAGTCGACGACCGCCGCCGAAGTATCCATACGTGCGTCCGACACGGCCTCGCGGCGCACGCGACGTGATGACGACAGGCTTGTTCTCCCCAAGCCAGCGCTCGATGCCGCCCATCATGCCCGGCGGTACGTTGCCTCGTCCCATGGCAGCGATGACGATGCCTTTTCCGTCGGTACGGGCCGCGTCAAGCAGTGACGCCGTGGCGCCAGCATAGGCAAGCACGATTTCCACCGGGCCGCCGAGATCCGGGGCGTCGAGCACCGGTATCGCGCTCGGGATCGCGCGCCGAAAGATCACACGGCCGTCATCGACGACGCCGAGCGGGCCCAGACCGGGGCTTTCGAACGCGTCCAGCATTTGCGTGTGAGCCTTGGTCACGTCGAGTCCCGCATAGATGCGATCGTTCATGACGACCAACACTCCACAGCTGACGGCCGCGTCGCTGTTGGCTACGCGAATAGCCGCACCGAGGTTCGACGGCCCGTCCCAGCCCAGGTCGCTCGACGTACGCATCGCGCCGGTGAACACGATCGGCTTCGCGCACTCCATCGACCGCGCCACGAGATAGGCGGATTCCTCCAGCGAATCCGTTCCGTGCGTCACGACGACGCCCTTCACCTCTGGCCTCGCGAGGTGGGCGCGAATCTTGTTCCGGAGTTCCCACATCCGCTCCGTCGTCATGTGCGGACCGGGGAACGCACCGAAGTCATCCACCTCCAGCGGCGCGATGTCGCGCAACTGCGGAATGAGGTTGAGGATATCCTGCCCTGCCAGGGCCGGCACCGCGCCGCCGGCGGCAGGATCGTGCCGCATCGAGATAGTCCCGCCCGTGAAGACGAGTACGATCATCCGGGCAGGACGCTGCCGCCGTTCACGTTCACGATCTCGCCGGTGATGTGGCGCGCCATACTTGAGCAGAGAAACACGATCGGTCCGGCCACGTCGCGTGCGTCCGCAACTCGGCCGAGCGGTATCCCTGCTGAGATCTTCGCCAGTCCACCGCTGGCGTAGGGCGCAGCCGCCATCTCGGTGTCGACCCAGCCCGGCGCCACGCAGTTCACGGTGATGTCACGAGCGGCCAGCTCGACGCACAACGACTTCACAAACGAAATAACCGCGCCCTTCGAGGCCGCGTAGTCCGAGTGATACGCCTCGCCACGCTGGCCGGCGGTACTCGACACCAGCACGATGCGCCCGTGGTCCGAGAGAACGCGCGACGCGGCGCGCGTCGTGAAGAACACCGAATCCACGTTGTGGCGCATGGTCCGGTGCCATTGGTCGTCCTGCATCTTCGTGAGCGCAGCCTCTTCAGCAGTCCAGATGCCGGCGTTGCCGATGAAGAGGTCAAGGCCGCCGAGCTTCGCGGTCGCCTCCTTCACGAGATGCTCGGCGCCGTGGGCCGTGGAAATGTCCGCGGCGATCGCAAATGCCTTCACCCCCGCCTTCCTGGCGTCGGCGACCACAGCCTGCGCGTCTTTCTCGCGCGACAAGTACCCGATCGCCACATCCACTCCCCACTCGGCCAACATCAGCGCTGTGGCGGCACCGATGCCGCGCGACCCGCCCGTCACCAACGCGCGTTTCCCCGCGAGTGATTTCATCCGAGCGAGCTCACAGTTCGCGTTCTATGTGATCACAGATGATGTGCTGGATGCAAAGATGCATTTCCTGCGCCCGGTCTGTGCGGTCCGTCGGTACGATGACGGTGTGCGTTGCGAGCCCCTTGATCTTGCCGCCGTCGCGAGCGGAGAGCGCAAGCACAGACACGTTCTTGGCGCGAGCGGACTCTGCGGCGCGAAGGAGGTTCGCCGAATTACCGCTCGTCGTGTGGATCACGAGCAGGTCGCCCGGCCTCGCCAGCGCCTCGACTTGGCGACTGAAGACGTGCTCAAAGCCCAGGTCGTTCCCGGCGGCGGTCAGCAGCGACGTATCCGTCGTGAGCGCAACGGCCGGATACGCGCGCCGGTTGCGCGTGTAGCGCACGACGTATTCGGTGGCGATGTGCTGCGCATCTGCGGCGCTGCCGCCATTCCCGCAGAAGAACAGGGTTCCACCGGCGCGAACAGTATCACGCACCATCGTCAGCGCCCGATCCAGGTCCGGCCCGATGGTGGCGTCCAGTTTCAACGCCAGCGCCGCGAGGTCGCGAAGCGGCGAGCCGAAGGTGTCAGACATTGGTCGCAATTCCGGAAAGGGCGCGCGCGCCATTTGTCGCAAGGTCCTTGATGTCCCCTGCGCCGGAGGCCGACTCACTGGCGTGCTCGAAAGCGAACGTCGTGAGCGCATCCACCGCGAGCAGGTCCAGCGCGCTGTCGCGCTCATATCGGCCCGACGCGAGAAGCTGCTCCAATGAGCGCTTCGCCGCGGCGAGGCAGAGTTCCCCGGCCTTGCTCGCAGAAGCGTCAGCGTCGGGACCAAGGAATTCGAGGATGCGCGCGGTGAGCGCGTCCGGCACCTGCGAAGATCGTCCCTTCACCCACTCGCGAACTGTCACGCTGGCACCTTCGAGCGTACCACCGCCGCAGCGCCGCGCATCGCCACTTCGAGCTGTGAGGGATCCGGAATCCCGGCCTGCGCCATGTGCGACTTGCCCCCGCCCTTGCCGCCGACCGGCGCCACAATGTCGCGCACCAAGGCATCGGCACGCATGCCTTTGTCCTTGAGGTCGTCGGTGACCACCACGAGGAGCGTCGCCTTTCCATCACCGAACGCTGCGCCCAATACCCCGACGCCGGACTTCAGCTGCTCGCGCAGCGCATCGCCCAGTGCCTGAAGTTCCTTCGCGTCCGCTACGTTCACGGTGCGCCCGACAAACCGCATGCCGTTGCCATCGAGCGCTTCGGCTTCGGCGATCCACTGCCCCACCTGATCGCCACCGCCACGCAGCGCCTCCTCCACACGCTTCTCCAGCGCGCGGCGCTCTTCAAGCATGCCTGTAACGCGTTTCTCAACCCCGTCGTCCGGCGCTTTGAGCAGCTCGCCAACGCGCGCAAGCACACGCTCGCGCGCGTGCATCAACGCGAACGCGCCCGGGCCGGTCACGGCCTCGATGCGACGCACCCCGGAGGCAACCCCAGTCTCTTGCACGATGCGGAAGAGACCGATTTCGGACGTGTTCCGCACGTGCGTCCCGCCACACAATTCCATCGAGTAGCCGGGCACCGTAACGACGCGGACGACGTCGCCGTATTTCTCGCCAAACAGCGCCATCGCGCCCGTCTTCTGTGCCTCGGCGAACGCCATCTCCTTCGTCATCACAGGGAGTGCCTTCCACACGTGCTCGTTCACGCGAGCCTCGATGCGCTCCAGCGCGTCGGACTTCACGCCGCCATGGTGCGTGAAGTCGAACCGCAGGCGATCCGGCGCGACCAATGATCCCGCCTGGTGAACGGACTCGCCCAGCGCCTCCCGCAACGCAGCGTGCAACAAATGCGTTGCGGTGTGGTTACGCTCGGTATCGCGGCGACGATCGCTCGGGATCCGAGCGATCACCATGCCGAACTTGACCGTCCCGGTCAGCATGCCGACTGCGGCCGGACGGCCTTCCACTTTCTTCACCTCGTCAACGTCCACACGCCATCCATCGCCGACGATTTCGCCCTTGTCAGAAATCTGCCCGCCGGACTCGGCATAGAACGGCGACTCGCGCAGCATGACCGCCACGCGTCCACCGTCAAGGTTTTTGATCGCGGTGACACCGGTCTCGATCTCCACGGTGTCGTAGCCCACGAAACGCGCGTCCGGCTTCTCGCCCTGGGCCGTTTGCCAACGAGTGAGGTCGGCGAGTGCGTCTACCTCGACACCCAAGTTCCTCGATTTGCGTTCGTCCTGCGACCGCTTTCGCTGGCCATCCAGTGCCACCTCGAAGCCCGCGATGTCCACGGTGTAACCACGTTCGCGTGCCATCAGGTCGGTGAGGTCGATCGGGAAACCAAACGTGTCGTACAAGCGGAACGCGTCCTCGCCGCTCACCGTGCGGCGGATCTGGTCGCTGCCCTGGGTGCTGTGAACCGGAGCAATTTGGTCGAAGCGCGACAGGCCCCCCTCGATCGTGGCGAGGAAGCTCTCCTCTTCAACGCGCGTCGTCTTGAGCAAGTGCTCGCGGCGGGTCCTGAGCTCGGGAAACACGTCGCCGAGTTGCGTGATCGCCTCATCCACGATGTAGTGCAGCGTCGGCTCGCGGCGGCCCAGCAGCCAGGCGTGGCGCACCGCGCGACGCAGGATGCGGCGCAGCACGTAGCCCCTGCCCTCGTTGGACGGGAACACGCCGTCCGCGAGCAGGAACGCCACAGCGCGACCGTGCTCCGCGAGCACCCGGAACGACGCCGACGTCGCGCCCTTCGGCAGCTTTCCGCTCGGGCTCGGCGCAGGCGGCTTCACGGCCTTCGGCCAATCGCCGTACGGCAGGCCAATTGTCTGCTCGACGCGCGACACCAGCGGCGCAAAGAGGTCCGTGTGGTAGTTGCTCGTCACACCCTGAAGAACCGCCGCTATGCGGTCGAGTCCGGCGCCGGTGTCCACCGACGGCTTTGGGAGCGGCACCAGCGTGCCGTCCTGCTGACGGTCGAACTGCATGAACACGAGGTTCCAGATCTCAAGGAACCGACCTGCCTCAGCGCCTTCCACGAACGCCTCGGTCGAAAACTCAGTACGCTTGGTGTCGGTCCACTCACCGTCGGCGCCCACCGGGAATACCCAGTCCTTCGTCACGTGCGCAAGGTCGACATAGATCTCCGAGCATGGGCCGCACGGACCCGTGTCGGCCATCTGCCAGAAGTTGTCTTTGTCGCTGAGGCCATAAATGCGGGAATCCGGCAATCCGGCGATCTCCCGCCACAGCGCGCGCGACTCATCGTCTTTGTGGTGGACACTGATGCGGATGTGCGCCGCATCAATGCCAAGCTCCTTCGTGACGAACTCCCATCCGAACTTGATCGCGTCGCGCTTGAAATAGTCACCGAACGAGAAGTTGCCCAGCATCTCGAAGAACGTGTGGTGGCGGTAGGTATGACCCACCTGTTCGAGATCGTTGTGCTTGCCGCCCGCCCGGACGCACTTCTGCGATGTGGTGGCGCGACGCTTGCCGCCCGGCGGATCCTCAAGTCCGAGAAACACCTTCTTGAACTGGACCATGCCCGCGTTCGTGAACAACAACGTGGGATCGTCGGCCGGGACCAGCGAAGAACTTGGCCGCACGATGTGTCCGTTGCGCTCGAAATACGAGAGAAAACGGCTCCGGATCTCTGCGGCGCGCATATGGGGGAATATATGGAAGGGACTACCTATTCCCCACCGCGGCGCTAGGCGTCCATCGCGGCACCGATTGCGTCCATCGCACCCCGGATCTCGTCCGGATTGAAGCCCCTTCGGGCCAGGAAACCGTACAACCGCCTGCGCGCCGTAACCTCGTCCAGCTTGCTGAGCGTACGCCACTTCTTATCGGCGACGCGGTGGATGCTGTCTGAAGCGTTCAGGCCGTCGCTCTCCTCCAGTGCGTCGAGGGCCTCCTCGACCATCGGCTTGGCAATGCCCTTTCGCCCGAGCTCCTGAACGATGCGATACCTGGAAGCGCCAGCGCCCGTGAGCTTCAGTCGCGCAAAGTTGAGCGCAAAGTCGGCGTCGTTGAGCAACCCCAGCTCCAGCAGGCGCGCAATGGCCGCCTCAGCCGCTTCGACCGGCTCACCCTTGCGCAGCAACTGCTTGCGCAGCTCCGCGACCGAACGGGCGCGAAACGCAAGCATGTTGAGAGCGCGATCGTACGTGGTTTTCGCCATCAGCGGGAAAAGCAATAGGCCGGGGAGCGACGCTCAGTCGTAACAGGGTTTCCGGGCCCCGTCACGCGCAGAACGTCTCTCCCCGGCCCAATCACCTAACCCCGTCCGTGAAATGCAGATCCCTCGCTTGCGCTCGGGATGACTGCGTCACTCGTCCGAGGCGGATTCTTCGGGCTCGACTGGCTTCACCGGACCCATCCCGAGAAGAGCTTTCACCTTCTCTTCGATTTCGGCCATCATCGCCGGGTTGTCCTTGAGATACATCTTCGCGTTCTCGCGACCCTGACCGATCTTCTGGCCGTTGTACGCGTACCACGCGCCGGATTTCTCGATGATGTTGGCTTCCGCGCCAATGTCCACGAGCAGCGACGTGTGGCTGATGCCTTCCGCGTACATGATGTCGAACTCGGCCTGACGGAACGGCGCCGCGACCTTGTTCTTCACGACCTTGACGCGCACGTGCGAGCCGACGATGTCTTCCTTGTCCTTGACGGGCCCGATGCGACGGATGTCGAGGCGCAGCGACGCGTAGAACTTGAGCGCCTTGCCACCCGTGGTCGTCTCCGGGTTGCCGAACATGAAGCCGATCTTCTCGCGCAATTGGTTGATGAAGATCACCGAGGTCCGCGAGCGCGCGATTGCGCCGGTGAGCTTGCGGAGCGCCTGGCTCATGAGTCGCGCCTGAAGGCCCATGTGGCTGTCGCCCATGTCGCCCTCAATTTCCGCCTTGGGAACCAGCGCGGCCACCGAGTCGATCACGATGACGTCCACAGCGCCGGAGCGCACCAGAATTTCACAGATTTCCATCGCCTGCTCGCCCGTGTCCGGCTGCGAGATGAGCATCGCGTCCACGTCCACGCCGAGTTTACGGGCGTAGTCGACATCGAGCGCATGTTCGGCGTCGATGAACGCCGCGATGCCACCCTGCCTTTGCGCGTTGGCAACAACGTGCAGCGTGAGCGTCGTCTTGCCGCTGGATTCAGGTCCGTAGATCTCGGTCACGCGACCGCGCGGGATGCCGCCGACGCCGATTGCGGCGTCGAGGTTGATTGCGCCGGTTGGGATCGCCTCGACGCGGACCCTGTTCTCGGAGCCCAGTCGCATTATCGAGCCCTTGCCGCAGCTCTTTTCGATCTGGGCAATCGCCAGGTTCAGCGCCTTCTTCTTGTCGTCACCAATGGTAGAGACAGCCATGGTACTCACCTGTTTTTTGAAGAGGTTTTCGTCCTGAAGGCCTGGCAGACCGATTGACTTGCTCAGAGTCACGTCCGAACCGACTCCCGAACAAACTACGAAAGGTCGCGGGATAGTCAAGCGGATTTGATGGCAAAGGCGTTTTCGACGTGGCAAACACGTACGTCAGAGCCCTTCAACAGCACCCCGACCACGTCGAACCGGTAATGCTCCGCCTCCCGTCCATGGCGATCGATCCAGACCAGGGCGGAGCGCTCCAATTCCCGCTGTTTGCGCCAAGAAACCGCCTGAACTGGGCCGCCGAACTCTATGCCACGACGAGCTTTCACTTCGACAAAAGCCACCATCCCTTCGCGCTCGACCACCAGGTCAATATCGCGGTGGCCGTTCCGGAATCGACGCTGGACTACGCGCCAACCCCGTCGCCGAAGCCACCGCTCCGCGATCCGTTCCCCCAATACGCCAAACGCCTGCCGAGCCGCTGACATGGCCGCCATTCTATGCGGCCAGGCCCGGCGACCATCACCGAATCACTTCGGTTTGGCGCGAAGGATTGCGGCGGGGTCGTCGGTGAGGATCGACGACACTCCACCCGCCCAGTACCGCACGGCCTCGGAGGGGTCGTTCACGGTCCACACGTGTGTAGCGACCCCGGCGCGTCGAGCTGCAGAGGTCATCCGAAGTATCGGGACCGGCATGCCACGATAGGTCGGAGTAACCGAAAGAACGCTGTAATCAGGCGACGCTGGCGCCACGCCGACGAGGGACATCGCGAGTAGGCGCATGGCATCTGCGGGAGAAGCGCACGCCACGAGGCCCGAGCGATACAACCGGTCCATGACACCGGCGTCGGCCGAACCGACGACAACTGTTGCCTGCAAACCGAGGGAATGCACCAGCTTTTCGGCGGCAGCAGATACGGCGAGTTCCTTGATATCAAGCACGATCGGAAATCCCCGAAAGCGAACGAGGACTTCTTCCAGCGTCGGGACGGCTGCTCGGCCACCGCTCCACGACGCCGTGTTCCGACTCGCATCGAGTGTCCGCAACTCGGCGAGCGTATTCTCGCGGACGAGCCCGCGTCCGCTGGTCGTCCGGTCCACCGTGGCGTCGTGCATGAGAACCGCCACACCGTCGCGGCTGGCGCGCACATCGACCTCAAACGCGTCGGCGCCGAGCTCGACGGCGCGCACCAACGCCTCCATCGTGTTCTCGGGGGCGTGCGCCCGATCGCCCCGATGCGCAACGACAAGGCGCACATTGGGATCCGCCAGGATATGCGGCATTCAGGGCGCCGTGGTGAAATGCAATCGCATGCGATACTCCAATACCGCACCTACGCGCGACGGCAACAGTTGTTGCGTCTTGAGAATGTCCCCCGATTCGCGATCAACCCAGACCTGGGACTCCCGTGCCCCGGAGTGTAGCGACACCACCCACGCCGGCCTCGACGGCGTGCCCGGGGTGACCACGACCGAGTCCACGCCGGCCACGACCATGGCTGAGGGTTCCACTGAAGCGGCCGCCGCCGTCACTGACAGCGCGCTGGCCGAATCGGCCCACGATTCCGTGAGTGGTAACAGCTGCGCAAGCATCTCGAACGCTGCCGTCGAGACGATGATATCCGGGGGAACGGCGGCCGAAAAGCGACTGGCCGCCTGCCCGACGCGAATGGTTCCCTGCATCGAGTCGGCAGTGAAGGCCATCTCGAGCGAGGCTCCATTCATGGTCGAATGCCACCGGACTGGGCGCAGGTCAACGGCGAGAAAAAGCGAATCAATCGCGCCCATGGTCCCCGAGCGCGTTTCCACGAGAACCCAGCCAGCCGAGGAACCTGCGACCATGATTTCCTCGAGCGACACGTCGCGCCGGCCGATGTGTGTAACCGAGTCAGCCGACACCACCACGGCATCGAACGAGCGGCGGAACGGTTTGATGCGGCTGTAGTCGATCGCGAGGATGTGGCGAACTGGAGGCACCGAATCGCCGCTCTGCGCTGCCACCTGTCCGGCCAGGAGAGTGAGCACCAACGCCGCGAGCACCCGGCGGCAGTCGATCACGAACGCGGACCGCAGATCCGGTCCAGGTCCTCGAGTCCCACAAGCACGTCTCGCGGTTTGGACCCGTCCGGTGGGCCAAGCACACCCGCACTGTGGAGTTGGTCGATGATGCGTGCGGCGCGGCCGTAGCCGACCTTGAGCCGGCGCTGCAGCAGCGACGTAGATCCCTGCTGATGCTGAATCACCGTCTCCGCAGCTTCGCGGAACAGTTTGTCGCGATCGCCGGGGTCTTCGGCGCGGCCGCCGCTGTCGGCCGCCGCGGCCTCCATCGCTTCGCGCTCACGAACCTTGGCGACCACGTTCTCTTCGCGATCGAGCGGCTCCTCGTAGATCATGCCGCGCGCTTCGACGGCCGCGCGTTTCGCCGCACGTCGGTCGTCGAACCATTTGATCAGACGTTCCGTCTCCTCACTGGCGATATACGCGCCCTGCATGCGTGCCGGCTCCGACTTGCCCGGCGGAATGAACAGCATGTCGCCGTTGCCAAGCAGCATCTCGGCGCCGGCTCCGTCGATGATGGTGCGGCTGTCCACCTGTGACGCGACGCGGAACGCGATGCGGCTCGGGAAGTTCGCTTTGATGAGGCCAGTGATGACGTTCACGCTCGGCCGCTGCGTGGCCAGAATCATGTGGATGCCGATGGCGCGCGCCTTTTGCGCCAGCATGGCGATGGGCGTCTCGACTTCGCTTTGCACCGTCATCATCAGGTCCGCCATTTCGTCGATGATGACGACGATGTACGGGAGCACGTTGCCGGTGTACGTGAGGTCCTCGAAGGCGACTTCCGTGTTCTTCGGTCGCTTGAGCGGCGCCTTGTCCTGAACGCGGCGATTGAAGTCCTGGATGTTCCGGCACGCGTTGGCGGCGAGCAATTCGTACCGGTCCTGCATTTCGAGCACAGCCCATTTGAGCACCGCGGCCGCGTCGCGATTGTCCGTCACGACCTTGTGCCGCAGGTGCGGCAGTGTGTTGTAGACCGACAACTCCACCATCTTCGGGTCCACCATCAGCAGGCGCAGCGTCTCCGGCGTGTGCCGGTACACGAGGCTCGTCACGAGGGTGTTGACGCAGACCGATTTGCCGGAGCCCGTCGCTCCCGCGATGAGGAGATGCGGCATCTTCGCGAGGTCGGCCAGCACCGGCTTGCCCTCGAGATCCTTTCCGATCGCGATGGGCAGCGCCGCGCGCGCGCTCTGAAAGTCCCGCGTCTCGAGCAATTCGCGGAAGGACACGATTTCGGGATTCGGGTTCGGCACTTCGACGCCAACCGCGCCCCGTCCGGGGATTGGGGCAACGATGCGAATGCTCGCCGCGCGCATCGCGAGCGCCAGATCGTTGGACAGGTTCGCGATCTGTCGCACCTTCACGCCCGGCGCGGGCTCTATCTCGAACTGCGTGACCGCAGGTCCCGTCGTTCGACCCACCAACAACCCTTCGATCTTGAACGTGCGGAGCGCGTCCATGAGCTTACCGCCCATTGCATCGAGGTCCGCCTTGCCCGCATCGACATAGCGCTCGGGCACCGCGTTCATCAACGATGTCGGCGGCAACTCGTCGCCGTTCTCGTCGGCGTCGAAGGTGCCGGCGGCAGCCACGGCGCCGAGCACTCCCGCTTCACCACTTTCGGTCTTCGGCTTCCTGGCCTTTTTCGGTTTCCTGGATCCCTCGCCGGGTGCGTCATCAACGAGCCGAATGCCGGGCATCTCTTCCGGTGGTGGCTCGAGCTTGAGCGCCTCCGGCATCGACGCGTCCCCGGGCTTCGGCTCGCGCGGCACGCGCGGCTTCTTCGCTACCGGTTCAGGCGTGGCCGCGGCGGGTGACGCGGCCAATGCGCCGCGGCCGATCAACGCGCGAATGGGATTCCACGCGAGCGTCGCCGCGGTGAGGGCCGACGTCGCAAGCACCCACACGAGCCACGCGCCGATTCCGCCCAACCACTCGCGCCAATAATGCGCAACGAATGAACCCCACAAGCCTGCGGATGCGCTTTCCTTGCCAAGCTCTGGCCGCATCGCCAGCGCGATGCCGATCGGCACGAGCGCCACGATGCCGGCGAAGAACATCATCCACTTCCGGTCGGTCTCGGACTCGAGCCGGCCGAAGACCTTCAGCGCGTGCACCGCTGGCGCGAGCGGCGCCATGATCGCCGCTGGCCAACCGAAGAACGCTACCAGCGGATACGTCAGGAACTGGCCCACCGGCCCGATGCTCTCGCGCACGTTTACGCCGCCGCGCAGCTGCGCCCACGCGAGCACTCCCAGCGCGCCCGCAAGGAACAGGGCGAACAACAGCAGGGCGATGCCGGTGACTTCGCGCTTGAGTGACGAACCGCTCACGACTCGCTCCTACCGCGCCCGATCGGCCGCGGCCTTCGTGATTTGCCGGTCTTGATACACCGGAAGCACCCCGAACGCATTCAGGTCCGCGCACACTTCCAGATCCCCTTGGAATCCGGCCTCGGTGAGTGCCTGGCCGTGCGACGACGCCTTGAACAGCCGTTTCAGGTTGGTGCCGTACTTCTTGTTGAGCACCATGGCCGCCTGCGCCGCGTCGTTCACCTCGGTCTTCGCATGCTTGGCCGTAATGTGCTGGATGAACAATCCGGCGCACGCGGCATCCTCCAGCGCGAACTGACGGTCGTGTCCGGCGCATACGATGGCGACGTCGGTGCCGGCGCGCAGCGCAGCGCGCAGCGTTGCCAGCACGGCGGAAAAATTCACGTAGGAACCGACGACGATGTCCTTCGCGCCCTGCACCGCCAGTATCGCCGCGGTGCCATTCGTCGTGGTCATGAGTACGGTCTTGCCTTCCACCGCCTCGCGCGAAAACTCGGACGGTGAATTCCCGAAGTCGAACCCGGCGATCGGTTGCGATTTCCGCTCACCCGCCAAGCGCACCTCGCTGCGCGCCAGCGTCTTGCTGCGACTCGCCACTTCCTCCGAAGTCGGCAGCGGAATCACCGCGCGGGCGCCGTTGGCAATTGCGACCACAATGCTGGTCGAGGCGCGCAACACGTCCACAACCGCCACAACACGGTTGCTCACGTCCGCCGGCATCATCAGCGACGGGGCGAAAAAGACGTCAGCGCGCATCACGCAGTCTCTTTGAGGTCCTTGAACAACTCGGGCTCGCGCTCGAGGAACTTCGTGTCCACGTCGCCGCGCATGAACCGCTCGTTCTGCATGACCCGGGCGAGGAACGGAATAGTAGTGGTGACGCCTTCCACCACGAAGCACTCGAGTGCAACGCGCATCTTTTCCAGCGCCTCGGCGCGGTCGCGACCCTGCACGATGAGCTTGGCCAGCAGCGAGTCGTAGTACGGCGGCACCACGTAGCCCGCGTACACGTGCGAATCGAGCCGCACGCCGTTGCCGCCCGGCGGATGGAACGCGGTGATCTTCCCGGGTGACGGCTGGAAATTTCGTGACGGATCCTCGGCGTTGATGCGACACTCGATCACATGGCCGCGCAGCGGCGGCATCTCCCGGACGGAAAGCTTTTCGCCGGACGCGACGCGGATTTGCTCCTTCACGAGGTCCACACCGGTGAGCATTTCCGTGACCGGATGCTCCACCTGGATGCGGGTGTTCATCTCCATGAAGTAGTACGACCCGTCGGTATCGAGCAGCATCTCGATGGTGCCCGCGCCCACATAGTCAATCGCCTTCGCACCCGCGACGGCATCATTGCCCATCGCCTCGCGCAACTTGGACGTGACGGCCGGGCTCGGCGCCTCCTCGATCAACTTCTGATGCCGCCGCTGCACCGAGCAGTCGCGCTCACCAAGATGAATGACGTTGCCGTGCTTGTCGCCGATGATCTGGAATTCGATGTGGCGCGGCTGCTCGAGATATTTCTCGACGTACACATCGCCGTTGCCGAACGCGGACAGCGCTTCGGAGCGCGCCAACTGGAACGAACGCGCGAAGTCGTCGGCGTCGCGCGCGACGCGCATGCCTTTTCCACCGCCTCCGGCGGATGCCTTGATGATCACCGGAAAGCCGATGCCCTTAGCAAACTCGAGCGCCTGATCGGAATCCTCCACCGGGCCAGTGGTACCCGGCACCACTGGCACACCCACTTTGATCATCGCCTCGCGCGCGGCCGACTTGTTCCCCATGACGCGGATCTGCTGCGGCGTGGGGCCGATGAACGCGATGTTCGACGCGGCGCACGTCTCGGCGAATTCCGCGTTCTCCGCCAGGAAGCCGTAGCCCGGATGAATCGCGTCGGCACCGGTAATCTCCGCGGCCGCGATCAGGCGCGGAATCCGGAGATACGAGTCGCGCGACGGCGCCGGGCCGATGCATACATCGTCGTCCGCAAAGCGGACGTGCAGCGATTCGCGGTCGGGTTCGGAGTAGACCGCAACGGTCTCGATTCCCAGCTCGCGACACGCGCGAATGACCCGGAGCGCGATTTCTCCGCGATTCGCAATCAGAACTTTCTTGAACATGCCGGTGCGGCTGGCCTCGTTCCTACTTCTTCTCGAAGGCGTTCCAGCTCTGGTCGCTTGTGCCAGCGACGCCCTGCACACGGAGCGCAAATTCCGCCGGGCTGGTTGCGTAGAACAGGGCGCTCTCGTACGAAATGATGCCCTTCTTGTACCACTGCATCAGCGATTGATCGAACGACTGCATGCCATACTGTACGGTCCCTTCCTTGATCAGGTCCGGAATATTGAGCGACGACGACATGTCACGGATCTGGTCGCGAACAGCGGCCGTGTTGATCAACACTTCGACTGCGGCGATGCGGCCCGGCTTGTCGGCACGCGGCACGAGCCGCTGCGATACGACGGCCTGAAGCGCACTGGCCAGTGAGAATCGCACTTCCGCCTGCTGATGCGGCGGGTAGAAGGACAACACGCGCTGAATCGTCTGCGTCGCGTCTGTGGTGTGCAGCGTGGAGAACACCAGGTGTCCGGTGTCCGCGGCTTTGAGCGCGGCATCCAGCGTTTCGAGATCGCGGATTTCACCAATCAAGATGACGTCGGGATCCTGGCGCAAAACACGGCGCAGGCCCTGCCCGAACGACGTCGTATCCGTCCCGATTTCGCGCTGGTTGATGTGGCAGTTGATGTCCCGATGCAGGAACTCGATCGGGTCTTCGAGCGTGATGATGTTGGATTTGTGGTTCTGGTTGATGTGCTGAATCATCGCAGCCAGCGATGTCGACTTGCCGGAGCCAGTGACACCGGTGACGAGCACAAGGCCGCGCGGCTTGAGCGCAATCTCCTCCAGCACCTTGGGCAGTTCCAGTTCGGCCAGCGTACGCGCCAAGTACGGAATGGCGCGCATGGCGTAGCACAACGAGCCGCGCTGCTGATACAGGTTGACCCGGAATCGCCCGATGCCCGGAACGCCGATGGCAAAATCGCACTCCTTCTCGTCCGTGAACTGCTTCACCTGCTTCGGGTTCATCAACTGCTCCGCGAGTCCCTTCAGGTCCTCGGGCTTCAATGCGGCGAACGGCATCGGAGCGAGGTCGCCATTGAGGCGCATCGTCGGCGGCCGGCCGACCTTGAGGTGCAAGTCGGATCCGTTGGCCTGCGTCATTTGCTGAAGCACCGTTTTGAAATCAAACGGCGCTTCCGACACTTCCCCCTCGACGGCGGTCGTGGTCGGCGACGGCGGCGGTGCGGCGACCGGCTTTGCGACGGGCTTCGGTGGTGCGGAAGGCAGTTTCGGCGGACTAGCCATTCGGATCGACGCGGAAGAGCGCCTGCCCGTATTCCACAGGCTGCGCGTCCTGGCTGAGCACTTCGCGGACTACGCCGGCGTATTCCGACTCGATTTCGTTCATGATCTTCATCGCCTCGATGATACAGAGCGTCTGCCCCTTGGCGACGCGATCACCCACCGAGACGTATGGCTTCGCGCCGGGCTCCGGCGCGCCGTAGTACGTGCCAACCATTGGAGACTTCACCTCGAGGAGCGACGACGATGCCTTGGGCGTCGCTTCGGGATGCGCCGTGGGCGTCGCGGCTGCGCGCGGTACTTCGGCATGAACGTGCGCATGGGGCATTGGCGATGGCGCCGCCACAGCGAAGCCCGGCCTGACGGCAGGGTTCTTGGCGACGCGGATCTTCACGCCCTTCTCGGTTGTGATCTCGATCGAGTCCACCGACGAATCGTCGATCATCTCGATGAGCTTCTTCACATAGCGTAGGTCGATCATAGCTCGGGATTGCGTGGTCCTGCGGTGCGTCAGGCCTTGCCGACGGCGATCAACTCTCTCGGGAACCCGGTCAACACTTCGACCCCCTTGGCGCCCAGATGGACATCGTCCTCGATCCGCACTCCGCCCCACTCCGGCAAATAGATGCCGGGCTCAACCGTCACCACTGCGCCCTCCGCCAGCGCTGTTTCCGCCGTCTTGGCCAGCCGTGGCGCCTCGTGCACTTCCAGTCCAATGCCGTGTCCGAGGCTGTGGCCAAACCGGTCACCGAAGCCCCGATCTTCAATGTAGCCCCGCGCCAGTCGGTCGGCATCCCGCCCTACCATTCCGGCTCGCACCGAGGCACTTGCGCGCTCGTTGGCGGAACGCACCACCTCGTACACTTCCTTTTGTTTCGTGTCCGGCCGGCCGGCGATGAAGGTGCGCGTGATGTCGGAGACGTATCCGCCGATCCGGGCGCCGAAGTCGAGCAACAGGAATTCACCCTTGCGAAGGACGCGGCTGGTTGGTTGGGCATGCGGCTTGGCCGAGTTCGGCCCGGACGCGACAATGGAGGGAAACGCGAAGTCCTCACTGCCTAGCTGTCGAAGCGACTGCTCAAGAACACCCGCAATTTCGAGTTCCGACATGCCGGCCTTGATGCGGGGCACGGTCAATTCGAGCGCGCCTTCCGCGCATGACACCGCGTCGCGAATGCGCCTCAGCTCCGTGGCGTCCTTCCGTTCGCGCAGAGACTCGATGAGCCCCGTCGTCGGCCGCCACTGCCACCGCGAGCCGGCTTCCAACAGCCGCTGGAAGTCGCGATGAAAGAGATGCGCCGACTCGAAGCCGACGACACGGGCCGGGAGCGCCGCGATCTGCTGCCACAAGCCCGACCACAAGCTCTGCTCTTCGATGATGACCCGGGCGATCGCACCAACCTCGCTCGCCGACTGCGCCACGTAGCGATAGTCCGTGATGAGCGCGCGGTCGCGGTGACTCACGAACAGCAGTCCACTCGAGCCCGAAAACCCCGTGAGGTAGCGGATGTTGGCGCCACCCGTCACCAAGAGGCCGTCGAGCTGCTCTCGCGTCAAAAGGGCGGCCAGGTTCGCAAGCCGCCGCTCGCGAGCGTCAGGCATTCTTGGCGAGATGCGCGACCATGGCGCGCAGACCCAGCTCGTAGCTCGCCGCGCCAAAGCCGCAGACAACGCCGACGGCCGCCGCCGACAACATCGAGTGCCGGCGCTCCGGCTCGCGCGCGTAGACGTTGCTCAGGTGCACCTCGACGAACGGAATCGATGTGCCAACGAGCGCGTCGCGAAGCGCCAGACTGGAGTGCGAGTAGGCGCCGGCGTTCACCAAAGCGCCGCCGACCGCGCCTCGCCATGCATGCACGCGATCGATGAGCTCCCCCTCTCCGTTGTGCTGCGCGAACAAGAGGGTGGCACCGAGTTCCTTGGCGAGCACGCGCAGTTCGGTCTCGATGTCCTTGAGCGACTTGCGGCCGTAGACCTCCGGCTCACGAATCCCCAGCAAGTTCAGGTTGGGGCCGTTGAGGACGCCGATCTTCACCGCTTCTTGAGGCCTTCAAGCCATTGCGTGAACTGCGCCACGTCCTCTTTCGACTCAGCCGGTGCGCCCGCCACACCCGACGCCACCTGTGCAGCGTGCTCAGCAGTCGCACGCTGTGAGAAAAACTTGTCGAACGAGAAGCTGGACGGAGCTACCGGCGCACCTCCGGCGAGGGCGGCGGCAGTCGCCGCTTGCGCGGCGGACGCAGCCGCGGCGGCGGCCGACAGGTCCATCGCGCCGTTTCCGTACGTGTGACCGTCGAGATCACGAAACGCGGCGGACAATACAAGCGCTGCGCCTTCCTCGCCGGCCGCCGGCGCCACGTGGTTCCACAAATGGCTGAGCGAATCCGCGCCATGCAGCACTTCGGCGCCTGCAACCGGCGCAGCGTCCTCCACATGCAGGGCGCCATTGCCCTGCGCCGCGTCCGGACGATATCCCGGACGGCGCATGGCGATGAGCATGAGCACGGACCGGATAGACGGGCCGTTGGACGGCGCAAGCACCGGGGTGGCGGACGCGGCCTCGTCCTCTGGCGCCGCAATCTCGGCGATCTTCGCAAGGATGCCAGCATCGCCGGGCCGAATCTCGAGCAGCGCGCGGTAGACACGAAGCGCCTCGGCTCGGTGGCCCTGCTTCAGGTAAAGCTCGGCCATTGTCTCCGTGACGAACGGCCCTGAGTCCGGAGCAGGTGCTGGCGATTCAATCTCCAGCTCAACCGGGGCCACTTCCTCTGGCGCGGGCGTTGCGGCCGGCGCTGGAACTGGAGCCTCGAGCGGAACGGCTGCCGAAGGCGCGGCGACCTCGGGCGGGGCAGACGCTGCCGGTGCGGGAATACTGATGTCGAGCTCAACAAGTCCCGCTTCATCGGCCAGCGCGCGGGCCATGGGCGTCGGTTCTTCCGCAGACTGAGCCGTAGCGGGTGCGACCGGTGCGGCGAAGTCGAGATCGATTTCAGGCGCCGAGGCGACTGGCGCGGGTGGCACCGCTGCAGGCGCGGCCGGCGGCGTGAAGTCCAGGTCGATCATCCCAGCGTCCGCCGCTGCGGGTTCGGGGGCAGCCGGCGGAGGCGCAGCCATGGACGTCGTTTCCAGCCCTTCAAGCCCGAAGGAGCCGATCAGCGGCTCGGTGGCCGCCATGGCCGTCGTCTCGAATCCGATTGCTTGGACGACGGCGGGGACGTCCGCAGCGGTTACCGGTGCCATCCCTGGAACAGCGTCCATGATCAGCGTCGCGGGCACGCCCGAAGGATCGGCGACAACCTTCGACGAAGAATCGGCTCCACTGGAGAATCCGTCGAGCTTGATCTCCTCGGTGGGTGCAATCGCGGCGGGCACCTTCAGCGGTACCGTCGACGCATTCGACAAAGTAGGAATCTGCCCCGGCGGCGTTGGAGTACCGGCCGTGGGAACGGGCGCCGTTGTCGCGACAACGGCAGGTGCGCCCGGTCTCGGCACCGCCGGCATCGGCAGCCCGGTCGCTCCGAGCTTGGGAAGCGGGCGCATCCCGGCCATCACGACGGTGGGCGCCGAACTCGCCGCGGCCGGCTGGATGGCGGGCATCGGCATGGTCTTCGATGTTTCCGTCGCCGTTGGCGTCGCCACGGGCGTTGGGGCGGCCGCTTTGGGGCCTTCGAGCGCAGCGAGGAGCGCCTGCGTTTCTTCGTTGCGCGGATCTGCCTCGAGGACGCGCTTGTACCATCCCGTGGCCGCTGCCTTGTCCCCCGTCGTGGCCGTAATGTCGCCGAGGTGCCGAAGTGCGATGAGGTTTTCGGGGTCCAGCGAGAGCGCCGTCTCGAAAACTGTCTTGGCTTCGTCCAGTTGCTTTGCGTCGAACAGCGCTTGGCCGAACACGATGTGGCCGCTCATGTGGCCAGGCTGCTGCGGGAGGTACTCCCGGCAGATCGCAATCGCTTGCTCCAAGTCCCCCGCCTTGCGGTACTCGTTCGCCAACGGAGCGAAGTACCGGCGTGGCGTTTCTTCGAACTTTTTTCGGAGTTCGTCGATCTTGGGCGAGCTCGCCATTCGTGCTATTAATGGGGGGATCGCCCCTGCTTCAGGGCGATCGGCAAGATACATCTTGTAGACGAGGCCAGCAATCAGAAGTCACGCGGTGACTTGATTTTAGCCTCGGTCGGCGGGTAGCTTTTCAGGCTCACTATCAGCCCGTTTTCAGCACCCCCAATCCGAGGAGTATCGGCCGTGCTGCAGCAGTTTCGAAGCCTTGCCAAATACATCTGGGCGTTCGTCGCCGTCGCCTTCGTCGGCGTCTTCCTGGTCTATGAGACGTCCGGACTCGCAGACACCGGTTCCCTGACGCCGACCACCGCGGTCGCCGAGGTGAACGGCCGCGACATCCTGTACATGGAATGGCAGCAGCGCGTGCAGCAGGCCATGGGCCAAGACCGTGCGCGTGCGCTGACGCAGGACGAAGTTCGGCAGATCGAGAACCAGACGCTCGATGAGATGATCATGCAGGTCTTGTTGGAGCAGGAGTACAAGAAGCGGCACATCACGGTGTCTGATGAGGAGCTCCTGGAGTTTGCGCGCTATGCGCCCCCGCCGTTCCTGTACAATGCTCCTGACCTGCAAACGGACGGCCGGTTTGACCCGGCGAAGTACCAGCGTTTGCTCGCGAGCCCGCAGGCGCGCCAGGGCGGGCTGCTGGTCGGACTCGAGAGCTACTACCGCACGGAGATCCCCAAGGAAAAGCTGTACGCCGAGCTTACGAGCGCGATGTACGTCTCGGAGCCCGACCTCTGGCGCTACTGGCAGGATGAGAACGACAGCGCGCAGGTTTCGTTCGTTTCGTTCCGCCGTGACGTTGACTCGACCGCTGCAGCAGCGGTCACCGACGCCGAAGCGCGCGCGTATTTCAACGCCCATAAAGCGGACTACGCGATGGACGGCCGGGCGTGGTTGTCGGTCGTGCACGTTGCGCGGACGATCGGCGCCGCCGACACGGCTGCCGCTCGTAGCCGCCTCCTCAAGCTCCGCGCCGAAATCTCCGGTGGCGCCAAGTTCGAAGACGTTGCCAAGCGCGAATCCGAAGACTCCGTCTCCGGTGCGCAGGGGGGCGACCTCGGCCGTGGCGCGCGCGGCCGGTTCATTGCCGACTTCGAAACTGCGGCAGGCAAATTGAAGGTGAAGGAGCTGTCGGCTCCCGTCCTGACGTCGTTCGGGTACCACCTGATCCGCGTTGACGAACGCAAGGGAGACACTACCGCCCTGCGTCACATCCTCATCAAGATTGGCCAGAGCGATTCGGCCGCCACGGCGACAGACCAGCGAGCGGACTCGCTCGCTGGTATTGCAACGGGTGCCACGGACCCCGCGATGTTCGACACCGCGGCCATGAAACTTCGTCTCTCCATCTCCAAGCTCGAGGCGGTTGAAGACCGGCCGGCGATGCTTGGAAGTGCGCAGGTCCCGGGCGCGAGCGCATGGGCTTTCGGCGGCTCGAGTAAAGGAGACATCAGCGAACTCTTCGACGGCGACAACGGATATTGGATGGCGCGCTTGGACTCGATCGTCGCGGGTGGTGAGCCCGATTTCGAACGCGCCAAGGACGCCGTCCGCAGGGCGGTCGCGAACGAAAAAGCGTTGGACGCAGCCATGGCCCCTGCTCAGGCGTTTGCGCAGGCGGCGGCCACTGGCGGATTTGATGCCGCCGCCAAGGCGCAGGGCCTCACAGTCTTGAAGAGCCCGGCCTTCACGCGCCTTCAGTTCGTTCCGGGTCTCGGCCAGTTCACGAAACCGGTCGGCGCAGCGTTTGGCATCGCCGTTGGCGCGGTGAGCGAGCCGATCCGATCGGACGACGCCGTTTACGTTCTCAAGGTCGAGCGACGCGCAAACTCGGATCGCGGCCAGTTCGACAAGCAGGCCGAAGGTCTGCGCCGGCAGCGCCTGCAGCAGCTCCAACAGCAACGCATTCAGCTCTTTCATGCGGACCTGCGAAAGGCAGCGAAGGTCGAGGACCATCGCGCCGATATCAACGCGACGGCCCGTCGCATCGCACAGCCCTGACCGACGCGCAAAGAAAAAGGCCCTCGCTTTAGCGAGGGCCTTTTTCTTTTCCTGCTAAGTAATCAGGCGCTTGGGCTCGGACGTCTTGTCCTGCTCCTGCCGCTGCGCGTCTCCGGCGTTGATCATGTTGGCTTCGCGATCCGGTTCCTTGATCGAGCGATCCACATCACTCAGGCTCTTCTTGAACTCACGAATTCCCTTTCCGAATGAAGCACCGATCTCCGGCACCCGCTTCGCCCCGAATATCACCAGGACGATGACGAGGATGATGAACAGCTCCATCGGTCCGATGTTGCCTAGCATATGAGCTCCTAGAAAAGCGATCGTGCAATCAGGTACGCTACCAAAACGCCAACCAGGCTCAGCAGCGAAACGTCCAACAGCACCGGGCCCAGCGAAAACTTGAGAATCAACAAGTCGATCGTCAGCGGACCGACGGACGGCGTCAGGCCGGTCGTGAGAAACTCCTTCACGGCACCCGGTGGAAGGAATCTACGCGCCACTTGGGTCATTACGCCACCAACGACGAACCCAATGGACAACACCGTGATGTGAAACGCGGGATTGTGCTTGGCTGATCCCCGAGGTGGCATTTAGGACACTCGCTCCATCACGTAGACGATTGCATCGGCCAAAGCGGCACGCGCGGGCGTATCGGGAACCGACGACAGCGTCTGGTGCGCCGCCTCCGCGAACTCACCCCCGCGTCTATGCGCATACGACAGCCCGCCAGACTCGGCGACGATCCCCTTGACCTCCGCCACCAGCTCCTCAGGCGGCTCGGCCTCGGCGAACAACGCTTCGACGCGTTTCTTGGCGGCCGGGCTCATCGCTTTCAGGGCGCCGATCAGTGGTAACGTCACCTTGTGTTCCATGAGGTCCAAGCCCGAAGGCTTGCCTGTGACCGCCGAATCGCCGTAATCGAGCAAGTCGTCGGCGATCTGGAATGCGATGCCGAGCAGATCGCCGTATTTCGCGAGTGCTGCTTGGTGCCGCTCGGCGCCAAACAACGCCCCTGCCTCGCACGCCGCCGACAGCAGCGAGCCGGTCTTCGAGCTGACCGTCTTTACGTACGCCTCTTCGGTGAAGTCCAGCGTGTCCACCGCGCTCTGCTGCCGCATCTCGCCAATCGCAAGTTCCGCCGTGACGTCGGTCATGATTCGCACGACCGTGAGGTTCTCCAAGCGGACCAGCGCACCCAGAGCCCGGGCGTAGAGGTAGTCGCCCATGATCACCGCAACTTCGTGACTGAACACCTTGTTCAGCATGGGCATACCCCGCCGCTTCACGGAATGATCTACTGAATCGTCGTGAACCAATGTGGCCAAGTGCATCAGCTCGATCG
>JANNRQ010000107.1:0-3504 GCA_031401495.1 Gemmatimonadota bacterium
GTCGAATACGAAGACGCCAGGGAACCTGACGAAGAACAGGCAGTCCAACTCGCAGTTGAACGGCGGCGCCACGGTGACGGCGATTCGCACCTTCGGCGACATCGTCAATACCACGAAAATCGGGACGTCGTTCGAAGACCAGAGGAACGGATTCCTTCAGGCGCGGGCGGCCAACCTCAAGGTGACGAAGGTACCTGAGTTCGCCAGCGCGGATCAGGCCAGCCTGTCGTCGGCGTCCAGGGACGAGACCATTCGCAACCTGAACTTCCTCGCCCTCACGTCGTTCGACATCAAAGAGAAGTACCTGTTTGATGCGTTGATTCGCCGGGACGGCTCGTCGCTGTTCGGGCCGGACAGCCGGTGGTCGCCCTACTACCGAATTTCAGGCGCGTGGCGCGTGACCGAGGATGTTACGCTTCCGCAGATCGACGAACTGAAGCTGCGCGCATCGTACGGCACCGCCGGCTTGCGGCCGCGGTTCGACGATCAGTATGAGATTTTGGCGGTGAACGCCGCTGGGTTCACGCCGGACATTCTCGGCAACCCGAAGCTCAAGCCGGCGCAGTCCGCCGAGCTGGAACTCGGAACGAGCGTGGAGTTCGGCGGCGGCAAGTTCACGGCTGAGTACACCTACGCCAAGAAGTCAACGACCGATCAGATCCTGCTGGTGGACCTGCCTGCCGTTGCCGGCTTCAAGGCCCAGTGGCAGAACACGGGCGCCCTCGAGTCAGTGACGCATGAGGGAACGTTCGGTGCCCGCGTGTTTGACAATGGCAAGACGAGCTTCACGTTGAACATCGTCGGCGACAAGACGTCCCAGAAGATCACTGAGTGGAGCCTGCCGGAGCGGCTGTACAGCTTCCAGCAGATGCCCTCGGCGTTCTTCCTTGGCCGTAACTCGAACCTCGGTGCGATCCACGGCAACAAGTGGATCACCACGGTGGCCCAGCTGTACGACGATCCGGCCAAGAACGCGCTCAAGGGTGTCGGTCAGGCATGGCACACCGACAGCGTCATGATCAACGAGGACGGGTACGTGGTGCGCAAGAGCGCCTACGGCACCGCCAACGAGCGCGCCATCAAGTACACGTTCTGCAAGCGTCGCACGGTCGCCAATGATCCTACCACGCCATGTCTGGAGACGTCACAGATCACCAAGATCGGTGACGCCAATCCGGACTTCAACATGAGCTTCGGCGGCAACCTGCGGCATGGCCGCCTGGTGTTCAGCTCGCTGCTCGATTGGAGTAAGGGCGGCGACCTGTACAACGGCACGAGGCAGTGGGCGTTCCAGGCCACGCGTGACCGGGTCCAGGACCAGGCCGGCAAAGCGAACAACGCTGCGACGTGCGGCGTAATCGCGGCCGTGATGCCGTCCTGCCCCAAGAAATCCCTCGGCTACTACGGCGTCGGCTTCTACAACGGCCTCGACCCGAACGACTACTTCGTCGAGGACGGCTCCTACATGAAGCTGAAGGAGCTTTCGGTGCACTACACGTTCCTGTCCTCGCAGCTGAGCCGTATCGGGATGGGGAAGGTGCCGTCGATCCGCGTCGGCCTGGTTGGTCGCAACCTGCTGACGTTCACCGACTACTCCGGTCTTGATCCCGAAGTGTCGGGACTCTTTGGCGATCCGTTCCAGGTCAAGATGGACTGGTTCCAGTACCCACAGTTCCGGACACTGTCGGCCGTGTTCGAGATCACCTTCTAGGAGCCAAACCATGAACATACGTCGACTGAATCATTCGCCGCGTTCATCGGTGATCGCGTGCGGCGCTGCCGCGACGCTACTGATGCTCAGCGGTTGCAACATGGACATCGAAAATCCGAATGCGCCCGACGCTGCTCGTGCGTATTCGGAGCCGGCGGGCCTCGAACAAGTCCTCGGTGGCGCGTTCCGCACCTGGGTGGAGACGCGCGGTGACTACTTCGCGATGCCGCTGAACATGATGGCGGACAACTACACGGCATCGTGGAACAACGCCGCTATCCGCTACTACTCCTCTGTCGGCTCGGATTGCACGTCGCGCTGCGGCTGGAACAACAGCGCCACTGCGCCAGAGGCCGCTGGCGGTCCATCGGTCGAAAGCCAGTGGTATGGCTACTACACCGTGCTGTCCGGCGCCAACAGCATTCTTGCCGCCATCAAAAACGGCACGTGCTTCGACACCAACTGTGCGGTCGACAGCACGTTCACATCCCGCAACAAGGCCATTGCCAAGATGCTCCAGGGCATGGCGATGGCGGGTATCGCGATGATGTACGACCAGGGATTCGTGGTGGACGAGAACACCGATATCAGCAACGTGTCGGCGTTGCCGTTCGTCAGCCACACAGTGATGCGTGATTCAGCAGTGGTGAAGCTCGAACAGGCCTTCACTCAGGCCGGACTGTTGTCGTGGTCGACGGAGCCCGAGTGGATGGGCGTTGGCGCAGGTAGGACGTACACCAACACCCAGATTCGACAGCTGATCCGGACGATGCAGGCGGAAGTCATCGCCATGGATCCCCGCGACGCCGCCGAGAACGCCGCGGTGAACTGGGCGAGCGTCACCACGTACGCTGCGGCAGGCATCAGCAGCGGCACGCCGTTCGACTTTGAGTACTACATCGATGCGACCGGCGCCCAGTGTGGTTTGGACTGCGTCAAGACGTGGGGCAACTCCATCGGCACGGTGCGTATCGACACCCGCGTCGCGTCGATGCTTACCAGCAATCACGTCAATCCGTGGCCCTTCCCGGGTGGCAACCCGTGCCCGACGGTTTCACTGGACCGGCGTGTCGGTGACGGTTCGTGGGGCCCAACGAACGCCTTCAACGGCTACGCCACGACTGCGGCGACGGCCAACGCCGGCACGGACTACGCGTGCTCCGGCGTCGCGATCTTCCCGCCCGCGCGCGGTTCGTATCACCAGAGCAACCTGTCGCACATTCGCTATCAGCATCTTGCCTACGAAGGTGAGAACCTCCCGGGCTTCGACGGCACGGGTCAGGATCCGTTTTTCACTCGCCACATGAACGACCTGATGTGGGCGGAAGGCGAGTTGCGTCGCGCCGGCGGCAGCTTTGCGGTCGCGGCAACGCGCATCAATAACACTCGCGTGACGCGTGGTAACCTCACGGCCGCAACGGCGGTGGAAACGCAGGCGGCTCTGCTCACAAAGCTGCAGTACGAGCAGGAAATCGAGTTCATGGGACAGGGTTACACCGCGTTCTTCAATCGGCGCCGCGTCGGTGGCTTGATCGCAGGCACGCCATTCCACATGCCGGTGCCGGCGAAAGAGCTCGACGTGCTACAGCGCGCGGTATACACGTTTGGTGGTCCGAGCGCGCCAGCCAAGCTGGTCGCTTCGGGTAGTGCCCAGCGTCGGACGGTGAAGCAGATTCACGAGGAGAACATGGCGGAGAAGCGGATCAATTCCGTCTTCCGTCGCTGATCGGCAAAATCACGAAGTTGTAGGCACGAAGGGGCGGAGATCTTCGGATCTCCGCCCCTTCGTTTTT
>JANNRQ010000108.1:0-27984 GCA_031401495.1 Gemmatimonadota bacterium
ATGGCGAACAAGGGCCGACTCCTCGCGAACCTTACTGATCCCTATGTCAACTCTGAGCGACGATTCGCAGGACCGTGCCACAAGCAAGGCTCCGACGCACACATGGAGGGATTTCAAGAACTATGTCGACCAACTGATCGACGCGGGGCGCGTCCTTTTGTTTCGCGGACAGTCGCGCGCGAGCTGGGGATTGGTTTCTTCTTACCATCGACTCGCAGCGCCACTTCCGGCGGACATCTATTGGAAGAACGCCCTGCCATTTCTCCACGACTACATCCGGACAAGTACCGGGCTCTCCTGGAACCTGTCGGTCGACATTGAGAGACAGGCATTTCTCGGTTTTCTCCAACACAATGGGTTTCCAACACCGCTGCTGGATTGGACAAGGTCACCCTATGCCGCCGCGTATTTCGCCTTTGAAGGGGCGCAAAAGGCAACTCCGAAGGCAGAGCACGTCGCGATCTTCGCATTTGACAGCCTTCGTTGGCGCGCGGAGTGGGCGCAGGTATATGACCCGGAGACACCAGGGAACCACGTGTCGGTACTTCATGCTGCCGCACATGGCAATCAAAAGCAGCTCCTCCAGCAGGGCGTCTATACTTACTCCTCGGTAATCAATCAGGAACTGCACATCTACGAAGCGGAACGCGAAATGCAGGCCCGTGACTCAACGCATCCAGGCTATTTGGAGAAGTTCACGTTCTCAGTCGCCGAGACACCACTGGTGTTGAAGGATCTAGACCTGATGGGCGTGACGGCGATGGCGTTGGATCCGAGTATCGCCGGCGTATGCAAACACCTTCGGGAGACCCTCTTTCGCGTGTCCACTATGGATCAGAATGCGCAGACGGAAGAAATGCTCGCCAACCTGCGTCGGCTTACCGAACAGACGCGCCTTCCCCGTTCGACAGGCCTCCCCGGTTCGCAAACGACGCTTCACGCATCTGAATCGGGTGACGAAGGCGATGCCACGGCGCGATGACACCCTAGAGTTGCGGCGAAGCTCTGTAACCCGCGTCAGACTAGTTCTTCGGTCCATCGTATCAGTCGATCCTTGCTACCCAGCTTCCGATTCTTCTTCCGCGCCACACACCACCCCTCGCGCATCGTTTCCGGATCCTGATCACCGGGCATCGTTGTGTTGCCCTCGAGAGACGTAAACGATCCATCGGCGTTGACAGATTCGACGAACCCGATGTGCGCATGGCGGCCGAAGGACGCATACCACACCACGAACAGGTCACCGGCCGCGGCGCCATGCGCCGGCAAGTACCGGCATTTCTGATCACGCGCCCAGTCGCTGACATGCTGGACGCGTCCGGATCGTTTCACGGGCCATTGATCGCCCAGTGCCTCACGGCCGACGCGCGTCACCCACGACGCGCACCATGCATCGGGTGGCGCATTGCCTGTTTCCTTTTGGCAGAGCTCCACGAACGGTCCGCTGTTCGTGTTGGGCGGATGTTCGCCGGCGCCGACGCAGACCGACGCCAGTTTCAGGATCAGGTCCACTGGTGACAGCGTGATGATCATTCTGGGAATATCCGGAAGAGACGCGCTGGCGTGAAATACGCCGCCCGATGTCGTGCGCTGTATGCGCCGCTGATGATCACGCACCGCGCTGCGATTTTCGAACAGTACCACCACCACGCGAACCCTTCGCCAGCGATGCGACCCAGCGCCCAGGCATACAGAACGCCCGGATAGTCGTAGCGTTTGCCGATCTGGCTGCGCGCGAACGCATACGCCGCGGCGACGCCATCAGGTGTCGCGTTTACCGTCCGGATCTTCCAGTCGCCGACCTCCAACCGTTCCGCGCGGCCGATGGATCGCACGCCGGCGCCGGCCACGGCCTCGATGCATTCATCATCAAACAGCATGGCCACGTGATACGGCGAACCCGTGACGCGCGAAATCACGAAACTCGCGTTCATGGACACATCGAACCGGAACGCCAGTTGGAACTTCATGCGGGATCGATCCCGCGATCATGATCACGCCGCGCGCTGACCGCCTCCGATGTGGCCTTGATTATCGCGGCCGCGTCACCGGTGATCTGGACGCTATCGTTCTGGTTGAACTGCTCCGTGCGCCGCGCGGCCGCGATCGCGTAGCCCTTCAACCCGAATCCAGCGCCGACCACGCCGAACCCGAACGACCAGACGAACCACGGCGGCATCTGATTGAGCGCAATGATGCGCATGACGGACACGCCGAAAATCCAGAGTGCGGTGAACGTCACCATCTTGTTGAAACTCAGATTTCCCTTTCCGTCGCCGAATCCAGTTCGCTCGATCCACGCCGTGCTAGGTTCAGTCGTCATCGGTCGGTGCCTCGATATCCAGTGCGCCCTCAACGCGGGCGATGCGTTCGCCGTGCTTCGCCAGATCCTTGTCGTGCCCATCGATTCGTTCCGTGTTCTCGTCAATCGCTTCCTGTTTCACCCGTCGATCCTCGGCGAAATGATCCGTGGCCGCGCGGTGTTCCGATTGGATTGATCGCAGCGTCGTGCTGACCTCGATCAGACCGGTTTTCATTTCGTCGACCAGCGGCTTGACGTGTTCGGTGACCGCCTTACCGAACGAATCGGACGCGGACGCGGCCACGCTCTTGAACGCCTTGGCGATCTGGTAGGCAGCGCCAATGATCGCCGATACTCCGATGGCGATCGCGATCGTGACCTGCCAGAATGCTGAAACCGCGTGGAAGAATTCCATTGCTAGTCCGTTTGAATGATCGACCTATGCCGCGACGTCGCGGTGTCTCTTTCGCGCGTTGCGTGCGCGGCCCTTTTCACTGTGGTTGTAACGCGCATCCGCGCCGGCACTGCGGCCGTGCTTTGCGACCCATGCTCGCTCACGGGTGCGTTGCCGTTCGATGTACCGGGACGATCCGCCCGCCAGCACCTTCAACCGTTCCACGCTTCGATACCGGATGGCATAGACCCGATCAATCGGCATCCCCAGACGTGTCGCGGTGTCGGCGACACTGCACCGATCAACGTAGATCGACGTCAGCACGGCCCGCGCTCGCGACGATAGTTTCTCCAACAACGGCAACACATCCAACGCGTCCCGCGACTCGATATGGTCGATGTCGGCGTCCGGCCATTGAATGCGCTCCCAGCTCCTGGCCCCGATTTGCACCAAGCGGACGCCCCTCAGTCCACCGTGCCACGTCAGCGCCAGTCGCCGCATGGCGTGCCACGCGCAGGCCCGCGCATATCGCGACGGATCACCGCGCGATGGATCCGCGCCACCCAGCGCTACCTGATACGCCAGCCACCCCTCGGCCACCAGATCGCTGACCTCGAGGCCCAGCCAGTGCGACCCGCCGCACGTTGACCGCAGCACGTGACGCGCTCGCACCACCAGCGCTCTGACCACCGGGTCATCGGGCAATGGCATGTGCCCTCCTCGGTGCATCCATCACCCCGACGGCGAACAACGGCGACGAGACGCCGATATCCCAATAGCCGCACAGGGCCGCGTGCACGTTCAGGCCCTCGAGCGCGACCGGCGGGCGCACCAACAACTGCACTTCGCGTTTGAGTGCCTTGGCGTGTTGCTCTGCGACCCGTAGCCGTCGCTGAGCATCAACGACCTTCGCCGCATCTGACCTCACCCGTTCCCCTCGGACTGCATCCGCGCGCGCGGTGGTTCGCATGCAGCATCCGGACCGCCGACCACGATCACGCGCCCCGTGAATCGGTTGCGGGCCAACTGGCACAGTTGGTATTTGTAGCCGATCAGCACGTGGTCCACGAAGCGCACGGAGTCCGCCCCCATCACCAGATCCGCGTATTCCTTCGTGACGATCTGCGAATCGGCCAGTGTGCGCGCCAACTGCAGCTGTTCGGCCTGCATGATGGTCAGCGAATCGGCGCCAATCTTGAAACCCCAGTCGGCCGTCACCACGCGGTTGTTCGCCGGCGGGAATGAATCGACGAACGCCAGCGCCTCAATGCGTTCCGTCGGCCGCATCGGTCGGCAGCGCACGACAATCCCCAGCGCGTTCCCGGGTCGACTGCGTCCACCTGGACCCGTCGCGACCGCACGCACGGAAACCCGTACCGTGTCGGTGATTGAGCCCGTGAGTGCACAGGGACGACGCTGCACGGTGACGACGTCGCGGAATTGACCGTCATATCGCGCGGTCATCCAGACGCCCGTTCCGTCCGAACTGTGCAGGTCCACGCGCATGTCATGCCGGGACGGACACACCTTGATGCCGCCAATCGCGCGACACACGCGAACCCAGCGCACCGCGATCCCGACGCTGTCGGCATTGCCACCGCGAAACGTGACCGACGATGCCGACACGATCGGCGCCGGCAGGTCTACCAATGATGCCGCCGCGTACGCGGCCCCAGCACCGAATGCCAGGGCCGCGACGGCGAGCGCAACACCACGCGCCCAGCGACGCATGGTTACGGTACCACCAGGTCGGCCGGATTCGGCACCGGCGTATCCGCGACATCCTGCGCAGTTGCCGCCAACGCGGCATTGTTCGCGGCCAACGCATCGCGAATTTCGATCAACGACGCGGCATCGGGTGAACCCGCGTTGATCAGGGCCGTCAGGGCCGCGAACGCCCCCGCAACCGTCTCCTGCAACGTATCAACACGCTGCTGCAGATCCGCCGCGTTCTGCGTTAGCGTCGCCACACCGTCTTTGATTTCGTTCACAACTTCGTTCATCGCTCGTATCTCCGTCAGGATAGTGGATTGATCGCGACACAGTTTCTCGTCGGTGTCGATCGACGTGATCAGCAGCGCCAGTAGTGCGCGCGTCGTGGTCATCGGGTCACGAACAGCAGCAGGTAGACAATCAGAACGCCAAGGAGCGTCGACCCGCAGCCGGCGTACGCGAGGCGACCACGGTCCTGCATTTCTGGGGCGGGTTTGGATGGCATCAGTCTTTCCTCAGTGCGTTGATCGTGAATTCGCCCAGTTTCAGCAGCGCCGCCCCGGTTACCACCAGCGCCGTGTTGGATTTCCACGTGCGTTTCGGCCGTGCGCGTTCCTTGAACAGTTCATCGTTCGCGGTGATCGCGATGACGTCGATCGTGTGCTGCAGGGAATCGTTGGCCGCGCGTTCGGTGATGATGTCCCCGCGCAGTTCGATGACGGCGAGCGTCAGCGTGCGCGCAGAATCGCCCAACGCTTTCGCCTCGGCTTTCAGGACAACCACCGTCGGTTCCGCATCCAGCACCCGTTCCGGAACAGCCGCCGCCGCGGAATCGACACGATCGGCCTGACGCGTCGCGGCCTCGCCGGATGCCTTCGCGCGCAGCCACATGGTATCCGTGCGCCATCGCGTGATCGTGACCGCCGCCCGCTGCGCAGGTTCCATCGCCTTTGCGGCGAGTGCCATGCTATCGCGCGTGTCCTGCTTGCCCTCGCGCACTTCCGCATAGTGCCAGCGAACGGTCCACGCGCCGGCGCCCAGTGCGATCGCTACAGCGCCCGCGATCAGCCCCTGTCGCAACGTCACACCCGCGACGAATCTCCAGAGCCAGCTCATAGTTCCTCCACGATGCGAATCACGGCCGCGTGTCTCCACGCCTGTGTGTATTCGATCGGTGACAGTTCACGCAGCACGCCGAGGAAACTCCGCTCATGCATGTAGGTCACGTCACCCTCATCGAACACGACGAACACCTGACCGTGCGTGCCCAGCAATCGCTGAATGCGCCACAGTTTTCCGATCGCGTCCGCCTCGCTCAGTTCAGCGATCGGGATGTCCCAATAGCGTCGAATCGGTTTCGGCGAATAGAACGCCGCGCCGCCATCGGTCACGACGCGCGTCGTTTCGGACTCGAGGCCCATTTTCGCGCCGACGGACATTCCGGGCGTCAACACGAAACGGCCAGCGATCACCGCGCGTGCGAAATCCAGATATCCGTCGACGTTCGCAGTGTCGACGACATTGCAGCGCCAATAGCGCGCGGTCTGCAGGCTACCGGGCAGCGTCGGTGTCCAGACGTTCAACCCCTGCGCATCCTCGGCCGTCAGTCCAGATGGCCACAGCTGCAGGGCTGTTGAATCGTAGACAGTCGTCGCGAAGTTCGAGACGGTTGATCCGCGCCAGCGAATCGTCGGCACGTTCGATTTCGTCACATTGGGAAGCAGCACGGCCAGCAGACCCACATCACGCGCGGCGCCCAGATCGATGTCGAACGTCGTGGATGTCGTCAGCACGTTGGTGGTGCGCGCGACTAGCGACAGGCTGCGGCTCTGAATGTTCGCCAGTGGCAATGACGCCACGAACGAACCTCCTGACAGAACGGCCGCACTGTCATCAGAGTAGATCGGCGAACCCAGCGCGCTGATCAGCGTCATGCGATCACTCGTCCCACGTCAGGCGCATGAAGCCATCTTCACCGTCGCCGCCGCCAAGTCCCGTCATGGCGGAATCCCTGCCCGCGCCGCCGCCACCCGCCCCCGTGCACTGACTCCACGCGTCATCCGCGTTGTCGCCGGCTTCATCTTCATCGCCGCCGTCCCCACCGGGGCCGTAGAGCGTCGCACCACCGCCACCACCACCCCCAACGTCGCCACCGTGTCCGCCCAGCCACATGTCCACGGCTCCGCCATTGGCGCCGTTAGTGGGTCCGTTGGTGCCACCGATGCCGCCGTCACCGCCTTTGAAAACCTTCAGGCCGCTCGCGCTGTCAATGTCGTCAAACCCGCCGCCATCACCCTCGCCGCTTCCGTCACGGTCACCACCGGTACCACCGTTCAAAAGGACGTCGGCACCACGATGCTCGCGGTTGACAGCGAAGATGAATGTCTCACCGCCATCGGCTCCGCTGCCGTTGCCGGTTCCGCCTGCACCACCACCACCGACTTCGATTTCGAGAATTGCCCCGGGCACCACGCTAATGGTTCCTCGGCAACTGCAACCGCCGCCGCCGCCCTGTGCGCCGGTTGCTGCGCTAGTGGTGCTTCCACCGCCCGCGCCCGCGCCCGTTCCCTCGACTAGGAGCGAGTGAACCTTTGGTGGCACCGTGAAGAAATAGTTTCCGGGACGATAGAAGATGCTCTTGCGTTGCTTCGGGATTGGGGTGCCCATGGGGAATGATCCCCCATCCGGATTGCGGAACCCCTCCGGGTTCGCAGGCAGATCAAGCGGCAAGGTGACCTCCTTCGCCGGTGAACTGCCATCCCGTGGCGACGGCGGTACCGATGCAGATCATGAGTTTGTGTCCAGCCTTCAAGGGTCTGTGCAGGGGCAGGAATAGCGTGCCTACGTCCTTTGCGTTGTCCGCTGTCGTTGCCGGAAGTTCGAACTGCGCGATCAGCGAGTTGTTCGTTGGCGTGGCTGCCGTAGAACCATTGTTCTGAAACACCCGCAGTACCGTGGCCACGTTCGTGCCCAACGAGCAGGCACGAATACCATCAACGCGGCTCCCATCCGTGGCATGTCCGGTGAAGATGTCCGGGCACGTTCCCGTTCCATCCATGGCCGTGTTAGCTGCCGTGAGCTTGGCCCACTGCTGATTCGGAACGAGCGCGAATACCGGTGCGATGTTTTGAGCCATCAAAGACCTCCGAAAGCGCGGTGCATGATCAAGCCGTGAAAGGCGGTGCCACCTGGCGTCACGCCGAGTTGTGTCCCCACCATTTGCAATGTCGATGCGAGCGTGATCGACTCGACTTCACCGGTGCCAGAGTCTCCACGACCCATCAGCCGCTCTGCGGACATGTGCTCCAGCTTGTCGCGACCCACGCCCGCATCCGCAATCTTGTCTCCGTCAACCGCGTCATCGGCGATGGTTGCGACGTTGCCGACGGTGGTGACGTCACCCGTCAACGACGTGAGCATGCCGGCGCCAGTGATCAGCTGTCCGACGCTGGCCTTCACCGACGCGCCCAGCGTATCGACCACAGGGACCAGCACCGTGTCGTCGATGTTGGTCGGATTCGCCGCCGGCAGCTGTGTGGTTTTTACTGCGCCCATGGCATCACTCCGTCAGGATGTAGTCGCCCGCTTCCGTCAGCAGGAAATCACCCGCCTCGGTCAACAGGTTCGATATCGTCAACGCGCTGCCCCACAGCGTCAGTCGTACGCGATTCGTCAGGGCTGTCGGCGCAACACCCATCACCTTGAACAGCTGCCCGCCCGATGATCCCACCAGCGACAGACCGAAGCGCGGATGGCGCAGCGACACGATGGCGCCCAGGTCGACGGTCAGCGATCGCGCGTTGTATTGCGTGATAAACTCGAATCGATGACGCAACACGCCGCGCAGTTTCTGACGGCGCCGCGCCTCGGCATACGCGCCGGCCTCGGTGATGTACAGCGAATCAACAATCACCTCGACCGCCAGTTCATGATCGATCTTGACCAACGCGTCCGCGTACGTCGCCTCGCGCCACTCGAGCGCAAACGCGCCGCGGTCCACATCCGATACCACGCCAGCGATATCGACCAGCTGCGGAACGTAGTTGCGTGAATGGCGGATGGTGTATCGATAGACCGGAACCCCCCGGTCCTCGTCGCGCGTGCCCAATCGTTCCAGCGGAGGGATGACGTCGTTCTCCGTGAATTCGACGGCCGGCGTTCCGCGCGGTTCAATCAATTGCTCAACCCGCAGCACGCCGTATGCGTCCATGCCCCACCAGGCACCGCCGCGACCACTGGCCAGATCCAGCGCCTCGGTAAGTTTCAGTTCCTCGTCGATGTACAGCCCGATCGGGTTTGGATCCGCCGCCCGGTACGCAGAGACATCGCCCGTTCGCACGGTGAACAGGGTCGGATCGCTGCGATTGCTGTTCGCACGATCGACGAACGCCTGAAACAGATCGGCGTGTGTGTAGTGGTCCAACAGCGTGCCACCACCCATTTCACCGAACGTGAAGCCGGTGCCATCGTTCGTGAAGAACGACAGTTGACCGGCAACGCGATGGGTGCTGTCAACGGCGCTGTCACCCACCTGTGACCACACCCCGGCGACTCTCTCCCAAAGCGTGATGATGTTCCCAAGGCGACGAAAACCGATCCCGTCACCCGGATTTGCGACTGACGTCGCAATGGCCGCAATGACTGTCGTCGTCGCCACGCCAGCGTCGAGGCGTTCAACAACGAAACTCCCGCTGTGGATCCAGTTCTGGAACCTGAATCGGTATCCGTTCCCGGCCGCGTCGGCGTGTGTGAACTCCCAAATGTTGAACAGCGGCGCGAATGAAATCGCATCGAACAGGAACCAGAATTCGAAATCCGGCCCGTATTCCTGCAGCAACAACGCGCCATCGATGCCAGCGTCGAAACACGCCAATGCGCCGCTGGTCACCTGCAGGATGTTCGGAACGCTGATCCCGGTCCAGCGTGGATCGTTTGACACCGGCCCGTTGGCGCGTTCGAAATCGTCAATGGTCAGCGTCGCGGGGAAGGTCAGCGGCGAATTGTAGCCGCCACGAATCGCACTGATTCGCGTATCGCTCAGTCCACTCCACGCCACGGGCACCGAACCGTCGGTGATGTTGTGGGCCGTGTTCACGCCCTCGGCGATCAGCGTCCAGACACCGGACAGCCGTGCCCACGCCTGACACACGTCGCCCTGACGGCGCATGCCGAACGCGTCGCCATCCGCCAGGAACACCGTCCCATTGCAGACGTCGGCGGTCACGCCACCGGTGATGACGAAAACGCCAAGCCATCCAGTGTCCGGGATGTAGTTGATTCCGTAGCCGTTGAATGTGGCTAGGGAAACGTTGCCGATCGTTAGGACGCCGCCGTGTCCCACCACCGCGAGCTCAGCCCATAGATCGACGTCGTTGGGCACCGTGTTTGATACGCTGCCAATGGATGCGTTCCCACCGTTCGGACCCTTCAGCTGATGCGATTCGATGGTCAGCGATGCGCCAAGGCCGAACGGATCCGGATTCCATATCAGCGGATCGACAGGTCCATCCGGCAGCATGAACGCGTCGAAATCCGTCAGTCGCGGGAACGACAGCGCGCGCCGGCCGGCATCGCACGTCACCAGTCCAGCGGGCGACGATCCGAGGCGGAATCCCGAATACGTTGCGGAATTCAGGAAACGGTAGCATCCGGCGCTTGGCGAATTGGCCAGATAATCGGCCATGTCCGCGTAATCGGCCTCACGGCCCAACGGCGCGCCCTTGTCATAGACATCGGTGCAATCGTCGACCGATTCGGTGCTGATCTGATACGCCAGCAGGTACGGGTTCACCAACCGCGCCGCGAATTTCGTCGCCGATCCGTACAGCAGCGGTTTGGTCTTTCCCTTCAGGTCGCCCGCGTTTCCCTCGAGGCCCACGGCGCCGACGTTCGTTCCCGCATAACGCTGCAACTGCAGCGGCGCGTCCAATTCGCGCTGGCGATCGCGCAGCTTGATCGCGATCGTGCCGTTATTGAAATCCGGAAAATCCATCGTCCCGATGAACACTTCCGTGAACCCTGAATACGGCGCCGTGTCGTCGTCGCTGTACAGGAACCGCGCCCGTTTTCCATCGAACGACAGATACAGCCAGTCATCCAGCGCCCCGTCGGCGTTGTTCACGATCACGCTACCGGGTGCGATGGTCGATCGGCCGGACGTGGCGCCAGGTGAGAATAGCGAGCGCGTCACGTCTATGGCCTGCATCAACCGCCCCTGATAGTGTTCGCTATCCGGCGTGTCGCTGGGCGACGTGTTGAACCCCTTACCCGTGGCCAGGCGAATGACGCGCGTGCCGCCACCGCGGCGATCGCGCACCGTCGCCTCGAAAAGCCACATAGCGTTTGCGGCTGCGATCATACGGTCGCCGACTCCTCGATGGCGCGTTTCGTCGACGTCGCGCCCTCGGTGACCGCGTTCGTCAGCGCCTGCGTGGCGGTCAGCATCTTCAGAAACCCGTCCTGCAGGACTGTGATCTGGCCCTGTAGTTCCAGATTGGTTGCCCGCAGCTGCGCCACGACATCTTCCGTAGCGCGACGCGTCGCGACCTGCGCCTCAGAGTCGGGCAGGGTAGCGCGGCCCGTGGATCCCGTGGCCGGCGTGCGTCGTTCGGAATTGCCACCGCCGGCGGGATCGCCACCGTTGCCCAGACCCAGAAACGTCTGCCAATACGAATCCTTGCGCAGTCGGTCCGCGTGCGCGGCCGTTTCGTTGGCGATCAACAGATTGATTTGGTTCTGCGCCGCTGTTTCGATCGCCTCTTTCGTCGCCTGCAGTTTGTCGATGGTCGCGTTCGCGTCGGCGCTGATCTTTTCCTTTCGCTCCACCAGTTCGTCGATGATGCGTTGCGCGTCCTCCGCGGCCTTTTCCTTCAGCTTCTGGATCGCATCGATCTGCGCGTCCGACGATTCGCCGATGACGTCCCGCTGCCGGTCCAGCGCCTCGAGTGTCGCCTGCAGCGATGTGACCGTCGCCTGCGCGGCCGCCAGCGCCTGTTGATCGACCGACAACTGCGTTCCGAACAGTGCGGTAACCGCCGCGATGGCCTCGCGCGCCTTGTCGGCGTCGCTGACGAACCCGGGGCCGCTGGCGTTGTAGTCGCGCGACAGACGCAGCAGACGTTCGATCGTGTTCGGTAGATCGGCCGCCGCCGCGGCATTGCCACCACGTGCCGCCGCACTGGTCGCCTCGAACTGCGCGCGCGCGATTGCCAGCTGATCCGTCGGTGACTGCGTCGACAGCGGACCGAACGTCAGCGAATCGGACAGCGCCCGCATTTCGTCGACGATGCGCTGATTCGTCTGCACGGCCTTGTCCAGCATCGACACCTGGCGATTGGCCGCCTCCAACGCATCACGCGCCGATTCGCGCTGCACATCCAACGCCGCCAGTTGGGCCTTGGTCTGTTCGCGGATGGCGCTGATCTGGTCATCGTACGCCTTCGCCGCGGCCTTTGCCGCCGCCTGCGTGGCGTCGATCTGTTCTTCGATCGCCTCGATTTCCAGTTTCGCGATTTGCTGCGTGGCCTCAATCTGCCGATCGATCGCATCGATTTCGGTTTTCGCGCTGTCCAGGATCGCCTTTGTGCCGTCCTCGATCGCGCGCTGCATCTGCACGAACGAGCCTTCCGCAAACTGGGCGAAACGGAGGAGTGCGATATTGGACTCCGACATGCCGGAGCGGATCGCGTCGGCCAACTCTTGGCGGTTGCTCGCGGTTCGGGTGAAGTCCTGCGTGGCGCGATCGTCGCCCAGTGTCCCGAGGATGCGAGCGACCAGGCCTTCAGTCGTGCGCGTGTCGGCTTCCAGAAGCTGCGCAGCACGGTCAGCCGCCGCGGCGATGTTGTAGAGTGCGATTGCTGCTAGCTCGGCTGCACTAGCGCCCCGAGTGACGGCATCGTTGTAGCGCCGCATTGCGGCTTCATCGAAAGCGGCTTGTCCCGCGCCACGGGGATCAGTGAAGGCTTGGGTGGCGTTGGTGAGGTCGAAGATGTTGCGACGTTCCTCCTCCAGTTTCGCCAGGGCGCGCGACACGGCTTCCAGCGCCTGCACGGCTCGGAGCGCGGCCCGCACTTCCTCTGACCGCGCGTCGGCCAGTTCCTTCTCGTTGGCGATCTGCTTCTTCAGCGCTTCGGCTTCGGCGGTCAGGCCCGCCGCACGCAGCGTCCGGACACCGATATCCGCCAGCGCGGCCTTCTCTTCCTGCGCAAAGCGCGCGCGAATCGTCGCGTCGTTCTGGCGCATGATGTCGTCCAGCTTCTTGAGATCATCAACTAGCGCTTGCGCCTCGCGACCGTTGTTGATGAACCCTGCGTCGTTGATGCGCTTCGACTTGATGTCTGCGCCCTTCGTCGCGTTGTCGCGCAGCGCCTCTTCCAGCGACGTGCGTGTGACAATCAGGTACTCGTCGAGCGCGCGCTTGAAGGCCTCAGCATCCTCGCGAATCTTCTTCGCACGTTCGCGGGCTCGGTCTCCGAAGATGTCCAGTGCATCCGCGAGTTGAAGAACGCCGCCGAGGACCGCACCAGCAGAGCCAATGGCTGCCGCCTGCGCGCCGAACCCGGCACTACCGCCGATCGCTTTGCCGAAACTGACGCCATTGCCCGCAGCGTCCTTAATCGACTTGGCGGCATCCAGACCGCTGAGGATCGACTGCGCGCCGGTCGCGGCCTTCGCAATTTCCTTCCCGGCGTCCCCAAACGCGGAGGCGATGAGTTGTACGATGCCGACGATGGATTGGAGGGAGTCCGCCCACGTGTCGGTGTCCTTCTTGTTCTCGCGAATGCGACGCTGCAAGTCCACGAACGCCTTGATCTGCGCCGCATCGTTCGTCTTGAGTCCAGCAAGGCGTTTGTTCTCTGCGTCGATCACCCCCTCCTGCTCGGCCTTGGTCTTGCCGATCAGGTCGACCTGGAACTGCAGCGCGTCGATCTCGTTCTGCGCGGCCAGGTATCGCTCAGTATCCAGCTTCGCGATCTTCTTTCGGGCCTCGATCTTCGCGTCCAGCTTCTCCACGGCGTCGATGCCGACCTGTTCCTGCTCGCGTTTGCGCGCGATCGTCCGTTCAATCTCCGACCACTGCACCAGCGACTTCATCTCAACGACCTGTTCGCGCAGTGCCTTGGCGGCGTCTCGCGCCGCGGCCGCGGTATCACGCTTCGCGGCGGCCTCGGACTTTGCCGATGCCTTCGCAGCGTCCGTTTCGGCGGTCAGTGCTTTGATCCCTTCGATCAGACGCAGCCGTTCCGCGGGATCGCCGGCCAGCTTGATGTTCTCGGCGAGTTGGCCTTTCAGGTTCCCAAGTCGCCGAACCAATGACGCCTGCTCCGTGACCGTCAGCGCGTTAGCCACACGAAGGGCCGCAAGCTCGGCAGTCCGTTTCGACGAAGCCTCTTTGTTCGCGTCTTCGATGATCTTTTTAAGCGCGCGCTCGGCCGCCGCAATTTCGACGTTGCGCTTCTTGAGCTCTTCGGCGACGTCCGACGCACCACGCTGACCGCCGCCGTGATCACTCGGACCCGCGCCGCCGCCGGCCGAACCGCGCGCCGCCGTCAGCGCTGCGGCCTCAGCGCGCAGCTTGGCAATGTTCGTCGCGGCCAGTCCGATCTGCTCGGCCAGTTCGCCGCCAATCCCCAGCCGCTGGGCCTTTGCCAATGCCTCGATGGCCTTGATCGCTTCGTTCTGCGCCTCTTTGAGTTTGCGCGATTTCTCGGTGAGTTTGTCGTAGGCGAGCCCGATAGCCGCCACGCCGGCCAACACGCCGACGGTTAGTGCATTGCCCAGTGCCAACGACCCGATCGTGGAGGACAGCGCCGTGGCCGTGGCGTTCGTGCCAGCAAACGCGCTGGCGAGCGACGTGACCGACCCCTTCATGCGCTTAAACGCCGCGTCGGTACCGTCCGCCGCAGTCGCCGTCACGCGCGCCCGCGCCGCCGCTATGGCCTCTTGTTGCGCCACCGCGCGTTGGGCGATTTCGTAGTCACGCATGACGACGGCTGCACGCGCCCGCTCATTTGCCGCTCTGTTCTGCGCGCGCTCCTGCGCTTGAATCGCCTTGACGTCCGCATCAACCGCGCTCACCACCTTCCGCGTTGCGCCTTCGATCTGCGTCGCGGACGTGGTGGCCGTCGAGGCCGTGCGTTTCGTCGCATCGTCGAACTGCTTGAGCGCGACGAGCGCGCCGGAGTTGTCGACGCCGAGGCCGAGGACCGCGACCGCGTCAGCCATCGTCCATGCGCTCCGGATGCCGCCGTACGTCGTCAAGGCGGAGCAGCGCGTCCACTTCGTGCGGCTTGGGCTTCCGACCGGTCAATCGCGCCCACGCGTCGAGTGTGGCGTAAGTGAGTGGCGCGACGCCGTGTTCGTTGACGCCAGAACGGCCGAACACTTCATCGAACCACCCGAGCAAATAGGCGAGTGCACCTGGTACCGGGGGCCCGTCGATCTTGGCGATGGCGTCGTCGTACTCTGTCGAGTCGGCGCCGAATTTCCGCAACACCTTGGCGGCCTTGACCAACAGCGAGTCGCGCGCCGTGCTCCCGTCCTTCGACGGAGCATTCAACGCAGCATGGTGCGCGACGTACATCATCAGCTCGTCGAGCTCGGCTCGAAAAAAGCGGCATGATCACCCGCCGCCGCGACGATCTGGTCGTAGATGTGCGGCTTGAGCGCGAAGATCTTGGACGGCGGTGCCATCTCGCCACCGAGTACCAGATCCCATTTCACTACCGCCGCGGCCCACCCTTCGCGCTGGTTCGCGTCCTTCTGCTCCGGCGTGATACGGCCCTGCGTGCGGGATTCGCGCGCCTGAATCGCGGCCTGGGCTTTCTTGAAACGCTTGGAGTACGTGCCGACGACGTGTGCGGTGATCGGCTTCTCGGTGTCCGGATCGAGATACGGCTCATTCCGCTCATCGTAGAGCGTGATGGTGCGCCCTTCGTCTTCTTTCGCGACGGTGTCGACGGTGGTGCTGAGATCGAGTCCCATGGTGCGTGCTCTCCAGGTAGTGGTGTTCTGCCCGCCGCCGCGGCACGCCCACCGCGCCCGAGAGCTGGTGGCACGACGGCAGGACAGAACACGATTGGCGATCCGATCTGCTCGCGCGGAGCGTGCGCCGCGCGTCCTGCTTACTGCTCGTCTTGGTCGATCCAGTCGTCGTCAGGGGCGATCGTCGACGCTGCCAACGGCGCAAGCGGCAGCGTCGGTTCGGTCACGCGCGAGAAACACTGAATATCGAGACGCGCATGACAGGCCACGGCCTCACCGCTGGGCATGGCGTCAATGCGGCGCGCCATGTCATCGCCGAGCGCCGCAATCAGCGCCGCCGACTCGGGGTACTCCCGACGCAACGCGACCAGTCGCCCGCGCAGTCGCGCCTTCGCCTCGTCGGCCGGACCGTCGGTGATGATCAGCACGTCACGCATCAGATGCTCGTGGAGTACTTGATCATCGTGGCCGCGCGATCGACGCCGCCTTCATCCTTGCCTGCGCCCCACGGGATGGTCAGCGCGCGCGGGCCTTCAGACGCGATGGCCGAGCTGTAGCCGTTCAGCGTCGCATTGCCGACGTAGAACGATTCAAAATCTGTCGGATCCGCTTCGTTCTCGCCGCAGTCGATGAAGAAGTCGACTTGCGTTTCTGCGTCGAACGCCTGCAGGAACACCAAGTCTTCCTTGAGCGCCGTGAACGACCCGGACAGCTTCGCGTTGCCCAGGTAGACATCGCTGGACACGGACGACAGCGTCGGGGGCACCACGCCACCCAGGTCCAGCACGAACGTGAACCCGGTGAGCACGTCGTAGTCGACGCCGCCAATCCGAATGGTGCCATCCACCATCACCAGCGGCAGCGTGGTGGAGTACGTCGGTGTGGTCAGCACTGGCGCGACGCCCGTGTCATTGATACTGGCGTCCAACCCCATGAAGGTGAACGTCACGTTGATGTGTTTGTTCGGCTGCGCCGAAAACTCCATCTTCGTGATCTTCATGTCCGTGCCGAGCATGGACTGGTCGTCGTCCTGCTCGTACTCTTCGACCGTGTGATACCGCTCAGTCGTGCCGTTGATGACGGTTTTGGCGACCGTCAGCGTGAAGGCGGTGTCCGCGACCGCATCCACGACGAGTGGCGTCCCAGCCACCGTGATCGTGAGGGCGGTCACGCTGACGACGCGAAACCACTTGCCGTTGTTAGCGGCCGTCGAGTGACCGGTGAGCTTGACCTTGTCGCCACGCCGGACGCCTGCGGTGAGCCAGGAGCCGGCCGCCGCGACGATCGTGGACGTGGTCGTCGTGATCGAGGTCAGACCTGCCGTCGCTTCGGTGACGGCGGCGGCCGCCACAAATGTGCCGCGGAAGACGGCTTCGATCCACTCGCTGAACGTGCCCGCCGACAACTCGGAGCCGTAGACCGCACCGGACGAGCGCGATCCGTGACGGCCACGCGTGGACATGCCATCGCGCCGCACCAACTCGGAGATGATGGCCGCTTTGTTGAGCTGCAGGCCTTGCGTCGGGATGACGTTGTAGCCGGCCGCGCCCGCGCCCGATTCCGGCACGCCCTTGCCGCCCGCCTGTCGCTTGACGGATACCTGAATGTTTGCTGCGGTCTGGCCCATGAGAGTCTCGGGTTCTGGAGTGGAGGTGCTACGGCAACCGCGCGGTCACCCGCCACGGAATCGTGAGAATCGACGCGGCCCATCCTCCGGGCCTCGTCGTGATCTGGCGTGCCCATGGCGCGACATCACCGCGCACGCGCGCGATACTGCCGTCGGCGAGCGTGAAGGCCTGCATCGGCGGAAACGCGGTCAGCAGCGCATCGACACAGCGCCGAATCGCAATCGCGTCGTAGTTGGCGAGTCCCGCCCACGTGAGCAGGTACAGGCCGGTCAGTTCCACGACGCCGCGCGGCGAGTTGGTCGTCAGGCGCTGCGTCGCCGGGGCGAATTCTTCTTCCACATACGGTCGGCCGGTGATCACGTCCGGCAGGATGACGCCGGCTTCGGTGGGCTCGAGGTTCTCGAAGACACGCACCGCCGGCACCGTCACCGCGAGCGCGCGTCCACCACCTGACGCCTGCACGGTGCGTCCACCGCTGATCGTGAGCGTCAACGCCGCCACCGCTGTGATGATGCCTGGCGTCGTCTGCGTGAATCCGGTGGGCGTGACTTCCATGCCCGCCATGAATCCGTCCGTCACGAACGACCCCGCGAGACGCGCGTAGCCCGTCGACGTGGCTGACAACGCCATCGTGCCCGTCGTGCACACGACCACCGCGAGCGCCTGCGCGCGCAACGCCAAATGCACGTCGGCCAGATTCATGCGGCCGCCTGCGTGGGACGCGTCACGAATTCGACAATGCGCGGCCAGCCGGCAATCGTGTGCGCGACGCTGTGGTAGCCGCCGACTTCGGAGCGTGGCGCACCGCGCGCGGGGTTGAATCGCCCACGCTCGCTGCCGCCGTCCTCAATCGCTTCGGCGTACGCCATGTTGGTCGACAGCCGCCAAAGCGTTTCGCTCAGGAACTCGCCGATCCACGACGCGCGGAGCGCACCCGTGCGGACGGGCTGACCCGGTGCGCCGGTCAGCGTCGAGCCTTCGACGACCGAGCGCTGCACTTCCTCGGTCGCGTGCACGAACACGTCGCGCGTCTGCCGTTCGGCAAACTGCACAAAGCGGTTGAGATCATCGCCAAACGCCGTCATCGAGCCACCACAACGCGCGAGAGAATCGCGACGCCATCCGGCGCCACGCTGTCGCCGAACGCGCGGACGACATAGCGCACGCCATTCCATGTGCACGAGGAACCAAGGGCGGGCACTTGACCGTAGGTCGATGCGGCGAAAAGCAACATCGGCGCGTCACTCGGGTTCAACCCAGCGCCTGAGTACGCGCGGTTATCGGCGTCCGTCTTGGGCTTCACTTGGATGGCGTAGCCCGCGACCGTGGTTGTTGTTGGCGTGGCTACGGTGCCGGTCGCGGCATCGTGCGTGCCTGGCGTCTCGCTGGTGAACGTGACGGCAGCACCTGCCGCACGAACATCCGCCAGCGCGGACGCGTGATCCAGCGCGTACGCCATCAGACACGCTCCAGTGTCAGGCCGCCGCCGGTCGTTTCGAGCATCGGCCCCACCAGTGCGAGCACGCGCGGGAAGCGCGACAAACCGGACGCGCGTGATTGCGGCGAGGCCCATTCGGTTTCCAGCACGTCAACCTTCTTGCGGACCACCCCCTGATTCGGGTCAGCGGACGCCAGGTCGGTCGTTCCCGCCAGCAAGAATTGCAGCGCCAGTTCGCACGTCGCGTCCTTGACGCGCTGCGGCACCTCATCGTCGGCGAAGTACGCCAACAACGCATCGCCGATCTGTTCAATCCACGGCGCGTCGGGATCTGGCGCATAGACGCGCGGCCACGAGAGCGCCTGCGTGCTGTCGGTCCGCGATCCCACGTAGAGCAGGAGCGACAACTCGCGCGTCGCTTCCACGAGCGCCGGCAGCTGCGCCGCGGCGTCGGTCCAGATCGTCGCATTCAGTCGCGCGTCACAATAGGCCGTCATCTCGGCCTCACTGACGAAGCTGTTGGCGTTCGCGGCGCCGACCGTTTCGACGATCGTGATCGGCATTTATCGACGCTGGCGAGCAGCGGACGACGTCGGCAAGGACACCGGCGCGGCCACCCCGACGGCCTTTCCGACGACCAACGGCGCGCCCGTTGGACTCATCGCACCACCTGCCGTCGGAAGGTCAGCCGGACCCGCGATCTGCTCGCCACTCTCGGCCACTGACACCGCCGCGGCATCCGGTGCCGCATCTGGTGTGTCGGTCGTGTACGCTCCAGTAGCGAGCATCTCGCGTGCATCCACGGGCCAACGCTCAAAGCGCTCACCCGTGGATGCGTGATACAGCACCACCTTGCCATTCGACGTGCGCGAAAGGCTCATCGGCTCAGGCCTGCAGCGCGAGGTTGGCGGTGTAGTTGATGCCGGTCGCGATCGTGCCCGCGATGCGCGTGAACAGCCGCACGTAGCGGTAGGTCACGCCGTTGATCTCGTTCGTGAACGCGATCTCGCGACGCCCGACGGCGGTATCGGCCGACTCGAACGACACGGACGAGTCGCCAAGCCGGAGCAGCGCGGCCACGAAGATGCCGGCGCCGAAGCCGGACGTATTCGAGACCTGCACTTCGATCTCGTACTTCTCGTCGCCCGTCGCGACTTCGATCGCGGAAATGTCGACGATCACGCGCGCATCGACGCGCGCGGCGCCCAGGTCGAGTTGCTGGGCCACTGCGTCGACCGTCGCGGCCGCGGAGGCGGCCACGAGTCCGGCGTCCTTGAGCCGGGTCGCGTAGTCGAACGTCTGATCCTTCTGATTGCGAGCCATGGAATGGATCTCCTATGCGTAAGTGAGGGCGGTCAGACGACGACAGCCGCGTTGCTGATGCCGCGCAAACGGGCGGCGGCGCGACCGTGCTCGATGCACATGCCCGCGTACCACTCGACGCGTGTGCGCTTGGCCGGCGTGGTTTCCAACTCGCCCAGGTCACGCACCGACATCGGGGCCGACTGGATGCCAGCGACCAGGCCATCCCCGAACCCGACGCAGTAGATCGAGGTAGCCGTCGCGGTCGCACCGCCCGAGCCCACTTCGTCGAACGCGATCGGATCGGTCCCGCCGTTGTCGGCGTAGGCGACCAAGATCGGCAGGTCGTTGTACATCGTCAGCGTGCGTCCGAAGGCGTCCTTCTCGTACGTGATGAAGCCGCCGACCGACGTGTTGCGCGCGGCCGCGGTCAACCGACGCCGCATCGCCTTGTTCATGATCAGATGCGAGGCGTTGGTCGTCGTGTCGATCAGCTCATCGAGCTTGGTGAGCGAGAGGGGATCGCCGCCGTTGGTTGATCCGGCTTCGATCAGCTGCGCGCCGGTGATGCGATTCTGGAGCCCGTCGAATTCGCGCGGGTCCGTCGTCGAATCGCCCTTGATGATCGCGCGCGTCAGTTCCGCCGCGAGCGCCTTGACCTTGAGGGATTCGTGTGAGGCGCGCACATCCTCGCCCTGCGTCGAGATGATGAACGCATCGACATCGAGCTCGCCACCGCAGATGCGGAGCGCTTCGGTCAACTGGTTGATGATGCCGACGGACGGAGTGAACGGCTCGTTCACGCCGCGGAAGGCGATACCAGGGAGGGTGCCTTCGCGATTGTAGGCGTAGGCGTTGCCCTGAATGGTCTTGAATGGCAGCGCCATCAAGAGATCGGACGCGCGAGCAAACATGGCAATGACCGACGCACGCAGCGTCTTGCCTTCGTTGGCCGCGAGCTTGGCAGCTTCGACGAGCGTGATTGCGCTCATGGCGGATAAACCTCGAAACGGGGGTGATGTTCGCCCCGCCAGGTCGTCTCATCGCGCATGATGCGCGGAACGCCGACAGGGATTCGATGGCCGAACGCATCGCAGCGTGTGCTCGCGCGACTCAGCCGAATCCCTCGGCGACTACGGTGCCGGGATCACCCCGACCCTACGACGTGCGTCCTGCTGCTACGTGTCCTGCGAGTGGGATCACCCCACCACGACGATTCGCCAGCATCTCGCTGGCCCAACGGTTCCCTCATGGCACGGGCTGGATTTGAACCAGCGACCTTCTGGGTATGAACCAGACGAGCTACCACTGCTCCACCGTGCTCCGTTCGCTACTCCTTGACGCCCGCCATCCGTGCTGCCGTCAATGCCGCCGCCGGATTGGCCAGCAAGGCTTCCGCCGTCATCGCGCCGCCGCCGCCGCGTGGAGCGCCACTATCACCACCCGCACCACCACCAGACCCCTTCGACCCTTCGTAGAAATCCGGCAGTTCTTTCTTCAGCGTGTCCGTGATGTAGCTCTCCAGCTTCACACCAGCCTTGTCCTTCACGATCGACTCCGTGCCGTCGGCGGTCAGATCAAACCGGCCACCGAACAACTGCCACCACGCGTCGATCCGATCCGCTCGCACGCCATGCTTGAGCGCCAGCGCCTTCACCTTGCTATCCAGCTTGAGTGACCGGTTTTCGGCCTGCGCCACTTTGCCGCTCGCCAGCTCGCCCTCGAATTCCTTGACGACATCCGCGCGCACGTCCTCGCGGATCTTCTGCAACTGTTCCGCCGACAGTCCCGCATCACTCGCCTTCTTTTCGGTCTGCAGCTTCTTCAGTTCATCCGCCGCCTTCTTGGCGACCCCTTCTGCCGCCTCGGCCCGTTTACGCTCAGCGGCAATCGAACTGGTCAACCCTGAGGTGTCCGCCTCTTCGACGACGCCGAACGAGCCGTCCTTCAGTTCGATGGCGTCGGCGCGTTGCGCCTCAGGAATCTCGTCCTTCGTCTTGTAGGCTTTGAGCGGCATGGTCAGCGTAGGGTGGAGGGCGTGCGATCCTCTGACCCAATCCTATTGCTGTCGCATTTCCTGTGCCGAACGAGCATTTAGCGAAATCGCAACACCTCGTTTCAGCCCTGCCAGCCCTCACGCGATTCAGGCGGCTCCGGCGGCAGCTCAATCCGTGCTGGACGACTCGCATGGATGTAGGCGACGGTCATCGCCAGCGCGTCTTTCTCTGGCACGCCCAGTCCGATCAGCGCTTGACGGTAGGCGCTCGCCTTGGCGGCATCATTGACGACGCTCGCGACGTTGATGGACTGGCCGCCCGGCGTTTCGGTGATCTTCTTCGACCATTCGAGGAACGCGGCGGCGGCTTCGGCGTCGATGTCGTCGTCGTCTTTGGCGCTCATGCGTCCGGCTCCCACGGCTTCTTCGGCTCCTCGTTGCTCGCACGCGAAAGCTGGCGCGACGAGACATATGACGACGTGAGCGAGGCCGCGTGATACGGCTGCACGCCCTTGTCCACCAACGCGCGGAAGAAGAGGGCCGCGACTTCTGCGTCAGCGAGAATCTGCTCAGTGTTGATGCTCACAGCCGCGGCTCCGTGTTGGCTTTCAGCGCCACCGCCTCAGCCAGCGTGTGCGTCGCAATCAGCTTCACGTGTCCACCGCACATCGGGCATTTCGCCGTCGGATAGCGCAGCGTGTGGCCCATTGCGTCTGATGCGCTGACCGGGATGCTCGGGATGCTCTCGTCCGACGTGACGTACAAACCAAACCCGTAGCATTCTCGGCAATTGTCGACGTGCGGAATCGCGCATGTCGCGCACCAGTGCTTCGGGTCCTCTGGCATCATATGCGCGGCTCGGTGTTGCCGAAGTGCCGCGACAGCAGGGCGGGGAGATCGGATGGAACGGTGATCGGCTCGTCGTCGTTGACGTTCATGCCTTTTTCGCCATCCACATCACGCAGCCAAACGAAGGCTTCATGTGTATGCCCGGCGAGCCGTAGTATTGCTCATTGTCGACCGCGTAGGCGAGCGAATCCGGATTCGCGGGGCCACACTCGTCGTCGCACAGCGCGGCCTCTCGCATCCTGTCACACAAGAGTGGGAACGCGGCGAAGTCGGCCCTGTCGCGCTCCGTATTTAGCACGTTTGCGCCCTGTCGCGGAACGGCAAACTGACATGACGCGCAGGTTCGTGGCGCATAGTGTTGGCGGTACACCGCCATCACGACCGCAAGTGCCGCGTGGCCAGCAGGGCGATCGGCGTCTGGAACGTAGATGTTCATCGCTTCCTCGACAGCCGCTTCAAGTGCGTCGGGCGAGAGGTCTTGATCTTTCGTCACGCCAACCCCGTGCGAAGGTGTGTCGGTGGTGGTTCAGGTCGCTCACGCTAGCGAGGATCCAGTGGTGCAGCAGCCGCCGCCTAGCGGCGACCGTCGCAAACGCGCCCTCAATGCCACCACCGACACCTCAACTTACCGCGTTTCCGCCTCGCCCGCCATGCGCTGCCGCAACGCAAACAACTGCGCCGTCCAGTGTCCCGTCATGACGCCCGCAGCGCGCAGGTTCGCGAGCGTGTGATCCAGCAGCGCCACGTCGGCGGCAGTCACGGTGACGGTGCGTTCGTCGGTCGGGCGTTCGGCTTGGGAACTGCGTTCAGCGTTCATGCCGAAACCTCGCGGCATCGGCTGACAGTGCAAACGTGGATTTCGTCCCTAGCGGGGGTCACGCCAGCTTCAGCTCGGACTGGCCGCAGAACTCTTCGGGGAGCTTGGCGCTCTTCCGCATGTTGCAGGTTGGGCAGGCGATGCAGAGGTTTTCGACTGCGTCACCCCCTCCACGGGCAAGCGGGATGATATGGTCGATGTGGCGGGCTCCGGGCTTTGTTTTCTTCTTGCACCAGTAGCACGGCGTTGCAGCCACAGTGCGCGCCCACTTCACATACTTCCGATAGACCTTCCTGTCTCCAACTGCGGCACCGATTTCGATTGCGCGCCGTTTGTTGTATTGGGCCAGCACCCTTTCCTTGTTTGCCTGTTTCCATCTGCGATGGGAAATGCGCGATGGCTCTGGGTTCTCTGCTCGTCTCTTGCTTGCCTTCTCGCGAAGCCTGGGTGCGTTTTTGTGATACCAAGCAATGCTCCTTTTGCGAACGCGTTCAGGATGTTGGATCTCCCATTCGCGACTCCTTTCTTTCGCCACGTCAGCGTGTGCGGCATAGTAGACCTTGCGGTAGGCCTGAATCTCTTCTGGCCTCGCGCCAGCAGATCGCCTTGAGCGCGCTCGATGCTCCTCTTTGTGCGCCGCATTGTAGGCATTGTCCCGGGCGCGTTTGCACTCAATGCAGATGCCGTTGTTCGTCCAACGGTGGCATTCGTGGCCATGAATGCAAGCGACGCCGGGGTCGAAGGTTTGGTCGCCACGAGCCTTGGCTGCGGTCCACCGTTGCTTAACGGTTGGCGTTCCTGCCGGGGTCCGACCTCGCGCTGACACACGAGTCGGCGTAGAATCCTTTGTAGCCATGATGACGCCTCTAACGTCTGAAATGGTTAGGGTCGCGAGAGGTGCTAGAACACCTCTCCGGCCCGCACTCAATATACCGAAATTCGAGGCGCTTCGCATCTCACAACGCGATGTTTTGCTGTCGTGCTTTGCGTGCTGCTTCGAGTGATGCCGCGTCTTTCGCGACCGGTCGCGGACCACTTCGCTTCAGCCGTGTCGAATAGGTGACGGTGCAACGGCAATTGTATGAGGCCTGCCCCGGGATTTGCTCACCGGTGCCGAACGGCTCGTCAAATCCAACCGTCTCACCCTCCTGTGCGCGATGCTCCGGACGCTCCCGTGAGTCCAGGACGCCCGTCCACCGCTTCATGAGACTCGCGCGGTCCACGATACCACGCTCTATGGCGCTCTCCCAGCTCATGCGCTGCGCGAGCTTCTGTGCATCGAGCGTTGCGGTCCGCGCGATCGTCTCGGCATTCAGCGCAATGCGCCGCTTGCGGTAGATGTCCGTCCACTTCTCAATGTCGGCCGCCGTGTAGTCGCCCCGCGCAATGCGAGAATCGAAGCGCTTGTCGCGTTTCAGGTACGTCCGCACCTTTGCCACGTCGCGATCAATCAACGCCTGGCGGAAGTTCTGCACCTGCTGTTCCTGTGTGGGCCCCAGCCCGATCGAGGCCCGCAGATCACGCGCCACCGCGCGCGGATTCGTGCCCGCCTCAATCCCTCGTTGCACGACTTGCCGCATCGTCGCGCGCAGATCGACGGCCATCGCCTGCACGACTTTGGTATCCAGTCCGCGAATCGCCTCGATCATGCGCGGGTTCAGCACGTTGAATTGGATCCCGGCACTCTGCGCCTTGGGGATATCGCGCGCGTGGTAGATCACCCCGTCGACGACCTGGTTGTAGATCGCGCGACGAACCGGAGCCATGGCCTTATCGACCACGAGGTTGTCAAAGCGGCGTTGGATCTCGGCCAGATTCCCCGTCGAGACGAGATGCGCGAATTCGGACTCGGACACTTCGTCGCGCAGAATCTCGAAGGCGCGGACTATTGCCCGTGCCATCTCTGGCTCAAGTGAGGCAACCCGGCGCTGTAGGCGTTGCCAGAAGAGGCGTTCGAGCGGAGTCACGACGTCGAGACCAGTCCGTCCGTCTTGGTATACGGCCCGCCGGGTTGCAGCGCACGGACCATGAACTGCCGGCACATCTCGCTGTGTGCGTAGGTGATCCGTTCCTCGGTCGACGTCACATTCTCGTCGTCTGTCAACTCGCGCAGCGGGAACTGCACACGCCACGCCCATGCTATCGTTGCGTGAAACAGCTCGTGAGTGACGACGGACATCGTGAGCTTACCGCGCCACAGGTTCACCGTCGCGAAGATTGGTCGACGGCGCGCTGGTCTGTTCTTTCGATAGAGGGTGCGGTGCTCGCGCGAGCATGTGCCTTGGCAGGTTCGGCCCGCGCCGCGTCCGCCGATGAACGTGCAATTCTCGTTGATGTGTGCGAGGAACGCTTTCTTTGTCGGCCAGACCTGCACGCGGGCGAACAGCGAAGAATTCCGTTCGGGATAGATGCGGCAAACCCACGGACGCACCGTCACGCCGCCCTCACATACCGCCCATGCCCGACGCGCTCACAGCGGCCTTCTCTGGCGAGCTGCGCGAGATAGATCCCCACGAGGTGCGCGGTGCGGCCGACCACGCGCGCCACGTCGTGTGACGTCTGTGGCGCTGAACCAAGGGCCAACAACACCGATTCGGTGAGCGTGCCCGGTTTCGCGATGACCTCGCCACGACTGACCGCCGAGGTTTTGCCTACGGGTGCCTCTACGCGGCGATCCGGCACAAACTCGGTCCCATGTTCCGGGCAGACGATCTTGAGCGCGTGGCCGCAGCGGGCGCAGCACATGATGTCGGCGGTCATCGCGCCACCCGAAGGCGGTTCGGCTTTACATGCCGCGTCGCCTTCTTCTGCCACTCGTAGTCCATGTTCATCCGCGTCACGATCGACTGACCGAGCACCGCGAACGACAATCGCCACGTGCGACCTCGATGGCCGCGAGGGGACACGAGCGCGAAGCCCAAGCCCAGCACCCAGCAGCCCACGCGATGGAGGAGCGGCGGTCTAGTCACTGATCGCACCCGCCATACTGAAGATGCCCGACGCGTGCATCTGCACCGTGAACGGGTTGGTGTCGGTCGCGGTCACGTCCGCCGGCGCCGTATCGAGCAGGCAGACCGCCAGCAGCGGCTTCACAACCCCGTTGACCGTCGCGTCGCGGTAGTACACTGCATAGCGTGCCGTGAGTGATCCGCCGGCCGCAACCCATGCGGCATCGTCGGAATCGAACGTCATCACGCCGCCGGCATTCACCCAGGTCTGCCCTGCGACCGCGACGCCGCCCGCGCTGTACCCGTTCGCGGCCGCATGCTCGTTCGTGAGATCGCCAAACACCGACAATCCGGCCAGCGTGTTCGCGTTCGACACTGACAGGAAGAGCGCGACTTTCCAGTTGGTCGCGTCGTCCAGATCGTGGGTGCCGTCGGCGAGGAATTGCTTTGCAGCTTCGTAGAGTTTCCAGCGTCCTGCGGCCATCGGTTCTCCGTGCGTTAGAGTGCCGCCACCAGCAGCATGAGTGCTTCAACGTCGTCTTCATCGTCTGCGTCGGACCAGCCGCGCGCAGATTCCACCGCGAACACGCTGGGCGCGTAGGCGTCCCACTGCAGTCGCGTCGCCACTGGTGCCACACGCGTCGGCACCGCCACGCGTGGCGCGTGTCCGAGCACCGTGAGCGTCGCGCATCCGGGCACCGTGGTGCGTGGCGTGCCCACGCTCGGCTGGTGTCCAGTGATCCCCACTGCGCCACGCTGCGTGCGTACGACACGAGGCGTTGTACGTGTGCCCGCCACCACCGAGGGCGCGTACCCTTCGATCTCCACCGACGCGGGGCGTGGCGAAGCGACAGCGGGTCGCACCGTGCGGCCCGCATGCACCAACGGCGCATAGCTCACGACACTGAGTCGCGCGCGCCCAATCTCCACCACCACCGGCGCCGCACGACGCACGATGCGCCGACGCACGGTCCGCATGAAGCGGCCCAGTATCGTCGTGTTGCCCGATGCCGTGACCGTCGGCGCGTAGCCGGTGATCGTCAGGACGCCCGACGGTGGTTCGGCGATGACGCTGCCGCTCGTCACGAGCGTCGGCGCGTAGCCGGTCAGCGTCAGCACACCCACGCCAGGGCGCGACACCGTGCCCGCCACGTCGGCCGTCGGGCCAAACCACTGCCCGTACCACTGCGACCCGAACCACCCGCGCCCGAACCACGCCATCAGTCGGCGTCGAGCACGACGTTGCTGCGGTTGCCATCGACGTCTGCGTCACCTGCAATGCGCACCGTCACACCATCAATGCCGGTGTACTCAGGCGTATCAGGTCCGCCGGCCGACTCGCCAGCCGCTGCTGCCGCGAGCAGCCGCATGATTTGCTCGGCGCTGTAGCCTGCCTCAATCAGATATTGCCAGACGATCTGCCCGACGTTCGCTGTTGAGAGGCCTGTGCCGGTCACAACGATATCCACGGTCATATCCCCGAATGCCGTGATAAGCGCGTCGAGGTCACCCGCGCCGCTGAATGCCATCACCGGATGCGCCGTCCCGTAGGCCGTGACATCCCAGTCGCCCGCACCACTGAGCGCCACCAACATGGCGAAGCGGCCCATCAGG
>JANNRQ010000109.1:0-88317 GCA_031401495.1 Gemmatimonadota bacterium
TACGATCACTTGCTCGGCCATCTCAATGAAAAAGCAGGCCACATCCACGGCGTTCACATCCGGCGGAAAGCAATTCGCTCAAGCACCTAGACTGTTACCGATGTCTCCGGTCTAAGTGTTACCTATCTCTCCGGCCGTTCATGGTGACTAATCCTGCGGGGGTCTGTTTCCAGTCCCCAATTACCAGTCCCGAGTCCCTGTCTTGGGGTGTAGAATTCCCAGCGTGAGACGCAATTCCCTTCTGGCCGCGCTGATCATTGCAGCGGCCGCAGACCTTCCGGCGCAGGCCGTCGCGGTTGGCACGGTGTTCGACAGCGTCCGGCTGCGACCGCTCGTCGGCGCCCGCGTCCGCCTTGACAGCACCAACCTCGTCGCGATTGTGGACGCCGATGGGCGTTTCCGCATCGAGGGAATTCCCGCCGGCCCGCACGAGCTTCGTGTCGAGCACCCGCTCATGGACACGTTGGGCATCCAGCTGCGGTCGCACCCGGCACTGTTCGGCGCTTCCGAGACGAAGGTCGTCGAACTCGCCACGCCTTCACAGGAGTCGTTCGTGAAGGTGATGTGCTCGCCGGCATGGCGCGCGCGCGGACCGTCACTCCTCGCTGGCCGCGTGCGGGAAGCGGACTCCGGCGCTCCTGCCATCGGCGCGAAGATTTCGCTCGTGTGGTACGAGATCGTCGTGATGGGCGGTGTGCGAAAAGCGCCACGCGTCCGCGAGGCGCCCGTCGGGCCGGATGGCCTCTATCGCATTTGCGGACTGCCGCCGGAACTCGAAGGCAAGGCACAGGTCGTCCGGGGCGGCGTCACCAGCGGCGACGTCCCGATCAGTTTTGGTCAGGACCTCGTGGCGTTACGCAGCCTGAGCGTCGCGCAAGTTGGTACGGTGATCACCGAAGCCGCGGCGCCGACAGTCGACTCCGCCGGCCAGCCGACGCCGCAGGCGCCCCCACCGAAAGTGTTCGGGACGGCGAGACTCAACGGGCGGGTGATCAACAAGGCCAACCAGCCCATCGAAGGCGCGCACGTGCAACTCGACGGCGCCAACCGTGCCACGCTTTCGCGCGCCAACGGCGAGTTCACGCTGGACAGCCTGCCCGCCGGAACACAGACGGTGTCCGTGCGCAAACTGGGATTTGCTTTCGCCGAGACAGCGGTGGACTTGTCATCCCGCGAGGCGAGCCGGGTCACGATCGCCATGGATGACTTCGTTCCCGTTCTTGAGACGGTGCGCGTGAGCGCGGGGCGGACGACGGCGCTGGACGACGTGGGTTTCTCACGACGCAAGCGCAGCGGAAATGGCTTCTACATGGATGGCGAGCAACTCAGTAATCAACAGATGTCGCGCTTCACCGACGTGATGCGCACCGCGCCGGGCATCCAGATCCAGCGCCGGGGCGACCGGCAGTTCCTAACGACCACGCGCGATCCGATGAACGGCTGCGTCAACATCTGGATTGACGGCGCGCAGTGGCAGCAGCTCGATGCCGGCGACGTGGACGACTTCCTGCGCCCCGGTGAAGTTGGCGCCGTCGAGGTCTACAGTTCCACGACCACGCCGGCCGAGTACACGGCCTCGCGTGGGTCATGCAGCACGATCGTCGTGTGGACGGCCCGCCGGCTCGACCGCAAGAAGTAGCGCTGCACACCGGTGTCGAGTCCGTTCTCGTTCTTCCGCAGTTCGATGCTATGGACGGACTGCGAGCAATGTCGGCTCAAGGTGAACCTCGCCAAGGCGGGCGCGTGTTCGAAGTGCCGGCGCATCCTCTGCGATATGCACTTGTACGGGAGCTTTGCGCGGCGGTTGCTCGTCGACCTGGGCTTTGGACAGCCGATCTGCGTGACGTGCCGCAGCCTGTCGAACTGAGCGAAGCGAAGGACCTCTTCAGGTATTGAGGAGATCCTTCGCTTCGCTCAGGATGACATTCAAAGCAGCGACTTCAGGCGGTCGAGGTCCACGTTGCCGCCACTGATAATCGCGGCGACGCGCGTGCCCGTCGACAGCTTCACCTTGCCGGATCTGAGCGCCGCGACCGCAGCTGCTCCGGCGGGCTCCACAACCAGTTTGGCGTACCCCATCAGGTCCCGCATCGCGTCGAGGATGTCGTCGTCGTTCACGAGCACCACGTCGTCTACCATGGACTTCACGACCTCCAAATTCATGACGCCCACCGTCGGCGCAGAAAGCCCATCTGCGATTGTCTTGGGGGAGATCATCTGCGGAGAACCCGCCTTGAGCGCTGCGTGCATCGTGGGTGCGCCTTCGGGCTCGATGCCGATGATGCGGATCGTCGGCTTGATCGCCTTGGCCGCGACGGCAACGCCGGTGATCAGTCCGCCACCGCCGATCGGAACGAGCAGCACCTGGAGATCCGGCCGTTGCTCGAGCATCTCCAGCGCCACCGTTCCGGCGCCGGCTGCGACCGCGGCGTCGTCGAACGGATGCACCATGACACGTCCCTGCGCCGCCAACTCCTTTGCGCGCTCGAACGAGCGGATGCGCTCGCCCGGCACGAGTTCGACGGTCCCGCCGTAGCCTCGCGTGGCCTCCACCTTTGAGGCGGATGCGCCTTCGGGCATGCACGTCGCGCACGACGTGCCCACCAGCGACGACGCGAACGCGAGCGACTGGGCATGGTTACCTGCCGACACCGTCACCACACCCCGAGCCCTCTCGGCGGCGCTCAATAGCATCACGGCGTTCAGGGCGCCGCGCGTCTTGAACGATCCCGCCCGCTGCATGGACTCGAGCTTGAGGAACAGCTCCACGCCGGCCGCGTTGCCGAGCCTGGTGGACTTCACCAGCGGCGTTTCGTGAATGTGCGGACTGATGCGTTTTCGCGCGGCGACGATGTCGTCTTTCGTGATCATGGATCGTGGTGTAGCGTAAGGCGCAAGCTAACCCACTTCTCCGTGCCGGTGCCTCTGCTTCGCGGTTCTCTCGTGGTCGTCTTTGCGCTACCGCAGGCGATGAGTGCCCAGTGGGTCTATACCAACACGGGCGCAGGTGAGCTGCGTGGACTCAGCGCGGTCAGCGTGCGCAACCGCGGCGCTGCACCAGAAATCGTGATTTGGGCCAGCGGCTCGCGCGCTTCGGTGCTGCGTTCCAGAGACGCCGGGCTTAGCTGGAAGGCAGACACCGTGGTGGGCGCCGCTGGCCTCGACTTCCGCTCGATCCTCGGACTCAGCGATGACTTTGCGATCATGGCCAGCGCCGGCGACGCTGACAAAGGCCAGGCCAAGGTCTTCACGCGCGGCGACGGCACGTGGAAAGAGTCGTTCGAGACCACGAAGAAGGGCGATTTCTTCGACGCGGTTCAGGGGTGGGACCAACACACGTTTGTCATCCTCAGCGATCCGGTGGACAGCGCGTTCGGTGTGTTCATGACCGGTGACGGCGGTACGTCCTGGCTGCGCCTTCCCGCGGCAACGCTTCCCAAGGTCCTTCCTGGCGAGGCGGCGTTCGCTGCGAGCGGCACCTCGCTCGTCCTTCGCGGTCGCAATGAGATGTGGATCGGCACCGGCGGCGGCGGAAAGGCGCGCGTGATGTACTCGCCGGACCGCGGCGCCAACTGGAGTGTCGCGGAAACTCCGGTGCACGCCGAAGGCGCCGCTGCCGGCATCTTCAGCCTTGCGTTCTTCGACTCGAAGCGCGGTGTCGCGGTCGGCGGCGACTACACCAAACGAGAACTCGCGGCGACATCGGTTGCGCTCACTGGTGATGGCGGAAAGACCTGGCGCGCCGCGAAGGCGCCGCCGGCCGCGTTCCTTTCAGGCGTGGCATTCGCCGGCTCGGCCGCGACGTTGGTCGCCGTCGGACTTGCCGGCACATTCGCATCGTCGGACAGCGGAGATACGTGGACCAAGGTGGACACGGTCGCGCTCAACACTGTCAAATTCCTGGGGGACAAGGGTTGGGCGGTTGGACCCCGCGGCCGCGTAGCCCGCTGGGAACCCAAGTCCCCGTAACGTGATCGAGCGCCGTTTCGACGTCGTTTCGGCCGAACAACTCGAGCAACTCGCGTCCGATGCACTGCCAGTCGGGCTCGAGGGGTCCGTGACGCGCGTGCTGTATCGCGACCTCTACATCGACACGGACGACGACCAGCTCAAGCGCCAAAGCATCGCCTGCCGCTTGCGACTTGGATCCGACGATCGCCGCACACTGACGCTCTTTGTTGGCGCACCGAACGATCCAGCCCCGCCCGTTCGGTACGAAGCGAACGTTGACACCACGGATCCGCGCGTAGCGCTGGCCGGCGGCACGGAACCGGCACGGCGGCTCATGGCCATCATCGACACGCGGCTGCTGCTGGTGCGCCTCGAACTGCAGATCGAGCGCGTCCAGCGTTCCACCGACAGTGATTGGCTCGGTCGCAAGCGGCTGCACCTCATGTACGATCGCGTGCACGTCCGAAGCGGACCGACGAGTCGCGCGTTCCATCACCTCACGGTGCGCGGCCAGCGGCGGCGGCGCGCCTTGTTCGACCGCGTCACGCACGCGCTGGAGAAGCAGTCGGGCCTGCGCCCCATTGTCGCGGGCACGCCTGAACGGGCGCAACTCCTGCTCAAATGGATGGAACGCGAAGAACGCGGACGCGCCTCGCTGGCAGACGCTGGCGCGCTGCTCGTCCTCACGCGCGAGCACCGCTTTGCGCTCTTGCAGCGTGGCGAAACGCTGGCCTTCCCGTTCGAACGCGGCTCGGGCGTGGGCGTAGCGCGGACGCTGCTGGACCGTTGCACCCGGCAGGCCGGTTCCGACTGCCGGCTCGTAGGCAAGGTGAGTTCCATTGGACCGTTGCCGCAGTTCGAGGTGTGGACGGCGGAGCTTGCCGGGGGCGGCGAGATCTCCAAAGACATGGGCGAGGCTGTGTGGCTCGACCTCAAGACCGCGCTGGCGATCGCCGGCACTATTCAGGCGGACGCGCTGGCCGCGATCGCAGTCGCGGCGCGCTCGGGCCTGATCACCGAGGGTCGCGTCTCCGTCGAAGTCCGACGCTCCGTCGAGATCGCCGGCTGGGGACTGACGGCAATGTCGGCGGAGGGCGAAGCGGTGGTCGGCGACCCGCACTTCCTCAATTCCGAGATCAGCATCATCAATTTCACCGGACGCGTGCTCGCGCTCGCCGAGGATTTGCGCACGCCGCTGGCTGAACGGATGCGATACCTGTCGATCGTCGCGGAAAATCTCGACGAGTTCTACATGGTGCGCGTGGCGGGCATCAAGCGCTCGGCGCTGGAGCAGGCGGAGGAACGCACGCCGGATGGGCTCACGCCGCGCCAGCAGCTGGACCTGATCTCGCTTCACGCGCAGGCGCTCGTGGCGCGGCAGTACCGCTGCTACAACGCGTGCGCCGCCGAAGCGGCCGCGTTCGGTGCACGGATTGTCGCGTGGAACGAACTGGATGTCGGCCGGCGCGACCAGCTGCGCGCACTCATGCGCGACGAGCTGCTGCCCGCATTGACGCCGATGGCTATGACGCTGAGCCCGGGACATCCCTTCCCTCGCCTGCGTCACTTGTCGCTGTCACTCGCCGTCGTGCTGCTCGACCGGCCCGGCGCCGCGCCGCACTTTGCGCAGGTGGAGTTGCCGCACGACGCGCCACGCTTCACGCGAGTGCCGGGCATGAACGCGGTGATCGCGGTCGAGGAGCTGGTGCGCGGCAACCTGGACCTGCTGTACCCCACGTCCGTCGTGGAGCAGGCGTACGCGTTCCGCGTGACGCGCGGCGCCGATCTCGAGATCGAGGAAGATCGCGATCGCGGACCCAGCCTGTTGCAGGTCGTGGAGGAGGCGTCGCGGCGGCGTTTCGAGCAGCCCGTGGTGCGGGTCGAGGTCGAGCGCTCCATGCCTGCGGTGCTGCGCGACGTGGTCCTGCGCGAACTGCGCCGCGAACACGGCGGCGCCGCCCTCGATAACGACGACATCTTCGAAGTGGACGGGCCGCTGGACCTCGGCAGCCTGAACGAACTGCCGATGATGTCGGACCAGTCGCTCTGCCACCCGAAGTTTACCGGCAACGATCCGCTTCCCGCCGGCAAAGACATCTGGTCGATGATGGATGAGCGCGATCGCCTGTTTCACCATCCGTTCGACTCATTCGACGCGACCGTCGTCAGGTTCTTCCGCGACGCCGCCGCAGATCCGTTCGTGACGGCGATCAAGATGACCGTATACCGCGCCGGAGAGAAATCGCCGATCATCGCGGCCCTCGTCGACGCGGCGGCCGCCGGCAAGGACGTCGTTGCGTTCTTCGAGCTCAAGGCGCGCTTCGACGAAGAGCGCAACGTCGGCTGGGCCAAGCGACTCGAGGATGCCGGCGGACGCGTGGTCTACGGAATTCAGGGTGTGAAGAACCACGCCAAGGTTGCGCTGGTGGTGCGGCGCGACGGAAAGGACGGACGCAGGCTCAAGCGCTACGTGCATGTCGGCACGGGCAACTACAACGCCGACAGCGCCAAGCGCTACACGGACCTGTCGCTGTTCACGACGGCCGAGGACACCACGGCGGACGTGCAGGACCTGTTCAACGAGCTCACCGGCAGTTCACGCGCCCCGACGCAGCTGTCACGCGGATGCCTGATCTCGCCCGTGCAGCTGCTACCGGAGCTCCTCTCGAAGATCGAGCGCGAGGCGGCCCACGCCCGTGCCGGACGCGGCGGCCAGATCCGGATGAAGCTCAACGGGCTGTCCGATCCGGATGTGGTGCAGGCACTGTTCCGCGCCTCGCAGGACGGTGTGCGCGTCGAACTCGTGGTGCGTAGCGTGTGCACCCTGAGGCCCGGCATACCCGGTATGTCCGAGAACATCCGGATCGTGAGTGTGCTTGGCCGTTTCCTCGAACATGCGCGCATGTACCGCTTCGCCAACGCGGGCAAGCCGGAGTACTACCTCGGCTCAGCGGACCTGCGTCCACGCAACCTGCGGCGCCGTGTGGAGCTGCTCGCTCCGGTGAAGGACCGCGCGTGCCGCGCGCAGATCGACACGCTACTCGACGCGTACCTCTCGGATCCGTCGGCGTGGGAGCTCACCTCTGCCGGCGAATACCTGCGTGGCCACACTGGTGGCCCCAGCGCTCAGGACAAGCTGATGTCGGAACTGGCGGCCGCCCCGCCTGCAGCGGCCGCCCGTCCCTAGATCGCTACGCCCCGCCGAGGCACGCGCCGCTGATATCGCGCTTGGCCTTTCTGGGGTCGTTGATGGTCGCGTAGAATTCGTCGAAGTACGCCAGCGTCGCCTTCTTGACCGCCGGCTTCATCGCTTCCGAAAGCGGGTCGCTGTAGACGGCGTAGATCGCGTCCTTCTTCTCGTTGAAGAGCTTGAAGACGTTCTCGTAGTTCGACGCCTCCACGCAATAGCCTCGCATCAGCCGGTCGCTGACCTTCCTGATGCCCAGGCGGGGATCCGGCGTGGCGTAGCGTGTGTTCACCGCACCGCTGAAGTCGAAGTCACGCGCCACCGGTATGTGCTCGAAATCCTTGAAGATCAGCACGACGTTGTGCAGCCCGCGGACGGAGTAGTCCGAGTTGGCCACGAAATACTGGAAGACACCGAAGAACGCGCTCTGGAACACCTCCAGATCGCCCGGACCAGCACCCTGCTCGGTGATCAGCTTGGCGCCGTTGCGTGCGGCAAAGATGTCATCCTGTTCCGACAGGAACGTCCACCACGTGCCGAGTGTGTCCTTCTTCTCGCTGTCGACGAACGTGATTTTCGCCAGACGGACGTCGAACGAGTACGGCGTGAGCACGCGCTGCACGCGGTACAGATTGAATTCCTGGAGCACGTACTGCTCCCAATCCGCTTGGAAGCGGCACGGGAACGTGAGGCGGGCGCGATCGAGCTTGGCGAAGAGTGTCTTCTTCGTGGAGTCCTTCGTGAAGTTCAGGAGGAGCGGGGGCACTTCACAGTTCTTGCGGCGCCAGATGCCGCGGGCGCGCAGCCGCACCGGAACGGTGACTTCGCCGCTGTCGCCCCTGTAGGAGATCGTGCCGGGGAAGTAGGTCGCGGTACCGGTCTTCTGCTTCTTGATCTTCGAGTAAGGGCCGATGAGCGTCAGCTCAACGGGCGCCTGCTCCATGAACAGCGGCGCCGGCACGAACGGCTTGGGCGTCGTGTCGTTCGGATCCTTGGGCTTGTTCGCGTCCTGTGCACCGGCCGGTATGGCGACAAAGAGCGCGAGAAGCAGCAGCAAATCCGTCGCGAAACGACGGCCGAGCACTGTTGCAATCATTTGAACTCCGTGGAAAGGACTTCGTTCATTTCGGACAACACTTTCTCAAGATCTTCACTGCGGGCGGTCTTCTTCAGCTGGACCGCGTACTCCATAAAATGCGTGCCGTCGGCTGCGTGCGAAACGCCCACGTAGCGCCACTTCTTGAGATACTCCCCAAACTCGCGTTCGATGGGCGCCCGCGAAACGGACGGGTCTTTGGTTTGAATCCGCAGCAGCACATCCCGGCGCTGCATGTCGTCTTCGGTCGGCTCCGCCGTGTTCAGTTCGCGCCGGCGCTTCCACGCCCGGTCGGCGGCAACCTCCAACTGCTCCGGCGTCATATGCTCGAATATCTCGTCGTCCAGCATCGCGACGAAGCTTCCCGTTTGGCGCATGAGCTGCCGCGTTTCCTCCACGCGCTTCTGTGCGCGAACGCCGTCGAACGCGGCCGGCTTGCCGAAGTCGGTGAGCCACAGCGCCATGATCAGGACGTTGAACGCCACGGAAATCACGGCGGCCACAGGCAGCTGCACGGCGGCGGACAGGCCAATGGCGGTCGCGAGAAAGACGTAGACCGCGTCCTTGCTGTCGTCGAGCGTGTTGCGGAACCGGACTGCGGCGACGATGCCGGCGAGTCCGAACGCCAGGGCCACCGAGTACTTCACCAGCACGACCACGCCGGACACGAGCGGCGGCAAGATCATCAGCGTCTGAACCACCGACTGCTGGTAGCCGCGCTTCTCGCGCGTGAGCGTGTAGATCCAGCACACGGGCAGCGCCAGCAGCACGGCACCCACCATTGCCGTGGCAACCGTGACCGCAAGCGTGACCTCGGTCAGTGGCGGCGCGGCGGCGACCGTCGCGGTCACCTCGATGCTGGGTGAGCCGAAAAGCGACCCACCGCCCGCCACCAGGCTCTGCATCGAGCCCCGCAACACATCCTGAGCGAGCGGCAACCGGGACAGCAGCTTCGCGGCACCGAACAGCACGATGTAGTACAGCGTCGTGCGTGCGATGATGTTGTCCAACGGGTACCAGAGTGCTGACCGCTTGGCCACCGTTCTCCCGCGCAAGTGTGGGGTAGAATATTGAGACAGGAGACCCCGGTTGGCGAGGGACGCCCGGTGGGCCATTATTCGCCTTCACGTTTCGACCATACGTCCGTTGCCAAAGCCAATGCGCAACCTCCGCAACGCCCTGCTGCTTGCCGCGCTCTCCGCGTTCGGCGTCGCGATCAGTTGCATGCAAATCAAACCCACTGTTGCGGCTGCCGCGGAATTGGCGCCCGACAGCGAGCCCGCGCCGACGCAGCAAGTGTCGGCGGTCAAGCTCGTCTTGGTCATCACGGTGGACCAACTGCGTGGCGACTACCCGGTCCGCTGGGGCTCGGAAATCCGTCGAGGCATCAAACGGCTCATTGAGGGCGGCGCGTGGTTTACGAACGCGTACCAGGACCACGCCATCACGGAGACGGCGCCGGGGCACGCCAGCATCCTGTCCGGCCGGTTCCCCCGCAGCACCGGCATCGCATCCAACAGCATCGGCGTGGTGGACCCGAACTTCCGTGTCGTGGGAGGCAACCCCAGGGAAAACGGCGCGTCACCTTTCCGTTTCCGCGGCACGACGCTGTACGACTGGCTCGTCGCCAAAGACCGGCGCGCGAAGGCGTTCTCCGTCTCAATGAAGGATCGCGGCGCCATCCTGCCGATCGGCAAAGCACGGCAGCAGGTCTACTGGTATTCGCCGAACGGATCGTTCGTTACCAGCGACTACTACCGCAATTCGTTGCCCACCTGGGTGAGCCAATTCAACGATCGTCGCATCCCGTTCAGCTACATCAACTCCGCATGGCGTCTCTCGCGCGACTCGACGGCCTATCCTGAAGTGGACGACGTGCCGTACGAGAGCCGCAGCTCGCCGAGCGATAATGTCTTCCCGCACGCGTTTCCGCCGAACAACAATGCGGTGCTGTACCTGCGAGCCACGCCCGGGATGGACTCGGTCACTGCGCTGTTCGCGCTCGAAGGCCTGCGCCAGCTCAACCTCGGCCGCGGACCGCACACCGACGTCATGGCCGTGTCCTTCTCGGCGTCCGACTATATCGGCCACCAGTATGGTCCCGATTCGCGCGAGGTGCACGAGAACTTCCTACGACTGGATGAGACTGTCGGCTGGTTCCTCGACTCGCTCTACCGGCTGCGCGACTCCGCCTCCGTTCTGATCGCGTTCACCGCCGACCACGGCGTCTCGCCGATTCCCGAGCTCGCGCGTGAGCGCGGCGAGGCCACAGGCGACGAAGGGCTGCGGGTGAATCTGGCGCAGCAGGTGCGCGACACCCGCGCGGCACTCCTGGCCGGGGGCGTAAACCCGGAAGCATTCCTGTATGACGGAGAACTTGTTGGAATCGAGCGCTCCCGATTCCTGCGGACAAAGCTCAACCCCGACTCTGTCCTGGATGCGTTCGCTGCGACCGTTCGAAAAGTGCCCGGCGTGGCGCGCGTCGACTGGATGCGCGACGTCTACAAAGCGGACCTCGCGGCGGACCCGATCGCGCGTCGTTGGGAACACCAGGTTCCGGAATCCCTGAACGTGGACTTGGTCATCACGCTCACGCGGTACACCTACTGGGGCGCGGGTGCGACCTCGACGCACGGCACGCCGTACGACCAGGACGCGTTCGTACCGATTGTCTTCTACGGACCGGGCGTAAAGGCGGGCAAGTACGCGACGTTCGCCCGTACGGTGGACATCGCGTCGACCTTGGCGGCGCTGCTCAACGTGAAGCCCGCGGAAAAGATCGACGGCGTCGTGCTGACCGAGGCGATCAGGAAGTAGGCGGCGATTCCTTGTCGGGCACGTGAGTCACGCCGCCCGACACGATGAATGCCATCAGTTGGGCGCTGTCCACATCGATCGGCCTCACGTTCGCGCGCGGATAGACCCTCACCGCGCCTGTGAACGCGTATGAGAACGGCAGGTACACCGTAACATGGTCGCGGAGACCGAACTGCTGGAGTGCCTCGCCCGTGATGAACCCGAACGCCTTCTCGACGCCGTCGGCATGGGTGGACACCACGACCGGGTGGTTGAAGCGTCGTTTCTCGCCGACGAACGCATCCAACAGGTCGCGCGTCGACGAATAGACGAGTCGCACCAGCGGCAGTCGCTGGAACACCTGGTCCACCAGCGCGAGGAGCCAACGAGCAAGAACAGTGGAGGTCAGGAAGCCGAAGGCGGTGATCAACACGACGGTGACGGCGATGCCGACGCCCGGGACCCTGAACCCAAGCCAGCGGTCCACCTCACTGATGATCAGCCAGAACACGTAGACCGTGACGACGGCCGGCGCGAGAACGAGCAGGCCGCGGAAGAAATAGTTCAGCAGTCGCGTCACACTGCTCAGTCTACGCGCGGCGGGTGGCCGGGGGAAGCGCAGTCCGCGTAGATTCTTTGCATGACGAAACGCAGACTCATCGCATTGGCGGGCACAGTCGTGGCCGCCCTGACCGTATCGGCGTTGGCTGCGCCGGGTCACGGGTCACGCGTCACGGCAGTTTCGGTCGTTGTCTACAAGGACCCCAACTGCGGCTGCTGCAAGCTGTGGATCGACCACCTTCGCAAGCACGGGTTCGCCGTCGCCGTGCGCGACACGTCAGATATGAGCGGCGCCAAGGCAATGGGCCGCGTTCCGCAACGCCTGCAGACGTGTCACACGGGGTTCGTGAACGGGTACGTCGTCGAAGGCCACGTTCCCGCCGCGGACATTCAGCGCATGCTGGACCAGAAGCCGAAGATTGCCGGCATCGCGGTCCCCGGCATGCCGATCGGGTCGCCCGGCATGGAAGTTGGCAATCGCGTCGACAAGTACGACGTGGTCGCGTTCACTCGCGACGGCAGCACGAGCGTCTTCGCTAAGCACTAGCGCCCGTGGCGCAGTCCCCAATCGCGCTCAAGGCGCGGGCGCACTTTCGGCGCGTCGATCCCGTCCTGACGCGCGTGGTGAAGGAGGTTGGCCCGTACCAGCCGGGTAACCGCTCGGGCGGAACGCACCTGAACGCGTTGGTACGGGCCATTGTGTTCCAGCAGCTCTCCGGAAAAGCGGCGACGACGATCCTCAATCGCTTCCTCGCGCTGTTCCCCGACAACGAACCCACCGCCGAGCAAATACTCGCCAAGACCGACGCCGAGATGCGGGCGGTGGGACTGTCGCGACAGAAGCTCAGTTACATGCGCGACCTCGCCACCAAGGTGCACGAAGGGAAGCTTCCGCTCGATCACGTCAACACGCTGCCGGACGCCGAGCTCATCGCACACCTGGTCCAGGTCAAGGGCATCGGCAAGTGGACCGCGCAGATGTTCCTGATGTTCAAGCTCGGCCGGCCCGACGTTCTCCCTGATCTCGACTTGGGCATCCAGAACGCGATCAAGCGCGCGTACAAGAGGCGCAAGGTCACGCCGAAGGACGTGCAGCGGATCGGCGCCAAGTGGACGCCGTACAGCAGCATTGCGTCGTGGTATCTCTGGCGGTCGCTCGACAACGGCGACGGACAACTGGGCGCGGAGAAGAAAGCGAAGAAGTAGCTAGGGTCGTGACACGAACACTTTCGGCTCGACACGATGCACCTTCCCCGCCGACATCACGAACACCACGTCGCGAATCGCCTCGATACGTTGCGACGGATCGCCCGAGACGGCGATGATGTCAGCGCGGTATCCCTTCGCGAGTGAACCGATCTCCTTGCCGAGTCCGAGCGCGTCAGCGCCGATGCTCGTGGCGGCCATGATCGCGGCCATCGCGGGCTGACCGCCCTCGCGCACCCGGCAAATCAGGTCGTCGGTCTCACGACCATGCGCGCCGGCGACCGCGTCAGTTCCCCAGATCGTCTTGAGCCCCAGCGTGGCGTGGGCCTGCCCAATGATGCGCGCCGCCTCGGGAATTGCCTTCCGCATCGCGGCGAATCCTTCTTCATTGAAGTTGCCACTGCCCTCGTACTTGGCGCGGTTCTCCAGATAGTTCCGGAAGATCAGTCCGCACTGCGGTGAGTAGAATGTGCCCTTCTGCGCCATGAGCTTGAGCACATCCGCCGTGGCAAAGATGCCGTGCTCGATTTGCGTGCACCCCGCGTTCGCGGCCAGTTGCATGCTCTCGGCGCTGTGAGCATGAACGACGGTACGCAGGCCGAGCGACTTCGCTTCGGCACACATCGCGCCGAGTTGTTCCGCGCTCATCGTGGTCGTCCCGCCGTCGCGGATGCTCCGCGACGCGAAGATCTTGATCGCGTCGGCGCCATCCGCTTTTCGTTGCCGGATGATTGCGCGCATCGAGTCCGGTGTGAGGCGCTCGTCGGAGATCGGACCAAGCGTCGTCAACAACTGCGGCCCAACGATGGAACCGTTCGCAATCGCCGCGCGATACGTGGCGTCTTCCGGGGCGCCCATGCTCTGCGCCGTGGTCACGCCGTTCATCAGCATCCGGCGCAGGTTGCTCGCAATGCTCATCGCCGTCATCGCGGGTGTGTCGCCGTCATTGCGACCGTGTATCCGACCCGCGGCGTTGAAGTACGAGTTGACGTGGACGTGGCCGTCGATCAAGCCCGGAAGCATGGTTGTCGCGCCCAGGTCGATGACGAGATTGCCGGGCCTTGCCGCATTCCTGGCGGCGTCCCCCACGAGGACGTCGACGATCCTGTCGCCCCGCACGACAATGGCCGCATTGGCGATCCGCACGCCTCGACCGTCCAGCAGCATCGCTGCGCGAATCACGGTCGTGGCCTGATCCTGCGCCTGCGACGCGATCGCAAGCACCACAAGCAGCATCGAGATAGAACGAATCATTGTCATTCCCGTGAAAGACGTCGGCTAAGCGGCAAACACTTCGAATAGCCCGGCGGCGCCCATGCCGCCCCCGATGCACATCGTCACCAGCCCGGTGCCGCCCCCGCGCCGGCCCAGTTCGTGGATCAGTTGCGTCGTGAGCTTCGCTCCCGTCGCGCCAAGCGGGTGACCCAGCGCGATCGCGCCACCATTCACGTTCACGAGTTCCTCAGGCATGCCCAGATCGCGCACGACCGCGACCACCTGTGCAGCGAATGCCTCGTTGAACTCGATCAGCTTTATGTCCTTGATCGATAGACCCGCGCGCTTGAGCGCCTTGGGCACCGCTTTGATGGGGCCCACGCCCATCACATCCGGCTCGACGCCGGCGGCGGCAAACGTGATGAAACGCGCCAGCGGTTTGACGTTCAACTCTTTCGCCTTGTCCGCACTCATCACGAGCAGCGCCGCCGCTCCATCTGAATACGGGCTCGCGTTCCCCGCGGTCACCGTTCCATTCGTCTTGAACGCTGGCCGGAGCTTGGCAAGGCCCTCTCTGGTCGTCTCGGCGCGCGGCAGCTCGTCGCGCGCGAACGACATGGGCATCTCTTCCTTTCTCGTCCCCTTCCACGAGACCTTACTCGTCGCAATGGGCACGATCTGCCCATCGAATCGTCTGTCGGCCTGCGCGCGCGTCGCTTTCTGCTGGCTGCCCAGCGCCCACGCGTCCTGATCGTCGCGCGACACCTTCCAGCGTTCTGCGACGCGCTCGGCCGTGAAGCCCATACCGATGTACGCCTCGGTCAGCTCCGGCGCGAGGCGCGTGTGATAGCCGGACATCGGCACCTGGCTCATCATCTCGATGCCGCCGGCCAACACGATATCGGCCATGCCGCTCATGATCTCCTGCGCCGCCAATGCGACTGCCTGGAGCCCCGATGAGCAGAACCGGTTGATCGTCGCTGATGGTACTTCGACCGGGATTCCGGCCTTGAGCGACGACAACCGCGCGACGTTGAGCCCCTGCGACGCCTCCGGCATGGCGCAACCCCAGATGATGTCGTCCACGATCGCCGCGTCGACGCCGGCTTTGTCGATGGCTGCGCGCATCACCCGCGCCGACAGTTCTGTCGGATGCACACTCGCGAGTGCACCGTCTTTTTTGCCTCGAGCGACCGCGCTTCGCACGGCCGAAACGATCACAGCTTCTTTCATGGCTCCCCCTCTGTCATTCCGACAATCAGTTCCGAAGTGGCTTACCGGTTCTGAGCATGTGCGCGATCCGCTCCTGCGTCTCCTTCGTGCCCAGCAGCTTCAGGAACGACTCCCGCTCCAGATCGAGAATGTCCTGCTCAGTCACCATGCGCGGCGGCCCGTCGCCGCCGCACAGCACGTACGCGACCTCGCGCGCCAGCCTCACTTCGAAGTCCGTGATCTGCCCGGCTTCATGCATCGCCCACGCTGCGTACTGAAGATTTCCAAACCCCTCTGCACCGACTGCCGTGATCGTCCTCGGCGCCGGCGCCACATACCCCGGCGCCAACGCCAACACTCGGCGCTTGGCGTCCGCGATCAACAGGTCGCGATTCATCGAGATGCCGTCACGCTCGCGCAGGAAGCCGAGCTTCCGCGCCTCCAACGCGCTGCTGCTCATCATCGCCATCGCTATGAGCTTGAAGGCCCGTCGCACCGCGTCGAACGGATCGGCTTCGTCGTACGGCGCCAGGTCGCTGGTGAAGCGGAACAGCATCTCTTTCGTTCCGCCGCCACCCGGTATCAACCCGACACCCACTTCCACCAAGCCCATGTACAACTCGGCGTGCGCCTGGAGCGCATCTGCATGCAGGGAGAACTCGCAGCCACCGCCGAGTGTCAGGCCAAATGGCGCCATGACAACGGGGAACGGCGCCGATCGAATCGCCATCGAGCAGGACTGGAACTCGTTCACGGCAGCGTCGAGCGCCTTCCAGTCGCCCTTCACGGCCAATCCGCCCACCATTCCAAGATCCGCGCCAGCGGTGAACGTTCGCGGATCGTCGTTCCCGATGACGAGCCCGGCCAAGCCGCCTTGCTCGACCAGCGATAGCGACTTCCGCAGCGCAGTGATCACGCCGGCGCCGATCGTGTTCATCTTGCTCCTGAACTCCAGGCACGCGACACCGTCGGCGAGATCCACGAGCCGGGCATCGTCGTTCGAGAAGAGCACGCGTGTCTTGCCGGTGATACCGGAAACGGAAATCGCGCCGTCAATCGCCGGAACGGCTCCGCGCTTGCCGCTAAGGCGAAGGACCTCACTGAAGTCGTTCGAGTAGAAGCGCGGCGACGCCATGGACAGCAGCTTCGGCTCGGACAGCTTCTCGGCCTTGAACTGCGCTTTGAGGAATGGCAGCCCGAGAAGGTCCATCTGCTTGAAGGGACCGGCCTCCCACGCGTAGCCCCACTCCATCGCGCGATCCACGCTCGGGATGTCGTACGCGATTTGCGGCGTGCGTTCGAGCACGAAATGCGAAAGTCGGGTCAGATACGCACGCGCGAATTCGCCGTACTTCCCTTTCAGGTCGCGCACCGCGGCGAATCGCTTTGCCAACGGCATCTTCACCATCGCTTCCAACTCGGCGGACGCGACGGGCTTCTGCGGACCGTAGTCCAACGTCTTCCGGTCCAGCGTCTGTATGTCTTTGCCCACCTTCTTGTAGAAGCCGGCGCCGCTCTTCTCACCCAGCGATCCGCGCGCGACCAGTTGCTTGACCCAATCCGGAAGATCGAAGTCCTCGCCGGTCGCACGCGTCAGCTCACTCGCCACGTGATTGAGGACGTCGAGGCCGGTCAAGTCCGCAGTGCGAAACGTCGCGGACTTGGCGCGCGCCAGCGCCGGACCAGTGAGTGCGTCAACCTCATCAATCGTCAGCTCGAACTCGTCCAGCATTCGCAGTGCCAGCACCATGCCGTACACGCCCAGCCGGTTCGCCACGAACCCCGGCACGTCCTTGGCGCGAATCGTCCCCTTGCCCAGCGTGCGCTCGCAGAACGCGCGTGCCGTCTCGATGACGGCGTCTGACGTGTTCGGCGCCGCGATGATCTCGAGGAGGTGCAGGTAGCGCGGTGGATTGAAGAAATGCAGGCCAAGAAATCGCTCGCGAAATCCTTTCGAGCGCCCGTCCACCAGCGCCTTCATTGGAATTCCGGACGTATTCGACGCGAGAATCGCGTCCTTCCCGAGCACGGGTTCCAGCCGCGAGTACAGATCCTTCTTCGGTTCCAGCTGCTCGATGATCGCTTCGATCACCAGGTCGCAATCGGCCAGCAGCTTCAGGTCGTCGCGGGTGTTGCCAACCCGGATCAGCGAAGCGCGATCAGTGTCCATGAACGCGGCGGGTCGCGCCTTGAGCTGGCGCTCGAGTCCCTTCTTCGCAGTGCTGCTCGGATCGCCATCGGTGGCAGGCACGTCGAGCAGGACCACTGGCACGCCGGCGGACGCCGCCAGCGCAGCGATGCCCGCGCCCATCGTGCCAGCTCCAACAACACCCAAGCGTCGAATGCGCATCATGAGTCTGTCATTCCGATGACTACAGGATCCGGCGGACGACATTCGTTCCGCCACTCGCGCCGCGGTCGATGCCGATCGGATTGGAGCCGAATCCGGTCGCTTGCGACACCATCAGCAGCGCCCGCGTCGAGTCCTTGGGCAATTCGAGCAGGAGCTTGCCAGACTTGGCGTCCACGTACACCGGAATGAATCCATCCCGACGCTCGAAACCTGTAGCTTTCGAGGCGATGGTTACGGGTGCAGCCTGCGAATGAGCCAAGTTCTGCGCGAGCGGCAGAATGGCCGCCAGCAGGGTCAACACCCGCCCGAGGGTTCTGGTTAGTGTCATGGTCCTTACGGTAGCACCGAGAGGTGTAGCGTGCGAATTCCGATTGTCTGTGCAGGTCTCCTCACGTCGGTCGCGGCGTGCGTCACCACCCCCATCATCGGCGGTGCCCTCGCCGAGGGTACGACGACCAGTCCCACCATCGTCTCCGTTGATTCGGGCCTCCCCCCGAAGAGGGTCTCTATTCGGCTCGAGAAGGACGCGTCCGTGGTGGTGATCCTTGTCGCGCCCGGACACAGCGCATTTGTGCTGTTCCCGAAAGACTCCGTGGTCGACAATCGGCTCGCCGCCGGCGCGCATGACATCGCGTTCGAGATCCCGGGACATCTCATCCTGTCCGACTCGGCCCGGCTCCTTCGCGCCCGGCAACTGCGCGCCTTCAGCGACAGCTCTGGCCGTGCGCGCGCCCGCCCCACGTCAGCGAGCGGAATGATGCCGCCGATCAACCCGGAAGTGCCGTCATACCTTCTTGTCATCACGTCGCCACAACCCCTCGTGTACCAGCGCGTACTGGACAAGACCGTCGGCTGGTCCATTCCCGTTGTGGAGCAAGAGGCGCTCAACTCAGTCGCCAAGCAGGTGAAGTCCACCATCACGGGCGAACCTCGCGACTGGTCCGCGGCGTACCTCGCCATCAAGCTCGCCGAGACCAAGAACTAGGATGCGACTCACATCATTTGCCGTCGGTGGTGTCCTTGCAGGGCTGACCGCCATGGCGTTGTCGCCGCGCACCGCACGCGCTCAGGGTGTTGGCGCGCCAGCGGATCTCATCGTCACCAATGCGCGCATCCATACGGTTGACGATTCCCGCCCAATGGCTGAGGCCTTGGCAGTGCGCGCCGGGCGCGTGCTCTTCGTGGGCTCGGCGCGCGGCGCGCTGGCTACGCGCGGGCCTCAAACGCGGGTCGTCGACGTCGCAGGCGCAGCGATTATTCCGGGACTCGCGGACGCACACGTCCACTTGCTTGGCCTCGGCTTGGCCCTCCGCACCGTCAACCTCGACGGCACCAAGACGTATGAAGAAGTCGTGGCTCGCATCGCGGCCAAGTCGCGAGAGCTCCCTGCAGGTACATGGATCACCGGACGCGGCTGGGACCAGAACGATTGGCCCGACACGCGCATGCCCACCCACGATGCGCTCACTCGCGCCGTGCCGAACCACCCGGTGTTCGTGGAGCGCGTGGATGGACACGCTGCTCTCGTGAACGTGGCCGCCCTCCGCGTCGCCGGCGTTTCAGGTCAGACGCAGGACCCGGATGGCGGACGCATCGAGCGCCGCGGTGAAGGCGAACCGTCCGGCGTCCTCGTGGACAACGCCATGGGCCTGGTGGAAGGCAAGATTCCGCCGCCGACGCGCGACGACCTGCGGAGTGCCGCGCTCGCCGCCGTCCGCGAAGTGAATCGCTACGGCCTCACCAGCGTGCACGATGCCGGTGTCGACGCGCAGATCATCGACGTTTACGAAGACCTGGCACGCGCGGGCCAATACTCGCTTCGCAACTACATCATGATTGCGAGTGACGACTCCACGCTTGCGCGGTACTTCCGCCGAGGGCCCCAGTCGGCGCTGTATGACTCGCGCATCTGGATCCGGTCCATCAAGATGGTCGTGGACGGCGCACTCGGTTCACGTGGCGCGGCGCTGCTCGATCCATACAGCGATGCTCCCGGAAATTTCGGCCTCATCACGACGCCGGTCGCGCGCATTCGGGATGTCGCAGTTCGCGCGCTGCGCGGCGGATTCCAGCTCAACGTCCACGCCATTGGCGACCGTGGCAACCGCGAAGTCCTCAACGCGTTCGAGGCCGCGCTCAAGCAAGTGCCCACACCCGACCATCGGTTCCGCGTTGAACATGCGCAAATCCTTCATCACGACGACATCCCGCGCTTCGCGCAACTCGACGTGATTCCATCGATGCAGGCAACGCACCAGACCAGCGACATGTACTGGGCGCCTAACCGGCTCGGTTATGCGCGAACGTTGGGCACGTATGCATGGCGGTCCCTGCTCAACACGGGGGTGGTCATCCCCAATGGAACGGACTTTCCGGTCGAGGCCGTGAATCCCTTCTTCACGTTCCACTCGTCCGTCACGCGCCAGGACTCGGACAACTGGCCGGCGGGTGGCTGGTTCCCGAATGAGCGGATGACGCGCGAAGAAGCGCTCAAGTCGATGACGCTGTGGCCCGCGTACGCCGCGTTTCAGGACCGCGACATGGGCTCACTGACACCGGGGAAGCTCGCCGACTTCGTGATCCTCGACCGCGACATCATGACCGTGGCGCCCGAGGCGATTGTCGGTACGCAGGTTCTGGCGACGTACATCGGAGGAAAGGCAGTCTACGAAAGGAAATGACCGCCGAGGTTGCGGCGGTCATTCGTGCAGCGGCCAGCGAGTCTTGATCGCGGAATTGTTGCCGCAATTGTCCAGCCTATGGTACGGCAATAGGTTGAGCTTGTGATCACCACAGAATCGCTGGCTTTCCTCAAGCGCCTTCTTGACGCCCCGGGACCTTCCGGCTTCGAGACGATAGCAGCGCGCCTTTGGCGCACCGAGGCCGAGCGCTTCGCGGTCAACGTCCGCACCGACGTCGCCGGCAATAGCATCGCGGAAGTGAATCCGACGGGCGCGCCGACAATCCTCCTCGACGGGCACATCGACGAAATCGGGGTGATCGTCCAGTACATCGACGACGAAGGCTTCGTCTACATCTCGCCGATCGGCGGTTGGGATCCGCAGGTCCTCGTCGGGCAGCGCATCCGGTTTCTTGCCGAGGGCGGAAATATCATCGGTGTCGTGGGTCGCAAACCGATCCACCTGATGAAGCCTACGGATCGCGAACAAGCTGTGAAGTTTCCCGAGCTCTGGGTCGACATCGGCGCTGCCAATCGCGGCGAAGCCGAAAAACGCATCGCAGTCGGCGACCCGGGCGTCATCGACGCGGTCGCGCACGACTTCCCGGGCAACCGCCTGGTCTCGCGCTCAATTGACGATCGCATCGGCGCGTTTGCGGTGCTGGAAGCGCTGCGCCGGTACGCGGCCAAGCCAGGCGCCGCCCGCGTCGTGGCCGTGGCGACGACGCAGGAAGAGATCGCGTACCTGGGTGGCGGCGCCATCGTTGCGGCCAACGCGATCAAGCCGGCGATGGCCATCGTCGTGGACGTCATCCACGCCACGGACGTGCCGTCCATCGAGAAGAAGGAAGTCGGCGACCAGAAACTGGGCTCGGGGCCGGTACTCGGCCGCGGCGCGATGCTCTCGCCGGTCGTCTTCGAATTGCTGCGCGCCACGGCGCGGTCGAAGGAAATCCCGTTCATAGTGCACGCGGTCGGCCGGGACACATCGACCAATGCAGATGCGATTCATATCGCACAGGACGGCGTTGCCACCGCGCTTGTCTCGATCCCCAACCGCTATATGCATTCGCCGAACGAGATGATCAGTCTCGACGACGTCGACCGCACCGCGGACCTGATCGCTGAGGTGTGCCGAACGGTGACCGTGCGGACGGACTTCGCGGCCCGATAGCCCCTAGCGCCCGACCTGCGCCAGAGTGCGAGAGGCCGTTTCGCGCACTTCGCGGTCCTTGTCGTCGGCCAGTTCTTTCAGCGCATTGATTGCCGCTGCCGACTTCGCTTCACCCAGGGCGAGCACCGCGGCAATCCGCATCGTGCTGTCCTTTTTCCGGAACAAGCGATTCTCCGCCGCGGCCAGTTTGACGAGCTTCTGGACCGCGTCCGGAGTCGCCACCTTGCCCAAGGCCGCAATCATCGCCAGCTGCACGTCACCGTCTGCCTCGCCGTCGATGGCGCGAATCAGTGTCGCCGATGTCTTCGAGTCCTTGCGCGTCGAAATCGCCGAGGCCACCTGCATCCGCACTTCAGGCGACTGGTCGTTCACAGCCTCGTACACGCCCTTCACGGCGTTCGGCGTGCCCAACTTGAGGAGCGCGTTCGTTGCTGACCGCCTGACGCGGTCATCGGTGTGCCGCAGCAACGCCACCAATTCGTTCTCCGCTCTGGTCGCCACCATTTCGCCCAGCAGGTCGGCCGCATTGCGAACGACGAACCAGCGGGAGTCGCCCAGCATCCGCATCAACGCTGGCACAGCGTCGGTCAGCTCCACGAGCACTTCGACCAGGGTCTTCCGCTCCTCGGCGTTGCGCGCCTGGCTTACCTGTTCGATCACGGCTTCGGCGCCGTCCTCCGCCGTGGCCTGAAGCACTTCATACACCAACTGCCGCTTGTCGGGCGCTTTCACGATCAGAGTGGCCACGGCGCGAAGCAGGGCCGGTTTCAACAAGCGACGCATCGCGAGGCCAAACGCGCTGCGGATGTCAGCGTCCTTTTGCTTCGCCTGCAGGGCGCTGACGCCCTTCAGAATTTCCGCGACAATGATGGGCTTGGCGGTTCGCGCCGAGAATTCCGCGACAGATACCAGGTCGTCCAACAGTTTCGTGGTTGGGCCGACGTCTTTCGCGGTGGCAGTCTTCGCCAGCGCATCGAGCAACTCTTCCGGCGAGAGCGTCGTGACGGAGCGGCCGGAGAGCTGCGCCAGCAACGCCGCCGACTGCTCACTGACTTTGCGCGCTTCGAGAGACGGCCGTGGAGCAATCGTTGGAGGTGGCACTGGAGCCGGCGCTGGAACCGGCGCTGGAACCGGCGCTGGCGGCGACGCTGGATCGGGCGCTGCCGCTGGCGTCAGCGCTGCAGGTCCGGCCGTCGGCGCTTCCTCCGCCGCGACTGCGGTGGGCGTTGCTTCGCTCGGCGCAATCGACGCGGGCGCGGTCACGGGTTCCGCCACCGGTTGGTTGACCACCGCCTCCTGTGGCGCCGGGGTGGCGGCCTCAAGAGGTCGGTGTTCCGACGCCTGAATCGGCACGAACGAAATCCCAGTCGCGCCGAGCGCGGCGAGCTTCTCGCGAACGTGCGCGCCGCCGTCGAATGCCCCGGCGGGCGCCGACACGATGCGCGCGAGGCCAATCAAGTCCGCGGGTCCAACGCCCTCTTCCATGCGGAGCGATCGCAGCGAGTGCGCGACCATCTGGGCTACGAAGTCCTGCACGCCAGTCAGCACACCTGGCACGACTGCGTCGCCGGCGCGCAACTCCCGTTCGCGGGCCTCGAGTTCCACGGCGCCGCCCTTGCTTACCTGAACGAGCGCCCGCAGCGCCATTTTCTGCTCATCGACGCTACCGCTCTCGTTCATCAGCAGCCACACTAAGCGGCTGAAGTGTCGGGCGAAGGTCGATGATTGATCCATGCGGTGCGGTGGCCCCGGCTTCGAGGCACTCGGGTAAGGCGTGACGACCAAACGGGAAGCTAGAATCGCTGCACCCACGCCGCCAGAACGCGCGGCTTACAATTCTCCTATGAAAAAGACGTCCATTGCCGCGCTCGCCGTGTTGACGGTTCAGCTCACCGCCTGCGCGGGCGGAACGCGTGGTGGAAACGTGGCCCTGGCCCCCGACTCTCTCCGAATCCGACGCGACATCGAATACCTCTCCGCCGACCGACTCGAAGGCCGCGGGACCGGCACGCCGGGATTGGACACCGCATCGTTCTGGGCCGCGCAGCGCTATTCGGCGCTGGGCCTAAAGTCTTACGCCCCAGGATTCCTTCAGACGTACACGGCGCGCTCCGCGATGCTTGCTCACATGGGTGGGCTCAACGCGGTGCAGACGCAGAACGTCGTGGCCTACCAACCCGGCAGCGATGCACGAGTGCGCAACCAGGTGATTGTCATCGGCGCCCACCTGGACCACCTCGGCCGCTCCCCTGCGAGCGCACTCGATCCTGAAGCAAAGGATGCCATTCGCAATGGCGCAGACGACAACGCCTCGGGATCGGCGGTAGTGCTTGAGCTCGCGCGACTCATCAGCGCGCGGCCGCTGCGTCGCACCGTGGTGTTCGTGAACTTCAGCGGCGAAGAACTGGGATTGCTGGGATCACAGTATTTCGTGGAGCACTCGCCGGTGCCGGTGGACAGCATCGTTGCCATGCTCAACTTCGACATGGTCGGCCGCCTTCGCAGCGACGAACTCATGGCGCTCGGGGCCGGAACGGCCCGTGAGTGGCCCGCAATCATCGACAGCGCCAACGCGGCCGTCGGGTTGCGCGTGCGCGCGTTCGGCGACGGATTTGGCGCGTCGGATCACGCCTCGTTCTTCGCGAAGAACATGCCAGTGCTGCACTTCTTCACGAACACGCACACGGACTACCACAGGGCGACTGACGACGCCGACAAGGTGAATGCCGCCGGCGCCGCAAAGATCGTCGCGCTCGCCGAACAAGTCGCCCGCGAACTCGACCGCCGTGATTCGCGACTGTCATTCGTCCGCGCGGCTGCGCCCGCCCCGGTAGCTGCCACGGCTGGGTCGCAGGTCTATCTCGGGTCCATTCCGGACATGGGCTCGCCGGAGATCAAGGGGCTCAAGCTCACCGGCGTTCGCGCGGGTAGTCCCGCCGACTCGGCCGGAATCAAGGCTGGGGACATCATCGTCGCGTTCGGCGGCAAGGCGGTCAGCGACCTCCAGACCTACTCGGACGCCATGTACTCGCACAAACCGGGCGACGTCGTGGACATCGTTGTCATGCGCGACGGCCAACGGCTGACGTTGAGCGTGAAACTCGGCCGCCGAGGCTCTTGACTGTTCTCGGCCGAGCACATCAATCGGCGCCGCCATGCGGCGCCGCCGAGCACAGTTAGATGCCACGCCCGATTCCACCGCCTCGAGAATCCGGAGTTACTCGCAGCACCGAAGCGCCACTTTACTGGGCGCGCTATGGCGTTCCCGGTCCGGCTCCGATCCTCGTGCTGCACGGCGGACCCGGCGCGCACCACGACTACTTGCTGCCGCAGATGTTGGCACTCGGCGGCACCGACGGAAGTCGCGAACTGATCTTCTACGACCAACGTGGCGGCGGAAAATCGAAGACGGACGCGCTGGCAACGATCACATGGCAGACGCAGGTGCAGGACCTGGCCACCGTCATCCGCGAGTTCGAGCTCGAGGCCCCGACAATCGTCGGCTACTCCTGGGGCGCGATGCTCGCGATTCTGTATGCCGCCGAAGCTGCGAAGGACAAGTCGCTGCCGTCTCCCGCGACGCTGGTGTTGATCGACCCGGCGCCGATCTCGCGCAAGCATCGCGACGTTTTCGAACGTGAATTCTCCAAGCGCCTCAACAGCCCGGCAGTCGCGCGGCTACGGGAGCAGCTTGCCGCATCAGGGCTGCGCGCGCAGGACCCTGACGCGCACCGCCAACGCACGTTCGAGCTGAGCGTGTCGCCCTACTTCGCCGATCCGGATTCCTCGCGCGACCTCACGCCATTTCGAATTTCGGCCCGGGTTCAGCAGTCCGTGTGGGACAGTCTGGGGGAGTTTGACCTTGCGGCGGATGGTCGCCTGGCTTCGATTCGTTTGCCAACGCTTATCACCCACGGGCGGCAGGATCCGATTCCGCTCGCATCATCCGAGACCTGCGCTCGCCTGATGAGTGCCAAGCTCGTAGTGATCGAGAATTGCGGCCACGTGCCGTACGTAGAACAACCGGCAGCGCTCTTCGCCGCGGTGGACGCATTCCTCCGCGAGCAGGGCGACTCAGCCTAGAACGACCGGACAACGCATGGCGCTTCACGACATCGTTCAGCCACATATCGCGGACTTCGAGCACGACGGCAAGCAATTGTCGGTGTCGTGCCGGGTAGCGTTCGACGGCATCGAGTACGTGGGCCGTCTCTGGTTCGCCGACAAGCGAGACCCCGAGGTCGCTATTCCCGATCGCGGCGCCCTGCCCGGCCGCGCCCGTGACGAGGTTCTGGTGCTGGCGCAGCGGCTAACCGTGCCGGAACTCGCGCTACGGTATCGCCGCGCGCTGTCCGAGAAGCGGCGTTTCTTCGAGTTACGCAAGGTGACGGAAGAGATCCTGAACAAGATCCGGTACATCAACCAGGTGTCAATTTCGATTCGCGCCGGTCTGCTCGACAAGGAAGGCGCCGCGCAGGAACTGGACGTCACCGAAAAGCAGTTGCACGAGCTGGTCGACCGGTTGCACATCGCCGCAGGCGTCGAAGGCATGCGCTGATGGCGCGACGCGCCCTGCAGCGCCGCGCCGCCCCGAAGAAGCGCGCAGTCACGAAGAAGCGCATGGTCACGAAGAAGCGCGTGGTCTCGAAGAAGGCGCCGGCAAAAAGGCTCTTTGACCGCCTCGCCACTGAATATCCGGACGCGCACTGCGCGCTGAACTTCCGCACACCGTACGAGTTGCTGGTCGCCACCATTCTCAGCGCGCAGTGCACGGACAAGCGCGTGAACTTGGTGACGCCCGCGCTGTTCGCGAAGTATCCGGACGCACGCGCGCTCGCGATCGCCAATCCGCTCGAGCTTCAGGAGATGATTCGCAGCACGGGCTTCTTCAACAACAAGACGAAGAGCCTGCTGGGCATGGCCAACGGCGTCGTCGAACAACACGGCGGGGAGATCCCGGACACGCTGGATGCACTGCATGCGCTGCCCGGCGTCGGCCGGAAGACCGCCAACGTTGTCCTCGGAAACGCGTTTGGCCGCGACGAAGGCGTCGTCGTGGACACGCACGTCACGCGACTGAGCCAGCGACTGGGCCTCACGAAGCAGACCGATGCGGTCAAGATCGAGCAGGACCTGATGGCTATGTTTCCCCGCGACCGGTGGACGCTGCTGGCCCACCTGCTCATTTCGCACGGACGCGCGGTGTGCGACGCTCGCCGGCCGCACTGCGATCGCTGCGTGATTCACACACTCTGTCCTTCCTCAACCGTACCTTCGTGAAGTCTGCACTCCTTGCCACGGCCTGCGTCGTCGCGGTCGTGACCGCTTGCGCCAAGCCAGCGACTTCGGAGAAGGTCATGGCTGTCCGCCCGATGACCATGGCGCCGGTGCAGCCCGGCGACTGCGTCGAGGCGCGACGCCGCGCTGCCGCCGAAGCGGATCTGGAGGTGGATCGGCTGCCCGAGTTGGTCGCGGGTCCGCGTCCGTTTGTGCCGACGCCGGCTTCGGTTCAGGCCGACATCGACAAGAAGGGCATGTCATTCAAGGCGGATGTCGTCATCGACACCCTCGGCAAGGCACGGACGAGCACACTCAAGGTGATCGAGACGTCCAACGAGTGGTTCCCACGCAACCTCAACGCGCTGCTGCCGCGCATGACGTTCTCGCCAGCAATGCTGGCCGGCTGCAAAGTGGAGCGCGTGTACAAGTTCACGGCCTCCGCGAAACCAAGAGCGTAGGAAGGAGGAAGGCGGAAGGAACCCGCCGTCTCTCCTTCCCCCTTCCTCCTTCCTCCTTCCTAGATTCAGTCATGCCAAAAATCGCCACTTTCGAGACCAATCGCGGCACCATCGTCGCGGAGCTGTACGACAAGGACGCACCGGGAACCGTGGCGAACTTCGAAAAACTCGCGAACGCCAAGTTCTACGACGGAGTCAAGTTCCACCGCGTCCTTCCGGACTTCGTCGTCCAGGGCGGCGACCCGTACTCGCGCGACAACAGTGGCCCCGCGGGTACCGGCGGCCCCGGTTACAAGATCAAATGCGAGACGGCCAACAATCCGCGCAAGCATGCGGTTGGCGCGCTCTCGATGGCGCACGCCGGCAAGGACACCGGTGGCAGCCAGTTCTTTATGGTGCTGAGTGAGGCGAACACCCGCCACCTCAACGGCGTTCACACCGTGTTCGGCCAAATCACCAAGGGCCTCGACGCCATGAAGCAGATCAAGCAGAATGACGTGATGAATTCGGTCCGAGTCGAAGGCTGAGCCTCCTTCCTCCTTCCCCCTTCCTCCTTCCTATGTCTTCGCACGACCACAAAGCCGACGCCCGCGCTGCATTCATGGGCCTGATCATCGGCGCCGTCGTACTCCTCGGCCTCATGCGCACCGTCGTCTATCTCACGAACAACGCATACGCGCGGCACGCCGAGGCGACCAAAGCCCCGTAGCGCTTCAGCGCTGGGCGGTCGACCGGCCCGCCCGTGGGCAGTATTCTATAGAGTATGCCCACCGGCCTTCCCTCGCGCGACAGCGCGCTCGCGCTGATGCACGAGTACACCGCCAGCGAATCGTTGAGAAAGCACATGCTGGCCGTCGAGTGCGCGATGCGCGCTTACGCAGCGAAGTTCGGTGAGGATCCGGAGCGCTGGGGCCTGGCCGGCCTGATCCACGACTTTGACTACGAGAAGTTCCCCAACGCCGAACACTCCGCGACGGAACAGCACCCCGCGCACGGCGTTCGCGTCCTGAGCGAAAAGGGTTGGCCAGACGACATCCTGCAAGCCATCCTCGGCCACGCTACGTACAGCGGCGTCCCGCGCGAAACACGCATGGCCAAGGCCCTCTTCGCCGTGGACGAACTCACCGGTCTCATTACTGCCACCGCGCTCGTGCGCCCTTCGAAGAGCGTGCTCGAGGTGGACGCGCGGTCCGTGAAGAAAAAAATGAAGGACAAGGCATTCGCGCGCGGCGTGAATCGCGACGACGTTATTAACGGCGCACAGGATCTCGGCGTCGAACTCGACGAACACATTCAATTCGTGGTCGACGCAATGCGCGCGTCGGCCGTCGCGCTCGGTCTCGCAGGGCCCCCTGCCGCCACCTCGTGAGCGTCGGCGGTAGCGCCATCCAGCGCGTCCCACGCTCCCCAACGAACCAACGGACCGGTGCGTAAGTCTTGCAGTACAACTGTTTTCGGAGAGAATGGCTACCGCGATTCCGTACCAGTCGCAGTGGACGCTGCCCATGCGGTCTGAGGCAGTGATCGGTGTGACCGAGCGGGATCACGTCATCGCCGCCCAAAAGGGCAGCGAGACGGCGTTCGCCGAGTTGGTTCGCTTGCATCATCGGCGGGCATACTCGGTGGCGCGGGCAATCGTTCTCTCGCACGAGGATGCCGAAGACGCGGTTCAGGACGGATTCCTCCACGCGTTCCGCGCGATGGATCGCTTCCGTTCCGATCAGCCCTTCGGCGCCTGGCTCAACCGAATCGTGGCAAATGCTGCGCTGGACTTGGTCCGGCGACGCAAGGTGCGCGACGCGGACGAGCTGCCGGAAACGGTGGCCATGCCCTTTCGGGATCCGGGCGAAGCGGATGAGTTGCGGACTCGGTTGACCGCCGCTCTCACGCATCTCACGGACCGGCAGAGATCAGTGATTGTGTTGCACGACGTTGAAGGGTTCACGCACGGCGAGATCGGAAAAATGCTCGGGATCCCCGAGGGTACGGCCCGGTCGGACCTGCACCATGCGCGCGCCGCGCTGCGGCGCCTGCTGAAGGATTTACGGAGCGACTCATGAGCGACCATCTGAAGCTGCACGACGAAGGCGACGAGCTTGTCACCCGCGGTTTGCGGCAGATCTATGCCGCCCCCACGGAGGACACCTATTGGCGCGACCTCCAGGCCCGCATCCTGTCCCGGCTTACCGAGCCCAAGACGATCGCCTGGTGGGACGAGCTCGACCATTGGGTCCGGCCAGCCCTCGTTGCCGCCGCCATTCTGTTGCTCGCAACCAGCGTCGCCGTGGTCCGCAGCTATCAGGCCGAGCAGGAACTGGCGTTCGAGGACATGCTGACGCCCACCACCTTGCCGATGGAGACCGCTGTGCGCCCGACGCTGCACGGCCGCGAAGGCACGTTCCGCTACATCATGACCAGACCGCCCAGAGGGAACCGATAGATGCAGCGCTCCAAACAGCAGGCCCTGTTCTTCCTCCTCGGCGCCGTCCTCGTGGGCGGGGCGCTCGGCTTTACGGCGGACCGCATGTGGGGTGACAAGCCGCACGGCAGTTGGGGTCCCCGCCCGCGCATGTACAACGACCTGGAGATGACCGACGCCCAGCGCGTACGGGCGGATTCGCTCCTCGACGAGCAGAACTGTCAGCTTGGCGCGGTCATGAAGCCGGTGCGCCCCATCATCGATTCGATCCGGGCCGCAGGTCGCAAGCAGATGGACGCCATTCTCACTCCGGCGCAGCTCGCCAAGCTCGAGATGCGTCGCGCAGAAATGGCCCGCCGTGACAGCCTCGAGAAGGTTCGTCGCGATTCGGTTGCCGCCACCAAAAAATCCGCAGTCACCTGCAGGAATTAACGATGTATAGAAGTCTTTTCGCGCTCGCGTTCGTGCCGGTTGTTGCCGCAGCCCAGTTGCCCCGGCCGGATACGCTTCGCCCAATCACGCTCCCGGAAGCAGTTGCGCTGGCGCAGCGCAACGCGCCGTCTGCCGTGCAGGCGCGCGGCCAGTTGCGCACGACCTCATCGTCTATACGGTCGCTGTACGGCTCCTACTTGCCCAGCCTCAACACCAGCGCCGGATCGAACAAGCAGGCCTCGCAGCGGTTCGACCCGATCAGCAACAACATCGTCACCTCAAACTCGCCGTGGAACTACAGCGCCGGCCTGAATGCGAGCCTCGAGCTGTGGGATGGCATGCGACGCTACAACGACCTGCAGGCACGTCGCTCTGACGTTGACGCCGCCGAAGCCAACGAGGTCGCGGTCAAGTACAGCGTCGCTCTCCAGGTAAAAACGCAGTACGCCAACGTGCTCGCTGCCCGCGAGTCCGATGCCTCCGCCCGAGCACAGTTGGAACAAGCGTTGGCGTCCCAGCGGGCGTCGGTCGCGCGGGTTCGCGCGGGCGCAGCCACGGTGTCGGACTCGCTGCGCTCGGCGATCACGGTCGGCAACGCGCGGCTCGCGATCCTCACCGCGCAGAACAGTGTCCGCGTCGCCAGCGCCACGCTGACCCGTCTGGTGGGGACACCGTTCATGGTCACAGCCAATCCGGCGGACACCGCGAACTTTGCGATCGTGCCCATCGACACACTCGGCGTGTTCCAGATGGCCCTTCAGGGTCCGGCCGTGCAGCAAGCCACGATGAGCGTGGCCGCCGCCAGGGCTGCCGAGCGGTCGTCCAAGTCCACATACATGCCGCGCGTCAGCATGTCGCTCGGCTACAGCGGTAACGGCACTAATCCGTGGGGATTCAGCAGTGACAGCACCAGACGCTTCCTGTATGGCTCGACCATCGGGTTCAGCGCCAGCTTTCCGCTGTTCAACAACTTCACGCGCGAGGACAACGTCCTCCGCGCCAAAGTGTCGCACGACAACGCGTCCGCCCAGTTGCGCGAATCGCGCCTCTTGGCGCAGCAGAACATCGTGCAACAGCTCGGCGCCCTGCGCACCGCCGAGGAACGCATCAGCATCCAGCAGGCATCGCTGGTGGCTGCGCAGGAAGACCTTCGCGTCATGAACCAGCGCTACACGCTGGGCGCTTCGACGCTGCTCGACCTCCTCACGTCTCAATCCACGCTCAACCAGGCCCGCGCCGCGCTGATTCAGGCCCGGCAGGACTATCGCATCGCGCGCGCCCAGATCGAAGCCATCATCGGCCGGGACTTGCAATGATCATCAAGCGTTCAGTACTCGTCGTCGCGCTCGGCGCGACCATCCTCGCTCCGGCCTGCAGCCGCAATCAGGCGCGCGTCGGCAGTGTCTCCACGGCCGCAGTCGCTCGCCGCGACATCGTCGTCGACGCGCAGGCAAACGGCGTGGTCGAGCCGATCAATGTTGTCGAAGTGAAGTCCAAAGCGGGCGGGCTGATCACCCGGATGCCGGTGGAGACCGGCACTCAGGTTCGCCCCGGCGACCTCATCGTGCAGATCGACGCGCGCGACGTGACCAACCAGTTCGACCAGGCCAAAGCGGACTTGGTCGCGGCCGAGGCACGACTGAACGTCTCGCAGGCCCAGAAGAAGCGCTCCGACGAGATGTTCGAGCAGAAGGTCATCACCGCGCAGGAGCACGAGACCGCGGCGCTCGAACTCGCCAACTCCAATGCGACAGTCATTCGTCAGCGCGCCAACCTGGACTTGGCCAAGCAGCGCCTCGAAGACGCAACGGTACAGGCGTCGGTCGCAGGCACTGTCATCGAGAAGCCTGTCTCGCTCGGCATGGTCATCGCGTCCGCCAGCAGCTCGGTCAGCGGCGGCACGACGATCATCAAAATGGCGGACCTCACCAAGGTCCGGATGCGCGCCCAGTTCAACGAAACTGACATCGGCCAGATCCGCGCGGGCCAGCCGGCGGTTGTCGTCGTCGACGCGTATCCCGACCGCCGCTTCCAGGGCGCCGTGGAGAAGATCGAGCCGCAGGCCGTCGTGCAGCAGGGTGTCACCCTGTTCCCGGTGCTGGTCTCGCTCAGTAACCTCGACGGCGCGCTCCGTCCCGGCATGAACGGTGAGGTTCAAGTGCAGATCGAAATGCGCCCCGGCGTGATCGCAGTGCCCAACGACGCGATCAAGAACACGCGCGACGCGATCGCCATGGCGCCGATGCTTGGCCTCGATCCGGACAGCGTACAGGCTCAGCTGCGCGCTCAAGGACGTGGCACCGGTGGATTCGGCGGCGGCATGGGCGGCCGCAACGGAGGGGGCAACGCCCCGGGCGGCAATACGAAGACATCGCCCGGTGAAGTTGATCTCGCTCCGGCACAGGGCGGCGGTGGCCAGGGCGGCCAGGGTGGTGGCGGCTTCCAGATGCCCGAAGTCACGGACCAGCAGTGCGCCGACGTGAAGGCAGCTCTGGCCAAGAAACCGGCCGACTCCAAGAAGCTCGACGACTTGAGCACCCAGATGCGCGCGCCGGACGCTGATCGACGTGCGCTGCGCGACGAGCAGAATGCGGTGTACGCCGCCATCGGCGTGGATGCACGCACCGCTGGCGCATGCCGGATGAAGGAGATGCGCGCCAGCGGCGGCGGCGCGCCCGGTGGGGCGAACGGTGGTGATCGCAGCGCGCCCGGCGACCGTCCGACGGGCAACGTTCAGGGAGCTCCGACCCAGGGCGCGGCACCGCAGCTCCAGATGGGCAACGCGGAGCGCGGCGGCGGCGGTCAGCGCGTTCGTCAGGGCCTGGTGTTTGTGGTCAAGGACAAAACGTTCGAGCCGCGCGTGGTGATGCTCGGCGCCAGCAATTTTGACTACACGGAAGTCGTGAGCGGTCTCCAGGAAGGCGAGCAAGTTGCCCTTCTCGCGTCCCTCGCGCTCCAGGCTCAGCGTCAGGCGCAGAACGACCGCATGCGCGCTGGCATGGGCGGCGTCCCGGGCATGAGCTCGAACCAGCCGGCCGGCGGTGGCCCAGGCGGTGGCGGTGGAAACCAGCCGCGTCCGCAGGGCAACCCGCCCGGTCGCTAACCGATAGATCGAACCATGCTTTTCGGCGAAGTTCTCTCGGTCGCGCTTGGCGCGCTTCGCGCCAACAAGCTGCGCTCCATGCTCACGATGCTCGGCATCGTGATCGGCGTCGCGGCCGTGATCGCAATGGTCGCACTCGGCACCGGCGCGCAGTCCGCGGTCAAGGACCGTATCTCCTCGCTCGGCACCACGCTGCTCACGGTAAACCCGGGTGCGCAGCGCGGAATGGGCGTCGTGATTCAGGATCAGCAGGCCAAGCTCACGATGAAGGAAGCTGACGCGCTCATCGAGCGCGGCGAGCACTTCACGTCGGTGCAGCCGGAAATGGCGCGGAATCAACAGGTCACGTACTCGAACAAGAACACCAACGTCTCCATCGTTGGCACATCGCCCAACTATCTCGAGGTCCGCAAATACAAGCTCGCGGGTGGCCGGATGTTTACCACGGCCGAGACCGAGGCGATGTCGCGCGTGGCCGTGGTTGGCCCTGCCGTTGCCGTGAACATGGGGCTCGACACAATGAGCCTCCTGGATGAAAGCATTCGCATCAAGGGCATCCAGTTCCAGGTGGTGGGCGTGCTTCAGTCCAAGGGACAATCTTCCGGTTTTGGCGGTAACCCGGACGAACAGATCCTTATTCCAATCACCACTGCACGCTTTCGCGTTCAGGGCACGGACCGCCTGCGCTCCATCAGCGTTCTTGCCAGCAGCGAGGAGGAGATTCCGGATGCGATGGCGTCGATCCAGAAGATCCTTCGCCGTGAGCATCGCCTGCGTCAGGGCGCTGCGGACGATTTCCAAATGCGCAGTCAGGCAGATTTCCTGAACACGTTGGGTGAAACGACGCAGGTGTTTACGTACCTGCTGTCCGGCATCGCGGCCGTGAGCCTGCTCGTGGGCGGCATCGGCATCATGAACATCATGCTGGTGTCGGTCACCGAGCGGACGCGCGAGATCGGCATCCGGAAGGCCCTCGGCGCCACGCGTGCCAACATCCTGCTTCAGTTCCTGATCGAGGCCGTTGTGCTGTGCTGCCTTGGCGGAATAATCGGGATCCTGGTCGGAAGCGGCGGCGCGATGGGAATGAGCAAGGCGTTCGCGTGGAATGTGAAAGTCTCCATGAGCGCCGTTGGCCTCGCGTTCCTGTTCTCTGCCGTCGTCGGCGTGGTGTTTGGCGTTTGGCCGGCTAAACGCGCCGCGACGCTGGACCCGATTGTCGCCTTGCGCTACGAGTAGCGCTTAGCGCTACTCGTTCTCGGCGGGTCGGCCTACGGCCGCCCGATCTCGGCCGCCTTCGGCGGCCTCACGTTCTAAGCGCCGCGCTTCGCGCGTCGATTTGCCGTGGCTTCTCGCGCAAGCTGACCGAGATCGGGCGCGAAGCGCCCGCCGAGAACAGCGAAGCATCCGCGCCGAAGGCGCGGCCGAGAACAAATGAGGGCCCGCCGAGAGCGGCCATTGACAAGTGCTATCTTCGATATATCGTTCACTCCAAGATACAACTTCGATATATCGGAGGATTCAATGTTCAAGTCATTCGCGTTCGGGATTCCAATGGGCCACCGCGGCTGCTGGGATGCCCGCAGTCGATGGGCATGGGGCGGCGGCTTTGACGGGTCCGAGTTCTGGGGACGCAAGGGACGCCACCACCGCGGCCGCATGGGACGCATGTTCGAGCAGGGTGACCTCAAATACGTCATCCTGCGCCTGCTCGAGGAAAAGCCTCGCCACGGCTACGAGGTGATCAAGGAGTTGGAAGATCGCTTTGGTGGCGCCTATTCCCCCAGCCCGGGCACGGTGTACCCGACGCTGACCATGCTTGAGGACATGGGATACGCCAAGGCCAACACCGACGAGGGCGGACGAAAGGTCTACTCCATCACGCCCGAGGGCACGACGTATCTCCAGGAAAACAGCACCACGGTCGACTCGATATTCGAACGCATCTCCGAATTCATGGAGGGCTTTCTCGACACGCCGATGATGGAGGTGAACGGCGCCTTTCGCGATCTCGCCAAGAACGCGTTCGTCATCGCGTCGCGAAACGTCAACGACAAGGAGAAGCTGAATCAGGTCCGCGACGTCCTGGCAAGGGCGGCGGCGGAGCTGGACGGTTTGGCAAAGAAGGCTGGCGGCTAGACCTCGCGGGTTCGGTCGGTAGATTCTTCGCTCGGGTCGCGGCTTTCCGCCGCGACCCGTTTTTTCTTTGGTTTGCGTTCGCGAGGGCGATTGGTCGACCAAGCACCGCCGTCAAACCCGGAGTCCCCACCGCCGCCGCGCGAACCGCGCCCCAGCGTGGTCGTCCCGCAAGTGCCACCGCAGCGCGGGCACGCCGAGGAACACCCTACGGGTCGTCGCCTGGCACTGCTGTCTCTGACGGCACTGGGCATCGTCTATGGCGACATCGGCACAAGTCCGTTGTATGCCTTCAAAGAGGGGTTCATCGGCGCGCACGCCTACGCCGCCTCGCATTCGAACGTCTATGGACTGCTGTCGCTCATTACGTGGGCACTGATCGGAGTCGTGAGCATCAAGTACTTGCTGCTCGTGGTTCGCGCGGACAACCGCGGCGAGGGCGGCATGATGTCGTTGCTGGCGCTGGTGCTCCAGCACGAGAAGGACGACGGCGGCAAAGGACGTCGCAAGTTCTACATTGTTCTGGCGATGTTCGGCACGGCGCTGTTGCTCGGCGACGGCATGATCACGCCGGCCATCTCGATGCTTGGCGCCGTCGAGGGATTGAAAGAAGTGACCCCGGGGCTCGAGCGCTGGATCATGCCGATCACGCTGGCCCTCCTGATTGCCCTGTTTTCGGTCCAGAAGTACGGCACTGCTCGCGTCGGCTACCTGTTCGGCCCGGTCACACTCGTGTGGTTCGTGGTGATCGCCACCCTAGGCGCACTGGAGATCATCAAGGAACCGCACATCCTGTCGGCGCTGAGTCCTCACCACGCCGTCCTGTTTTTCGTTCACAACGGTGCCGACGGCTTCTACGTCCTGGGCGCGGTGGTGCTGGCGATCACAGGTGCCGAAGCGCTATACGCCGACATGGGACATTTCGGCAAGCGGCCGATCCGCTACGCGTGGTTCGCGGTTGCCCTGCCGTGCCTCCTGCTGAACTACTACGGTCAGGGAGCACTACTGCTGCGCGACGCGTCCGCCGCGGACAATCCGTTCTACAGCTTGGCCCCGCGCCAGTTGCTGGTTCCGCTGATTATCCTGGCGACGGCTGCGACCGTGGTCGCGTCTCAGGCGATGATCTCCGGGGCGTTCTCGCTGGCGCAGCAGTGCATGCAGTTGGGTTTCTCACCGAGGCTGAGCATCATCCATACGTCGTACAAGCAAGCCGGACAGATCTACGTACCCGAGATCAACTACGTGATCATGGTCGGCTGCGTCTTGCTCGTGGTGGGCTTTCAGACGGCAGCCAGCCTTTCGGCGGCGTACGGCATCGCGGTGACCGGCGCGTTTTCCATCACGACGATCCTGTACACCGTATTGGCCAAGCGCCGGTGGAAGTGGTCGGTGTTCGCGCTGGTGGCCTTCATGACCGTCTTCCTGGTCACGGACGCGGCCTTCTTCGCCGCCAACGCCGTCAAGATCTCGCACGGTGGCTGGGTCACGCTGCTTATCGCGCTCGTGATCTTCGTGATCCTCGCGACCTGGAAGACCGGACGCGCGATGCTCAACCAGATCCTCAACTCCGGCTCGCTCCCGCTCGACCTGTTCCTCAGCGACATAGCCCGCAAGAAGCCGCATCGCGTTCCGGGCACAGCCGTATTCATGACATCGGTCACCGATGGAGTGCCGGTGGTGCTGTTGCACCACCTCAAGCACAACAAGGTCTTGCACGAACAGGTAGTGCTGATGTCGATCAAGACGCAGGACGTGCCGGAGGTCAGGTCCGAAGAGCGACTGTCGCTGGATCGGCTCGAACATGGATTTCATCGCGTCACCGCGCGCTATGGCTTCATGGAGACGCCAGACATCCCGGAGATCCTGTACCGCCTGCGGCAGCTGGGGCTGCGCGCCAAGCAGAACGAAACAACGTTCTACCTCGGCCGCGAACGCATCCTGGTCCTCGACCACCATCGCGGACCCAAGCCCGGCAACCGCCGCATGCCGGAAGACGCGGAGTTCACCGACATGTCCCGCTGGCGCAAGAAGCTCTTCGTGTTCCTGCACCGCAACGCTCGCTCAGCCACGGAGTCGTTCGGCATCCCGCCCAATCGCGTGGTGGAGATGGGTGGTCAGGTCGAGTTCTGAAGCAGCACTCGTAGTGTCGCGAGCAGCTGGTCGTACGTGAAGGGCTTGTTCAGGAAGCGCGTCGTGGACTCGTCGATCTCGGAAATATCCAGCGCGCCCTGCGTATAGCCGGACATGTACACGACGCGAAGTCCGGGCCGCCGCTGGCGTAGCGAACGCACCAGGTCGGCGCCGCCCATCGAGGGCATCACGACATCGGTGAGGACAACGTCGATCGACTGACCCTGGCGCTCCCAGATATCCATGGCGTCAACGCCGTTGGCGGCTTCCACCACCGTGAATCCGTGGCGGCCAAGCATGCGTCGCGTGGCGTCGCGCACGGCGGCTTCATCCTCGACCAGGAGAATGGTGCCGTGCATCGGAGTCATGTCTTCCACGACTACCGGTGGCGCGACTGCGGCCGCGGGCTCCGACGCCAGCGGCAACAAGACGGTGAACGTCGTGCCCGCCGAAGGCGCGCTCTCGACGTCGATGTAACCGCCGGACTGCTTCACGATGCCGTACGCCGTCGACAAGCCAAGGCCGGTGCCCTGACCCGGCGGCTTCGTAGTGAAGAACGGTTCGAACACGCGTGCGCATACGTCCTCAGTCATACCGGTGCCGGTGTCGCGCACGATCAGCGCGGCGTAGCTGCCTTCCTTGAGGCCGGGCTTGGACGCATCGCGTCCGCTGACCGCGATGTTCGCGGAAGCAATCGTGAGGCGGCCGCCCTGCGGCATCGCGTCGCGCGCGTTGACCGCGAGGTTGATGAGCACCTGAGACAGCTGCCCCGGGTCCGCGCGGACGTGACCAAGGTCGGGGCTGAGTTTCACGTCCATCGCGATCGTCGCTCCCATCAGGCGGCGGACCATCAACTGCGACTCGGTGACCACCGAATTGAGATCCAGCACAACCGGCTGCAGCATTTGGCGACGGCTGAACGCCAACAGTTGCTGCGTCAGCGAGCGGGCGCGGCGCGACGCATTCTTGATCTCGTCCACGTAGCCCGCGACGCTGGACGCGGCGTTCACGTCGCCCGCTGCCAGCTCCGCGTTGCTCATGATGGCCATGAGCAGGTTGTTGAAGTCGTGCGCAATGCCGCCGGCCAGCTGGCCCACAGCCTCCATCTTCTGCGCCTGACGCAGCTGCTCCTCACTCTCGCGCAAAGCCTGTTCTGTGCGGCGGCGCCCGGTGGCATCACGCGCGATCCACACGACGCGGTCGCCGGCCTGGGGCAGGAACGTTGAGTCGAACCAGCAGCGTTCACCGCGCACTTCCAGATCGTACGCCAGCTCCACCGGTGCGCGCGTCGCCAACGCCTGTTCAACCGCGCCGATGAACGACTCGGCCTGCGCCGACGGAAACACGTCGTGAAGGCGGCGGCCCAGCAACTCCGCCGGGGCGCGATGCAGCACGTCCGTTGCGCTCGGGGCTACGTCCACGTACCGGCCAGTGCGGTCCAACACCACGATTGCATCCCGCATGGCGCCGATGAGCGCGCGCAAGCGGTTCTCGGCAGCGCGTACCGCATCCTCAGCCAGCCTGCGGTCGCTGATATCGATGATCTGCGAGATGAAGTACGCCGGGTCGCCTTCCGGTTCACGTACAAGCGTCGTGTTCACCAGCGCCCAGAACGTCAGCCCCGACTTGTGAATGAAGCGGCGTTCCCAGCTCACCTGGCTGATCTCGCCCCGCACCAGGCGATCGCGTGCCGCACTGGCGCGAGGGCGGTCGTCCGGGTGCGTCAGGTCCAGCATTCGGCGATTGCGAAGCTCCTCGACTGAATAGCCGACGAAGTCGCAGAACGCGCGATTCGCATGCAGGTGCTCGCCCGACGGCATGGTGATGGCGATGCCCTCCGCGGATTGCTCGAAGGCAATGCGGAAGACGTCGTCAAAAACCGTCTGCGGGCCTGAGATGGGGAGTTCAGGCCACGTGGCCGACATGGGATTCATCTGTACACAAGTATCGGCGGGAACGGGGCCCGCGTTAAGGCAACCCCTTTTGGGGCGCCTACATGCGACTCCGTTGAACCCCCCGCGGTAACGGCCCTGCGGCGCGAAAAAAGGAGGCGGGCTGACAGCCCCGCCTCCTTTAGTCCAACCCTGAATCCGGCAGCTAGATGATGATCCTGCCCATCACCCGGCGAGCCGTGGGAGCGATTCGGGTCAGTGGCTCTCGCAACTCTTCGAGACCACGACGAAGTTCCATCATCGCCGGCGGCGCCGGCGAAGGAATCGCCATCGGCATTCCTTCGCCGCCAAAGAACGAGAATCCCGAGTGGCGGGGCAGGTCGGACAGCGGCACCGTCTTGATCTTGAAGTCGCGAACACGACCACCACCCTGATACACCTTGAGGTTCACTTCATCGCCCGCCTTGAGTTTTTCCAGTTCGCGCTGCAGGCGGCGAACCTTTGAACTGCCGATGAACGCATCACCGGCGTCTTCCTTGCTCACGCGAAGATCGATGCCGTTGATGGACTGGATGCGATTGCCCTCCTCGAGGCCCGCCTTCCCGGCTGGTCCCGCGTCATCAATGCCCATGAGTAGAACGCCCAGCGTGTCGCGCTTGCTTCCGCTGCTGCCAAGCGAAACACCCAGCGCAGCTCGGTCATTGTCGCGGATGCGGACTTCGCGCTTGCCGGAGTCAAAGAGGTCGTCGGCCGAAACGGTCTTCACTTTGATCGTCTTGGCCTGTCCGCCCGAATACACCCTGAGCTCAACCTCATCCCCGGCCTTCACCTTGCCCATCTCACGGGTGAGGCGGCGGCTCATCGCGCTGGCCATGTCCCAGTCGCCGACGTCTGCCGCTGCCAGCTTGAGGTTCACGCCGTTGATCGAAGAGATGCGACTACCCTCTTCGATTCCCGCCTTCTCCGCCGGACTACCGGCGTAGACGGAGCTGACGAGTACGCCGAGCGTGTCTCGAGCGCTTCCAGTGGATGTTCCGACGCCAATCACGGCGCGATCGCCGTCTTCGTTCGTCGAGAACGTATAGGCGCGTCCGCCCGGCTGAATCGAAAAGGAGCGGACCTCACCCTGCGCGGCGGCCTGGCCGGCCAGCACCAGCGCGAGCGGGACTCCAAGAATGAACGATCTCGTGGACATGGTGAATGTGGTGGACATGGTGGACCTGTACCTGCGGTTGGGGTTCTGGCGGTATGACACCTTCGAGCCAGCCAAAGGTTTCCAACCAGAGTGCTCCGTTTGTTTAGGTTTCACGCGTGCCTGCAACCATGACCCCAACTCCTGATCTTCACGCCTTCGAGCATCACTGGCAGGATGAGGCGGACGCGGCATTTCTTTACCGGGTCCTGGCTGAGTCAGAGTCCGACTCGAGCAAGAGCTCTATCTATAGAAAGCTGGCCGAGGTGGAGGATCGCCACGTACAAGTCTGGACCAGGCTTCTCACGACGCACGGCCGGCCCCCCGGCAAGCATCGGCCTACGTCGCGAACGAGACTGCTCGCATTGCTTGGCCGCCGCTTCGGCCCCGGCTTTCTGCTCCCCATGCTGCTGGCCGAGGAAGGCCGTGAGGTAAAAGGGTACCTCTCGATGCACCGCAGCACCGCTTCGGGGGTTGATGGGAAGGGCGAGGCGCTCACGCTGGCCAAAGAATCCGCGCAGCACGCGGAGGCGCTCAACAAGATCGCGGGAAGAACCGGCGAGCCGTGGCACCGGACAGAGTCCGGCGGCTTCCTCCGCAACCTGGTCTACGGATTCAACGACGGACTCACCGCGAACTTCGGCCTCGTAGCCGGAGTCATCGGTGCATCGGTGTCGGCACAGCACAGCACGGTCATCGTGGCCGGCGTCGCCGGCGTCATCGCCGACGCGCTCTCGATGGGCAGCAGCGGATACCTCGCGGCCAAGAGCCAACAGGAGGTGTACGCACACGAAATCGCGATGGAGCGGGACGAGATCGCGATGATGCCGGAGGTCGAGCGCGACGAGTTGGCGCTGTTGTACGAAGCCAAGGGCATGGATCGTGAAACGGCGCTGCGTCTCGCAACGCAAGTGATGGCCGATCCAGAACGGATGCTCCGGGAAAAAGTGCAGGAGGAACTCGGCATTGGCGCTCCCGGCATGTCGCCGATGCGCGAAGCCTGGGTGACTGGCTCGGCCACCGCCGTCGGTGCGATGATCCCGGTATTCCCGTTCCTCGTGTGGGACGGCAAGACCGCGATCATCGTGTCGTTCGCCGTGTCCATGCTGTCACACTGGCTGGTAGGCGCCGCGCGGTCGGTGTTCACGGGCCGCAGCGTTTTCCGGTCCGGACTCGACATGTTTGTCGTCGGGCTCGGCGTGGCAATTGCGGGGTACTTCGCTGGTGAGTGGATCAGCCGGCTCGTGACCTAACCTCCGACCGAAACCCAATGCGACGACTAGTCTCGATTGCAGTGATCACGGCCCTGTGCGGCGCCGCTCCGATGGCTGCGCAGCAAACCGTTCCCCCCGCCTCGCCGACGATCGGTGCGTCGGGCGGATTCGGCGGCGGCATTGCACTGCCGATTGGCCAGCTCGCCAAGACCAACGCGGCCGGCTACTTGATGGAAGGCCTCATCGATTTCTCGGCCGCCGATCAGCCCTACTCGTTCCGACTCGAACTCGCCTACCAGCGCTTCGACAAGAAGGCCGGAGCCGTCGGCACCAGCGACATGAACCTCACGTCACTCGGCGGTTCGATTCTGGCGCGCAGGCCCAAGGGCGCGTCGAGCGCATTCGTGCTCGGAGGCATCGCGGTCTACCGCTCCACCGGCAACGGCACCAAACCCGGCGTCAATCTCGGGGGCGGGCTGGAAGTGCCGCTGACGTTCTTCGTGGGAATCGCCGACCTGCGCGTGCACTACGTGCTGGCCGACAAGCCGATGGTGACGATCCCGATAACCTTGGGAGCCCGATTCTAGCTGCAGTGTCTCGTGCTTCGTGCTTCGTGCTGTATGGTCTACGAAGCACTAAGCACCAAGCACGATGTTGAGCATCCGCCCGCGCACGAAGATCACCCGCGCGGGTTTGCCGGAAATGAACTTTGCGATCCCCTCCTGCGCCATCGCTGCCGTCATCGCATCGTCCTGTGAGGCGTCGGGCGCGAGCTGAATCGTTCCGCGCGTCTTGCCGTTGACCTGAACGGCGACCGTGATGATGTCGTCCGCAGCCAACTTGGTATCGAAGCTCGGCCAGTTGGAATCGAACACACTGTTCTTGTGGCCGAGCCGTTCCCACAGCTCCTCGGCGATGTGCGGCGCAAACGGCGCGACGAGTTGCACCAGCGGCTCCACTTCTGCCCGGTTCGCTTGACGCTCGCCGGTACGCACCGCGTTGAGGTATTCCATCATCGCGGCGATAGCGGTGTTGTAGTTCAGCTTCGGGACATCGTCCGTCACCTTGCGGATTGTCTTGTGCAGTTTGCGAATGACATCCGCATCTGGCTTGCCGTCGCTGCTCGCCTCCACAACGGACGACCAGAGACGGTCCAGAAACCGGCGCACTCCCGCGATGCCGCGATCCTGGTAGTCGCCGCCTTCCTCATACGGGCCGAGGAACATGAGGTACGTGCGAAACGAGTCCGCGCCCCAGTTCTCGATGATCGTGTCCGGAATGACGACGTTGCCATGCGTCTTGGACATCTTGGCGCCGTCTTTGATGATGTGTCCGTGCGCGCGGAATTTCTTGAAGGGCTCGTCGAATGGAACGAGGCCCGCGTCGTGCAACACCATCGTGATGAAGCGCGAGTACAACAGGTGAAGCACCGCGTGCTCGTTGCCGCCGATGTACGAATTCACCGGCAGCCACTTTGCCGTCAGCGCCGGATCAAACGCCGCGTTCTGCAACTGCGTGCTCGGATAGCGCAAGAAATACCACGAGCTGTCGAGAAACGTGTCGGAGACGTCGGTTTCGCGCCGGGCCTGTGCGCCGCAGGTCGGGCACGCCACACGATACCAGGATTCCACGCGCGCGAGCGGGGAGATGCCGGAATCGTCCGGCTTGAAGTCGGCCACGCGCGGCAGCTCCACCGGAAGGTCCTTCTCCGGCACCGGCACGGGACCGCACTTGTCGCAGTAGATGATCGGGATCGGCGGCCCCCAATAGCGTTGCCGCGAGATGCACCAGTCGTGCAGCCGGAAGTTCACCACTGCGCGTCCGCGCTCGTGATCCTCCAGCCACGCGACGACCTCCTGATTCGCCTTGGAAACCGTCATGCCATTGAAGCGGCCCGAGTTCACCAGGCGCGCGGGATCGTCCGAATCTTCGAACGGTTCCTTGAGCGGCGTCCCCTCGTTGTCGTTCGGCGCAGCAACGACACGGACGATCGGCAAGCCCATCGCGTTCGCAAACTCGAAGTCGCGACTATCGTGACCGGGCACCGCCATGATCGCGCCGGTGCCGTATTCCATGAGCACGTAGTCCGCGATCCACACCGGAATCGGTTCGCCGGTCGCCGGGTTCATCGCGAATGCGCCGGTGAACACGCCGGTCTTGTCCTTCGTGACCTTGCGTGCGACGAGGTCACGGCTCGCCGTGCGCGCCACATATTCTTCGACGCGCGCACGTTCGTCGTCTGTCGCCACCCTCTTCACGAGCGGATGCTCGGGTGCCAGCACGAGGTACGTGGCGCCGAAAATCGTGTCCGCGCGCGTCGTGAAGACGGTGATGTCGGTCTCCATCGCGGACATCTCGCCGGTGTCGGCGCGCACGGTCGCGCCGCCGGCGATCTCCAGGAAATCCACGACACGGAAGGAGATTTCGGCGCCGTCGGAACGACCCAACCAGTTCCGCTGCGCCGTCTTGGTGCTCTCGGACCAGTCGAGCGTGCCAAGGTTTTCGAGCAGGCGTCCCGCGTAGTCCGTGATCCGGAAAAACCACTGCTCGAGTGAACGCTGCTCGACCTTGGCGCCACAACGCTCGCATTCGCCGGCGATGACCTGCTCGTTGGCGAGCACTGTCTTGTCGTTCGGACACCAGTTGACGGCCGCCTTCTTCTTGTACGCCAGGCCGCGCTTGAGCAATTGCAGAAAAACCCACTGCGTCCACTTGTAGTACTTCGGGTCCGTCGTCGACAGCTCGTAACGCCAGTCGATCATCAGGCCGGCGGCTTTCACTTGTCGCCGGAAGTTGTCGATGTTTTTCGGGATCAGCGTGACGGGGTGCTCGCCGACCTTGAGCGCGTAGTTCTCCGAGTGGATGCCGAACGCGTCAAACCCGAACGGCTCGAACACTGTGTAGCCCTGCATTCGCATGAAGCGGCCGTGAATGTCGTTGCCGGTAAACGCGAACAGGTTACCGACGTGCAGGCCTTCGGCCGATGGATACGGGAACATCATCAGCGTGTAGTACGGCCGCGAACCACGGGCCACGTCGGTGGTGTTCGTTCCGTTCTTTTCCCAACGCGCCTGCCACTTTTTCTCGAGGGCAGTGGCGTCGTACAGGTCTTCCGCCTCAGCGGCGGTGGCGCGCTCCATCATAGAGCAAAATGTAGAGGCTCAGCGCTTCCGTAACACGCGCTCGAGCACATCCAGCACCGCAGTCACTCCGGCCACGGAATGGTCGCCCATGTGACCCACGCGGAACGTGTCGGCGGTGAAGGGCGGTTGCCCCCCGCCGAGCTCGAAGCCTTCGGCTCGCATGGCCGTGAGGAGGTCCGCGGTCTTCCACGTCGTCCGGAAGCAGGTGACCGACGGCGACCGGTGCGCCGGCTTCACCATCGGCGTCAGGCCCAGCTCGCCCGCCTTGGCGTCCGTCCACTTCGAGCAGGCGGCCAACATCGCGTCGTGCCGCTTGAACCGGCCCGCGACCGTCTCCTTCTCCACGTCGGCCATCTGTCGGTCCAGGGCGAAGAGCAGCGATATCGCGGGCGTCGTTGGACTCTGGTTCTTCGCCGTAAACTCCTCGTACTTGAGTACGTCCAGGTACGCGCCGCGGTCGGGAAGCGACCTGGCGCGCGCTACGAATCGCTCTGACACCGCCGCGAACGCCAGGCCCGGCGGAAGCGCGAACGACTTCTGCGATGCCGACACCACGGCATCCAGGCCCCACTCGTCCGTCGCAATGCGCGTGGCCCCGGCGCTCGAGACCGCGTCAACGAGGAGCAGGCAGTCCTGCTGCTCGCGCACGATCGCGCCGATGCCGGCGATGTCGGCCAGCACACCCAGCGCCGTTTCGCTGTGGGTCGCCAGCACAGTGTCGAAGCCGCCTGACGTGAGCGCGTCGCGAATCTTGTCGAGCGGCACGACGTCGCCCGGCTCGGCCCTGAGACGGACCAGCTGTCGCCCGCATCCTTCGGCGAGGTTCGCAAACCGCTCGCCGAAATCGCCGTGGATCACGGACAGCACCTTCTTCACGGAGCCGTTTCGGATCGCCAACTCCATGGCCGACGTGCCCGAGCCGGTAATGACATGGACTGCGCGCTTCGTTCCGAACACCGCGCTCAGCCCCGCGGTGACACGACGCATCAGCGCTTCCATCTCGGGGGTGCGATGGAAGATCAGCGGACGCCGCATGGCGTCCAGCACCTCCGGCCGCACTTCCGTGGGGCCGGGGACAAAAAACCTGCCGGCTTGGATCACGGTTTGCTGTACGCGGCGTCCGGCGCGGTCTTCGCGGGCTGCCGGCCCTTGAAGAGGTAGGCGCAGTCTTCCACGCGCGCGCCGCGGGAATCGCACACCGCGAATTTCGAACCCTCGTAGCACGACGCGCCCGCGTACTCGCCCTTCTTGTTCACCGCATAGAACTGGAGTTCAAAGAAGGGCTTGCCGGTGGGATCCAGGAGTCGCGATTCGGTCATCGCGATCACGCGCTCAAGCACTTTGAGCAGCGCCTGCTGTGGCGCCATGCCCTGCCGCATGAACTCTACGGCGAGGAACGCGCCGCAGACTTTGATGTTGGCTTCACCGCGGCCCGTTGAACCTGCTGCAGCAACGAGGTTGTCGCAGTACTGGCCCGCGCCGATGATGGGCGAATCGCCAACGCGGCCCGGAATCTTCCACGACATGCCGCTCGTGGTCGTGACTGACGCGATGTCACCCTTGTCATCGATCGCATTCATGTTGATCGTGCCATACGTGAACGGGATGCCATACTCGTCGTAGTAGATGTGCAGCAGGTCGTCGTCCGGGGGCCGCGTGGTTGGCGGGGGCACCGGCGGACGGAAATTCGGAGGCAGGTCCAGCCACGCGTCGTTGGCGTTCAGGCGCGTCTTCCAGCGCAGCCACGCTGCGTGCGCCTCCGGATCCACCGATTTGTCTTCCTTGAATCCCATCGCGAGCGCGAACTTCTTTGCGCCGGGGCCCACCAGGTGCACGTGATCGGTACGGTCCATCACCATCTGCGCCACGGCAGCCGGCGTCGCAATGTCCTCGATCGACGCCACTGATCCGGCCCGTTTCGTGGGCCCGTGCATGCAGCTGGCATCCAGTTGCACCACACCCTCTTCATTGGGATAGCCGTGCAGGCCAACGCTGTGATCCGTGGGATCCAGCTCCACCAGCTGCACACCGGCAACGGCAGCGTCCAGCGGATCGCTTCCTTTGGCGATCATGTCATACGCCACCTGAATCGCCGGACGTCCGTCTGCGTGCTTGGTCCGAAAGCCGTTCGAGGACGCAATGACGACGGGGAGGCCGGCCGCATGGCGGCCTCCCGGTTGCGCGGCGAAGGCACCCGGCGCAATTGCGCTTGCCTCGGCGACGTCGGGCGCCGCAAGACCGGCGGCCGCTGCAGCGGCAATGGCACTGGCCTCGAGAAAATCGCGACGGGTTGGTGACACAGGCGCTCCACGTGGGTGGGGAGCTGAAATATCGGGCACCGGGTGCGTCCAGCAAGGCACGCGCGACGCTGGTACCTTTGCTCCGAAATGCCTAATTCCGTTCGCGACCAACTCCGACAGTGCGCGTTCCTCTCCGGCGTCACCGACACCGCACTCCACCAGCTGAGCAAGCTCGTCGAGCCGCGCACCTACGAGACCGACGCTGTGTTGTTCTCGGAGGGCGCAAAGCGCCGCTTCATGGCGATCTTGGTGTCCGGCGCCGTTTCCATTGAGAAGCAGGTGACCTCGGGGCCGGTCCGTCTCGTGACGCTCGGCGCTGGTGAAGCCGTTGGCGAAGGCGTCCTGCTGGACGACGCGCCCCACGGCACCAGCGCGCGCGCCATTCAGACGACCGAGGCGTTGGTCCTTACTGCGGAAAACCTCGCGGTGATAGTCAAGGAGCACCCGGCACTCTACGCCGCGCTTGTGAGCAAGGCCGCGCGCGCGATTTCGCACCGGTTGGCCGCCACTGACGCCACGCTGGTCGGCCGCGGGCGCACCGTGGGGTTCACCGGCTCGCGCTCCCGCAAGGAGCACGACTTGCTGGGCGAACGCGACGTTCCGGATGACGCCCTCTACGGCGTGCAGACATTGCGTGCCCTCGAGAACTTCCCGATCACCGGCGTGGCCATCCGCGAATTCCCATCGCTCGTTGAGGCGCTTGCCGCCGTGAAGGCGGCGGCGGCGATGGCCAACCGCGACTTGGGCCTGCTCGACGAAGGCGTCGCCGACGCCATCGTGCGGGCCAGCGAGGAGATTCGCGCCGGCCGGCATCACGAGCACTTTCTTGTAGATGCGATCCAAGGCGGCGCCGGCACGTCCACCAACATGAACGCGAATGAAGTCATCGCCAACCGCGCGCTCGAACTCTCGGGCAAGGCGCGCGGCGAGTACAGCGCGATTCATCCCAACAATCACGTCAACCTCAGCCAGTCCACGAACGACGTCTATCCAACGGCCGTGAAGCTGGCGTGCCACGGCAGCATCGAAACGCTTCGCACGTCGATGCGAGCGCTCGCCGAGGCGTTCCTCGAAAAGGGCAAGGAATTCGCGCCGCATGTGAAGATGGGCCGCACGCAACTCCAGGACGCAGTGCCGATGACACTTGGTCAGGAGTTTCGCGCCTTCGGCGTCACGATCCTCGAGGACGTCGACCGGTTGGGAGAAGCGCAGGCGCTGATCCGTGAGATCAACATGGGCGCCACCGCCATCGGCACCGGCATCAACGCTCCCGCCGGCTACGCCGAGAAAGTCCGCGCACACTTGGCCAAGCTCACCGGCCTCGCGCTGATCACGGCGCCCGACCTCGTCGAGGCCACGTCGGATACCGGCGCATTCGTGCAACTCTCCGGCGTACTCAAGCGCTGCGCGGTCAAGCTGTCCAAGATCTGTAACGATCTTCGTCTGCTGAGTTCAGGCCCGCGCGCCGGATTCGGCGAGATCAACTTGCCGCCGATGCAACCCGGTTCGTCGATTATGCCGGGCAAGGTGAACCCGGTGATCCCCGAGGTCGTGAACCAAGTGTGCTTCGACGTCATCGGTGGCGACGTCACGGTGACCATGGCAGCCGAAGCCGGGCAGCTGCAACTGAACGTCTTCGAGCCGGTCATCGCCTACCGACTGCTGAGTAGCGTCGAAACGCTTCGGAATGCCTGCGACGTGCTGCGGACACGCTGCGTCAGCGGCATCACGGCCAACCCGGAACGGATGCGCCACTTCGTGGAGCACTCCATCGGGATCGTCACAGCCCTCGTGCCGGCGATCGGCTATGAAAAGGCCACCGCGATTGCCAAGGAAGCGTTGGAATCGGGCCGAGGCGTCTACGAGATCGTGCTGGAGCGCAAGCTGCTGTCCCGGGCCGAGCTCGACCGGCTCCTGAACCCCGACGCAATGGCCGGCAAGGACAAAGCGTAGTTTTATGGAAGGGTTGAGGGCGTGTGTACCCTACACCCTACACCCTATACCCTACACCCTGGGTTCAGTATGGCTGGTCTAGTTCTCGATGGCGCCGGACAGGTCAAGATGGACACGCTCAACGCTTGTGTCGTGTTGCACCAGCGCATCCACGGCATGGTCGAGAACTACGCTCTTTCCGTGAAGAACAACAAACCCGTCCCGGCCCTGCTCCAGAACGTCAAGCGCAACCTGCCGATTCTGGCTTCGAAGCTCAAAGGCCAGTTTGGAATGATCTCGGACCTGGTCACTGCGGTCTACATGTCCGCGAGCCGAGGCTCGGCCGAACAAATGCGGGTCAGGGCCATGCGAGAGGGCATCGCGTCGATCAAGATGCAGCTCGACATCGCGGTCACGCAGACCATCGCCAAGCACGAGAAGCACGATTGATTCCGCGGGAAACTCCCGCTTCCCGCTGTGGCGCTCAGGCTATACTTTGCGCCTGCTTCGTGGGGTGGTCCAAACCCGAGCGACCGTGCCTGGAACGGCGGAAGCTCCGAACTGGCAACAGGATACTTCATGCCCGCTGACTCCCGCCTGCGCCGGCTGGCTCAAGCTGCGCTGACGGTCGCCCTCCTCGGCCTCGTCGCCTGCGTCGACAATCCCAACTCCGTCTTCCACTCACGGACGGACTTCAATCGGGACGTCACCTGGCTCTTCAAGATCATCCTTTGGCTGGGCACGATCGTTTTCGTGTTCACCGAAGCCCTCCTGATCTACGCGATCTGGAAGTTCCGGGCCAAGCCCGGCGCGCCGCGTCCGGAACAGGTCCACGGCAACACCAAGCTCGAAATCCTCTGGACCGTCATCCCTGCCTTGGTGCTTGCGGCGATCGCGGTGCCGACCGTCACCACGATCTTCAAGACGCAGGGACGCGCCAACCCGGACGCAATTCAGGTGGAGGTCATCGGCCATCAGTGGTGGTGGGAGTTCCGCTACCCGCAATACGGCATCACGACGGCCAACGAGGTGTACATGCCTCTCGGCAAGACCATCGATTTCAAGCTCATGACGGTCGACGTCATCCACTCGTTCTGGATCCCAGGCCTCGCCGGCAAGCGCGACGCCGTATACAACCCGACCAGCGGCTGGCTGAAGCACCGCCAGACCAACATCTGGTTCACCGCGGACTCGACCACCGAAGACGTATTCAACGGATTCTGCGCCGAGTACTGCGGCACATCGCACGCGAACATGCGGTTCCGCGCGATGGTCGTAAGCCAGGAATCATTTGATAGCTGGGTCGCCCATCAACAGAAGCCAGCCGTATTCCCTGCTGCTGCTGTTGCGCCGGCACCGACCGGACGCCGCGCCGCTGCCGCGCCCGTTCCGACGCCGGCACCTCAAGGTTTCATCGCCTGGAACCGCCCGATGCCGGCGTACACGATTCCGAGGACGCCGATCCCCGCCGCCATCGCGTACGACACCACGCTGGTTGGTGACGCCGCGCGCGGCGCCACGACTATTGCGAGTTCGTCCTGCATCGCCTGCCACACGGTGAAGGGCAATCCCGCGCTGGCATTCGGGAAGGTCGGACCGGACCTGACTCACGTCGGCAGCCGTCTGACGATCGGCGGCGGCCTGTTCCCGAACGACACGAAGCACCTTGGTTCGTGGATCAAGAACTCGACGGCGATGAAGCCCGGCAGCTTCATGCCGACCCAAGGCAAGGGACAGTACGACCCGAAGACAAAGACCACGCTGACCTTGGGACTCACGGATCAGCAAATCGCGGATATCGTCGCGTACCTCCAGGCGCTGAAATAGCGACGGACACGGAGACTTAGAGAAATGGCAACTGCCGCTACCGCGCCCGCCCACTCCCACTCGGGTTACTCCGAGCCGACAGGGATTTGGAGCTGGCTCACGACCGTCGACCACAAGCGCATCGGCGCGCTGTACCTGTACACGGCTCTCACCTGGTTCGCGATCGGCGGCTTGGAAGCCGTGATGATCCGCATTCAGCTGATGGGCCCCAACGGCCGCTTCGTTACCGCGGACACGTACAACCAGCTGTTCACGATGCACGGCACGACGATGGTGTTCCTCGTCATCATGCCGTTGTCGGCGGCCTTCTTCAATCTTCTCATCCCGCTGCAGATCGGCGCGCGTGACGTCGCCTTCCCGCGCCTGAATGCGTTCAGCTACTGGGTGTACCTGTTCGGCTCGATCTTCATGAACGCGTCGTGGCTCGTCGGCGCCGCGCCGGACGGCGGCTGGTTCGGCTACACGCCCCTCACCACGTACCAGTACGGTCCGGGCCTCAACATCGACTTTTGGCTGCTGGGACTCCAGATCCTCGGCGTCTCGTCGCTGGCCGCTGGCTTCAACTTCATCACGACGATCATCAACATGCGTGCGCCCGGCATGACGTTCATGCGCATGCCAATCTTCACGTGGATGTCGTTCGTCGTGCAGTTCCTGCTCGTGCTCGCCTTCCCGGTGATCACGATTGCGCTCGTGTTCCTCCAGTTCGATCGCTTCTTCGGCACGCAGTTCTATGAAGCGGCCGCCGGCGCTGACCCGCTGCTCTGGCAGCACCTCTTCTGGATTTTCGGACATCCAGAGGTCTACATCCTGATCCTGCCGGCCTTCGGCCTCGTATCCGAAGTGCTGCCGACGTTCTCACGGAAGCCACTGTTCGGATATCCGGTGATGGTGTACTCGGGCATCCTGATTGCCTTCCTTGGATTCGGCGTGTGGGCGCACCACATGTTCGCGGTGGGCATGGGCCCGATCGCGGACACGCTTTTCGCGCTCACCACGATGCTCATCGGCATCCCGACGGGCGTGAAGATCTTCAACTGGATCTTTACGATGTGGGGCGGCGACATCCGCTTCACGACCGCGATGAAGTTCGCTATCGCGCTCGTCGGCCTCTTCACCATCGGAGGCATCTCGGGCGTCATGCACGCGTCGCCCCCGGCCGACCTGCAGCAGACCGATACGTACTTCATCGTCGCCCACTTCCATTACGTGCTGTTCGGCGGCTCGATGATGGGCATCTGGGCCGGCGTGTACTACTACTACCCGAAGCTCACCGGCAAACTGATGAGCGAGAAGCTCGGCAGCTGGCACTTCTGGCTCTCGTTCATCGGGATGAACCTCACGTTCATGCCGATGCACTGGGCGGGACTGCTTGGCATGCCGCGGCGCACGTGGGTGTACGATGCCGGCCAGGGCCTCGAGATCTGGAACCTGATGAGCACCTATGGCGCCTTCTTCCAGGTGCTCGCCGGACTCGTCGGTTTCTGGAACTTGTGGCGCAGCCGCAAGGGACCGGATGCGGGCCCGAATCCGTGGGGCGCTCCGACCCTCGAGTGGTCGATTCCGTCGCCGCCGCCGGACTACAACTTCGCGGTGATTCCCACCGTGACCGCGCGCTACCCCATGTGGGACGGCGGGCAGAAGGCGCACGAAGGTCCGATCAAGACGGCGAAGGAACTCGGCATTCCGATGCCGAACCCGACCATCAAGCCGCTCTTCGTCGCACTCTGGATGACGCTCATGTTCGCCAGCATGCTGCTCATCCACAAAGGCATGACCGGTCTGGCAATCGCCGGGGTCATCACATTCGCAACCCTGATGACGCTGCAACTCTACAGCTGGCTCCTGACTCCGTTGGAGGACGAGCACTAAATGGCAACCGCCGCCGGGCACCCGCCCACGTCCACGGGCCTCGACAACCGCAAGATTGCCATCTGGGCCTTCATCGGCTCGGAGTGCATGCTCTTCACGTCGCTCATCTCGACGTACCTGGTCTACAAGGGCCGCAGCGTAACGGGCCCGTTCCCGCACGAGGTGTGCAACCCGCCGCAGTGCGCGACCACGCTTCAGCCGATTCTCGACATCCCGGTGACGTCGGTGTCGACGTTCGTGCTGCTGATGTCGTCGCTGGCGATGGTGATGGGTCTGGCCGCGGTCCAGAACAAGGACAAGCCGGGCTGGGCCGGCACCGGCGCGTGGGCGAAGATCCAGGAATCCTCCAAGATCTGGATCATGGCTACGGCCATCCTGGGCGCCACGTTCCTCGGCTTCCAGGCGTACGAGTTCACTTCATTCGTGCATGAAGGCCTGACGATCAAGACGAACCTGTTCGGGTCATCGTTCTTCACGCTGACCGGCTTCCATGGCGCGCACGTCACCGTCGGCGTCCTGTGGTTGCTGACGCTCTACGCCATCGACGTCCGCCGCGGGCTTGGACCCAAGGACGCGCTCATCGTTGACATCGCGGCGCTGTACTGGCACTTCGTCGACGTGGTGTGGATCGTGATCTTCACGCTCGTCTACCTCATCAAGTAATCCAATGGCTGATCAACAAACGCACGGTGGTCACGGCGCTCACGAGCACGCGCACCCCACCTGGTCGACATACTGGAAGGTCGCGACGATCCTCACGCTCATCACGGTCGTCGAGGTGTGGATCTACTACATCCCGGCGTTCGTGGCGACGAAGCTCTTCGTTCCGTCGCTGCTGATCATGTCGGCGGTGAAGTTCGTGATCGTCGTGATGTTCTACATGCACTTGAAGTACGATCACAAGCTGTTCCGCGTGCTCTTCACGGGTCCGCTGATCATCGCGGGCGCCACGATGATCGTCCTGCTCTTCCTCTTCGGCCAGCTGTTCTTCTAGCACACACGAGGAATTAGCGGTGCCCATGCTCGTCCCGGTCGGGCTGTTTCACATCGGGGCGAGCATCAGTTGGACCTCCTTCACGGTCCATTGGTCCACGGTCGCCGGACTCGCAGCCCTCGCCGCCCTCTACGAGTGGCGCTACCGCACCGTCAGGCTCGTTTCAAGCATGACGGGCGAGAATGAAGTCCTCTCAGCCCGGTCTCCGGCCCGCAGTCCCCGGTCCCCACGGCTGCTCTTCTACTCCGGGCTCGTCGCCATTTTTCTGAGCCTCAACGGTTGGCTGCACGACCTGAGCGACTGGTATCTCTTCAGCGCGCACATGGTGCAGCACCTGATCCTCACACTGCTCGTGCCACCGCTCCTCATCGCCGGCACGCCGGGATGGATGCTGCGCCCTGCGCTCCGGTACCGGTCCGTCGCGGCCGTCGCGCGCGTGATGACCAACGCCAAGGTCTGCTTCGCGGCATTCAGCGTGGTCCTCGCAGCATGGCACGTGCCTGCTCTCTACAACACGGCCATGGCCAACCACAACGTCCACATCACCCAGCACCTGATGTTCATGGTGGCCGCGGTGATGCTGTGGTGGCCGATCCTGAGCCCCCTGCCGGAGTTGCCGCGCCTCGCCTACCCGATGCAGATGCTCTATCTGTTCCTCGCGACGCTCCCGATGTCGGTGGTGGCCGTGTATATCACGTATAGCAGCAATCTGTTGTATCCGGCGTACGCCGCGGCGCCGAGGATCCTCGGGATCCTGCCGCTGGAGGATCAGTTGATCGGTGGACTACTGATGTGGATTCCCGGCGGCCTGCTGTTTTTCGCCGTCATCTCGGTGATCTTCTTCCGCTGGCAGCAGCGCGGAGAGGACACCGTGGCGTCCGCCCAGGTGGACTGGCCCGCAGGGAGACCGTAGCGCTTGGCCGAGCGCAGCGAACGGGAACGTCTTCTCGCGCTCGATGTGTTCCGCGGCCTCACGGTCGCCTCCATGCTCCTCGTGAACGACCCGGGCTCGTGGAGCGCCATCTATCCGCCACTGCAGCACGCCACATGGCACGGCTGGACTCCCACGGACCTGATCTTCCCGTTCTTCGTCTTCATCGTCGGCATCACAACGCAAATCTCGATCAGCGCGCGCCGCGCCCGCGGTGACGACGAGAGCGCGATACGGCGGCAGATCCTGAAGCGGGGCGCGCTGATCTTCCTCTTCGGTTTTCTGGTGAACGGCTTCCCGTTCTACACCTGGGGCGCCGTGGCCGGCAATCCGGACCCGAGCTTCTTCGACCGCGTGGTGGATCGTCTCTACCACTGGCGCATCTTCGGTGTTCTGCAGCGCATCGGCGTTGCCTACATCGTGTCCGCGCTCATCGCGACGCGGGTGAAGGTGCGGACGCAGGTCGTGATCACAGCGGCAATCCTCGTCGGGTACTGGCTGGTCATGACCGCACTGCCGGTGCCGGGCTCCAACGGCACGCCAGGGCGGATGCTGCTCGATCGCCCGGAATCCACGATGTCCGCGTATTGGGATCGCGTCTTTCTCGATTGGTCTCGCTTCGGGCTCGGCAACCACCTCTGGGTGGGCAGTCGCACGTGGGACCCTGAAGGTGTCCTGTCGACTGCGGGTGCCATCGCGACAGCGCTCCTGGGGAATCTGGCTGGATGGTGGCTGGGCCAGGCACGCGCGCTTCCCGAGCGCCTCAACGGCCTCTTCGCCGGCGGTGCACTGGCCATGATGGGCGGCCTGGTGTGGAATTGGATCTTCCCGATCAACAAGGGCCTGTGGACGAGCTCGTATGCGCTCTTCACCGCCGGACTCGCTGCGGTCTCCATCGGCACGATCATGTGGCTCGTGGATGTCCGGCAATGGAGACGTTGGACCAAGCCGTTCGTCATCTACGGGACGAACCCGATGGTGGCATTCGTCGGATCGGGTGTGCTGGCACGGTTGCTCTACACCTTGATCAAGGTCGAATACAACGGACAGACTGTGCCGCTCCAGAGCGCCATGTATCAGAGCATGTTCGCCTCGTGGCTGTCACCGGTGAACGCATCGCTGGCGTTTGCGCTCTCGTTTGTCTTGCTGTTCTTCCTCGTCCTGTCTCTCCTGTACCGCAGAAACATTGTCTTCAAGGTCTAACGCGGCGTTGCTGCTCGGTTGCACCATCCTCCTGCCGTTCGTGCTGGCTGCGAGCGGCGGCGGCCATGCCGCCTCGAGAACAGCGGCGAAGACAAAGCGCACCCCCGTGCGCATTGCGCGAAACGTCAACGCGGCCAGCCCCTCGCTGTCGTCGTCGACACGGGCGTCGCTCGTACTGCGCAACACGCTGGAATCGACGCTCCGGACGCGGTCCGGTCGCTGGGGAATCCTCGTGGCCTCGGTCAGCCGCGGTGACACGCTCTTCTCCGAAGGGCCCGATCGTCTCCTCAAGCCGGCCTCGACGCTCAAGCTCCTCACCGCCGCGCTCGCGCTCGACCGTTTCGGCGCGGACCACACGTTCGCGACCGATGTCCTGACCGACCGCGCGCCGGCCGCAGGAGTGGTGAACGGCAACATCTACATGAAGGGTGGCGGCGACCCCACGCTCTCACTGCGGTACTCCAAAGGAGAGTCGCCAACCGACGCGCTGGCGCGGCAAATTCGCGCCCGCGGCATCGAACGCGTGAGCGGCGACGTCATTGCGGACGAGAGCGCCTTCGCACCGGAGCGCATCCCCGTCGGCTGGAAGAACAAATACCTCGCGTCTGCGTACGCGGCGCCGGTAAGTGCCTTGTCGCTCAACGAGAACCTCGTCTGGGTGGACACCCGCATCGTGGGCGGCCGGCCCGTTGTAACCCTGGATCCGCCGACCGCCACAATGACCGTGACGAACAACGTGCGCGTCATTGAGGGCCGCGGCGGTCGCGTCCTGGTGGGGCGCACGAAAAGCGGGGTGCTCGCCATGGGGACGATCGGCGCCGAGTCGCGCCCACGCCGCTACTCGCTCGTGGTGCAGGACCCGCCGGCATTCGCCGCCGGTGCCCTCGCAGTGTCGCTCGCCAAGGCCGGCGTCCAGGTCGGCGGCACGGTTCGGTCAGGTTCGGCGCCGCGCAATGCGCACCTCCTCGCCTCGCACAGCTCACAGCCGCTCCGGTCCATCGTCGAGGTCATGAACCTCGAGAGCATCAACCACTACGCTGAGCTTCTGTTCCGTGCGGCGGCGCGCGAGCCCGATCGCGCCGGCTCGGCGACGGCCGCGCTGGAGTCCTTGCGCGGGTTCTTGTCGGACAAAGTCGGTGTACAGCGCGAAGCAATTCGGGTCCGCGACGGAAGTGGGTTGTCGGAAGCGGATACGCTCACCGCCCGCAGCCTCGTCCAGGTCCTCGCCTACGCGAATCGCGCGCCGTGGAGTTCTGCGTACCATTTGTCGCTTCCGGTTGCGGGCCAGACCGAGGGCCTGCGCCGCCGAATGCGCCAGACGCTTGCGCACGGCAACCTCCACGCCAAGACCGGCAGCACCAACACGGTCACGTCGCTGGCGGGCTACGTCACCGCGCGCAACGGCGAACTCCTGGCGTTTGCCTTCCTCTACAACGGCCGCGACCTCTGGAACGCGCGGACCGCCATGGACAAGATGGGATCCGCGCTGGCGAGCTTTAACCGCTACTAGCCCTTCACTTCCTTGATCATCACGCCGCGCTTGGCCAGCGCGGCGATGTAGGCCTCCGCCGGCATTGCCTCATCTGGCGTGAGGACGCCCGCGCCGGACACCTGGCCCTTCACCTGCATCACGCCGGTGATCGCGAGCGAGAAGCCCGTGGTGCGCTCCATGGCGCTGATGTCCTTCTTGGCGTCGTATTTGTCGAGCAGTTCCCACGTGAACTTCTTCTTCTTCTTCGCCTTCTTGCCCTCGACCGTAACGCGAAGCGCTACCAGGTCCTGACCCTTGGGCTTGAGCAGCTTGGGTCCGACCGTCGCAATGAACGCCGCACGCGGCACCACCGGAATGCCTTTGACGTCCACAGGGTGCAGGTCCAGCAACCCCAGTTCACGAATGGACTCCATCAATTCCGCGTGGCCCGGGTAACGCAGCGTCTTGTATTCCATCGTGGGGATACTGCCTTCGTAGCGAAACGCCATCGTAGAGAGGCCGCCCGCGGTGTGGAACGCCTCGAGCGTGCCCAACCCCGCGAACTTCACATTCTCGCGCTCTGACAGCGCCTTGACGCGGGTTCGCTTGCCGTCTCGCAGCACCCACGAGAGCGTGGTGTAGTAGTCCAGCACTCCCTCGAGTGAATAGACGATCTGGTAGTTGAGCGGCGGCTCCGGCTGCTGCGGCAATCCGCCGACGTAGATGCGAACGGCATCGACTTTGTCCAGCCGGCTGATGCCCAGCTCGGCGATGATGTTCACCATGCCGGGCGCGAGTCCGCAGTCCGGGACCACCGATACTTTGTCCGCCTTGGCGCGTTCGTGCAGGGTCTTCTGCTTGAAGACGATCTCGGTATTGCCACCCAGGTCGCAGAAGTGCACGCCGGCATCCACCGCGGACACCGCCATTTCGTAATTGAAGTAGTACGGCAGCGCGCTCATCACCGCATCGCTCTGGCGCATGAGTGCGCTCACCGCATCACCGTCCCGCACGTCGAGCTTTGTGGGGGTCAGCCCCTTGCCCGAATACGGCGCGAGAAAATCCGGCAAATGGTTGATGTTGATGTCCGCCAGGCGCACTTCCTTGACGTCCGGATTCTGCAGCAGGTCGTATGCGCACGCCGAGCCTTGGAGGCCCGCGCCGAGGACGAGCATTTTCATGTTTTCAACGTGGGTCTTGGGTCTTGGGTCTTCGGTCTTGGGTCTTAGACTTCGCCCAAGGAAGGGTGGATTCTAATCGCTCCCAGCGCAGATGCCGCTTATTCAGTCCGACGCCGAAATCGCCCGTGTTCTGGCCTATACCAAGCGTATCGCCGTCCTCGGCATGAAGACTGAGCCAGGTCAACCCGCCTGCTACGTCCCGGCCTACGCTCAACGCACCGGCCATGAGATCATCCCGGTACCGGTCTACTATCCCGAATTGACGGAGATGATGGGCCGGCCGGTCTTTCGGCGCATCGCTGATATCCCCGGGCCCGTGGACATGGTGGACGTCTTCCGACGGCCCAAGGACATCCCCGCGCACGTTGACGATATTCTGGCCAAGATGCCGCGTTGCGTCTGGTTCCAGCTCGGCATTCGCAACGACGAAGTCGCAGAAACGCTCTCGAAGGCCGGCATCGACGTCGTTCAGGACAAGTGCCTGATGGTCGAGATGCAAAACCTCAGGGGATGAGCAGGACAACGTCGCCGCGGCGCGCGTCCCACGTCCATTTCCGCTCCGCCAACAGACGGGCCACAGCCGGCACGTTCGTGCGGGTCCACACCCCGCCGAACAAGATGCTTATCCCTATGGTGTCATACAAAGCCGGCACGCGCGTCCCGACGCCGGGACGCCAGCGTCGTTCGGTGCGGCGCACCGTGATCTGGCCAGCCGCCGGATCGAACGTCGGCGAGAATGCGTGCAATACGTCGAACCCGATCCGAATCGGCGAGTTGTCAGTTGTGAGCGTCACCGGCACGTTCTCGAACATCTGGGACCCGATTCGCAGCGTCACGACGCCGACTTCACTCGTGGAATCGCCGAACATGCGCACGTCTGCCCGCAGTGTCGCTGGCAACGCAACGCCGGTCGTGCCAGGATCGATCATCGCGGCCAGCTCTGACCTGCCGATGCGCAGGAGAACCGTCCCGAATCCCGCGCCGCGACCGGCTCGGTACGGCAAACGGACGACGGAGTCCCGAATGACCACCTTGAACGGGTTGATCGCGAGATACTCGGCGCGCGTGAGTTCATTCGCCGAGAGGGGACTCGGCACGAGCGCAGCCAACGACGTGTAGTCTCCAAGCCGCTGGTACAGTGGAGCAAGCGATTGCGCGATCTCTGTTGAATCCCCGCCGAACTGGCGCGCTTCCTCCAACAGCACGGCGCCCGCCCGCGTTCCACCGCGGGAGGCGAGGAAGCGGCCCAATCGCGCCCGCGGCACGGGGTCGCGCGGCCGCGCGCTTGACGCGGCGTAGAACGCGGACTCCGCGGCCGCAACCCGACCGCGCGCCAGAAGGGAGTCCGCTTGCGCACTGACCTCAGAAAATGCACTCAACAGCCAGAGGGCTGTCATCCCGCGCGAAGCGAGGGATCTGCAGTTCTGCGGGGTCAACTGCAGATTCCTCGCCGCTGCGCGACTCGGAATGACAATTGCTGAGTGGTTCGCTAGCGTCCGAACAGTTTTCCGAGCAAGCCGCCTTCGGCCGACTCACCGGATGCCGCGCCACTGAATGCATCGCCGAACTCGATTACCGTCTGATAGCGTCCGTCGGGATCACGTGCCATCGCCTTGTTGAGCACCTTCTCGACCGGTTCCGGGAAATTGTAATCCGGACGCATCTTCCGGAGCGGAATCGGGTCGCTGCGCAGCCGCGCGATCATCATTTCCTGCTGAGTCCGGCCCTGGAACGGCAACTTGCCGGTGAGCATCTCGTACGTCATCAGGGCCAGCGAATAGATGTCGGTGCGCGGATCAAGCGGTTTGCCACGCAGTTGTTCCGGGCTCATGAATTCCGGCGTGCCCAGAATGATGCCTGTCGCGGTGAGCTTCTGGAGCTCTCCTTCCGCCTTGCGTTCCTTGGCCAGGCCGAAGTCCATGACCACGGCGTATTCCGTCGCGTTCGGCCCGCGACAGATCATGACGTTCTCGGGCTTGAGGTCGCGGTGCACGATCTTGAGTTCGTGCGCCACCATCAGACCCGCGGACATGTCCTTCACGAACTTGGCGGTCTCCAGCAGTGGAATCCTGCCCAACCGGTTGTTGCGGTCGGCGAGGATCTCCCCGTTCACATACGGCATGACCACGTAGACGAGATTGTCCTCGGTTTCGCCCAACCGCATGATGTGGCAAACATTCGCGTGCGCGAGGCGCATGCCCAGCGCCGCTTCGCGCCGCAGGCGCGCCATTGCGTTGGTGTCCTGCGACAACGCCTCGGTCAACACCTTGATTGCGAACTGCTTGTTGTCCGTGACATCCGTGCCGAGGTACACGAACGACATGCCGCCTTCGCCCAGTTTGCGCTCGATCTTGTAGCGCTTGTCCAAAACCTGACCCACGAGGCTGGAATGCGAGAGGCCGGGTTTCGGCTCACCACGTAGGCCCGGCGCAGTGGTTCGCGGCGCAGGGGCTGGTGCGGCAGCCGGTGTCGCCGGCTTGGTCGCTGGCGGCGCGGCCACCGGCGCGGCGGCAGGGACAGCAGCCGCTGCGGGTGCCAGCTTGCCACCGTCTTTCGTGCAGAACTTGGCGTCGCCAGGGTACGCCGTCCCGCATTTTGGACAACGATTCATCGCGTCTGCGCTTGGTGTGCGGGGTGCCGGAGGCGGCGTCCTTGCCTGTCCGGCCGTGGCGTTAGCGGCACCGCGAGCCTGCCGTGGTGACGCTGAGAGGAAAGCTCGCAACGCGGGTTCGGCGCGTCAAATGACGATCTCCCAAATGTTTGCCCCGGCCCCCGCCCCCCCCGGCCCCCAGGCCTCGCCCCCGGTCCTCCATCCTCTGACACCGAGCTACCCTATGGCCGCGCTAAGCCCATCCCACTCGATGTTCCCGCCGCTCAGCACGAGGACCATTGGCTTGGCCAAGTCCGGATTCAGCAGCGCGGCAGCAACCGTGATGGCCCCGCTGGGCTCCGATACGAGCTTTCCGCGGTCCAGGAGCATCCGCATCGCTGAGCGCATAGCGGCATCGTCAACGAGGATCACGTCGTCGATGTAGCGCTGATGGTGCTCAAATGTGACGTGCCCGATCTCGACGGCGAGCAAACCGTCCGCGATGCTCGCGGTCTTGTCCAGTCGGACGGGTGCGCCGACGGCCCGAGCCTTGGAAAGCTTGGGAGCGCCGGACGGTTCGACACCGATGACAATCGCTTTGGGGCGGTGCAGCTTCACCGCCGCAGCGACGCCCGCGGAGAGACCGCCGCCGCCGACCGGCACCAGCACCGTCGCCACTCTGGGCATGTCCTTCACGATCTCGAGCCCAACCGTGCCTTGGCCCGCAATGATGAGCAGGTCGTCGTAGGGCGGCACCAGTGTTGAGCCCTCGGCGTTCACAATCTCGACAGCGCGGTTCATGCGATCCGCCGTGGTCGTACCGGCCAGCACCACCCGAGCTCCCAGCCGTTCGGCGCCGGATCGCTTGGCAGATGTGACGGTCGTTGGCATGACGACAGTCGCAGGAATGCCGAACAGTTTCGCGGCGAGGGCCACTGCCTGCGCGTGATTCCCGGATGACGGAGCGACAACGCCGCGCGCGCGCACGGCCGGCTTCATCGACCGGATGTTGTTGTACGCTCCCCGAAGCTTGAACGCCCCACCGCGCTGCAGCATCTCGGGCTTGAGCCACACGCCGTCGCCAATCCACGGCGCTGGCAGCAGCGGCGTTCGCACCGCGACGGGCGCGAGCACCCTGGCGGCGGCGGCAAGATCGGCCTTCGTGACGAGCCCCTTGGGCTTGGAAACGCTCTTTTTCTGCGCCATTAGTGGGTTGGGACCTCCTCCTTCTCTCCTCCCTCCTCGCTCTACGCGAACACCCGATTGCGTCCTTGCTGCTTGGCTTTGTACAGCGAGCGATCTGCTTCCTTGAGCAGCTCTTCCGGCGAGATCGGATCGGTGCCGCGTGCGAGCGCTACGCCGACCGAAACGGTGACCGTCATCGGTGATCCCGGCGGTCCGAACGTGAAGTCATCCACGCGCCGACGCACGCGCTCCGCAAACGTAAGCGCACCCTGCCAGCCGGTATCAGGTAGCACGAGCACGAACTCGTCGCCGCCAAACCGCGCCACGGAATCCGTGTCGCGGGCGGTGACCTTCATGATGCCCGTGAGCTGCTGGAGCACCAAATCGCCCACCGGATGGCCGCGCGTGTCGTTGATCTGCTTGAAGTGATCGACGTCGATTGCCACGACCGCGATATGCGTGCTGCGGCGCTTGGCCAGCCGCCAGTCCGCCTTCAGTCTTGCCTCGAGCGACCGCCGGTTGAGGCACCCTGTGAGCGGATCGGTACCGATCTGATCGGCCAGACCCGCCCGCATCTTCTCGAAGCTCCGCGCCAGCAGCGTCAGGTCATCGGGGAAGCGCGCCTTGGTGAGGTCCATGCCACTGACGAGGTCGCCTTCTTCCACGAGTTTGCAGAAGCGGCGCAGCTCGTCCATTCGCGCACGGAAACTGCCAAAGGTGTAGATGAGCACCGCCGCCACCAGCGTGAATAGCGCGACGTTGATCGCGCTGCTCACCGGACGGGGCCCGGGAACGAACGGCGGGAGGATCTCGCCAATCATCAAATAGATGGCCGCGGAGAGCACCGCCGCGTAGCCGCCGAACCAAACGCCGAAGTAGAACGCCGCGAGCGGAACGAACAACAACGCCACAATGAGAAACCGCTGGCTCACCTGCGGGATGCCTGTGAGGTAGACAACGGAGCCCACCATCATCAGGTCCGACGTGACGATCATGCCGCGCAACCACCACTTCGAGGTCAGGCGCGGGAGTTGCTGCACAACGACGCCGGCCAGGAAGACGATCGTCGTGTATGCAACCGCGATCGACGCCAGCGGGAACACGGGGAACTGCCCCTCGTCGCTGAACAACGCGGCGGCGCCAAGGACTACAAAGAGCGCCAGATAACGCACCCACCGCTGCCACAGCACCACCTCGCGCTGCAGTTCGGTCTGGTCACGCGCGAGCGCCTCGCGAACCTCTGTTGTTGGCTCGCGGAACTTCTCCGGCTGCGGCGCGCCTGGGGCGAGCGGCGTGAACGACGAGGGAGTTCGCTGGTTCGAAGAGGGAGACGTCATACGGGGCCGGCGGCGACCTGATGTCCTATAGGGTGGCCTAAAGTATCATTGGCGCAATGGACCGTAAAGCATTCCGCTCCACGCTGATAGGCGCCGCGTTCCTCATGGCGACGTCCGCCATTGGACCCGGTTTCCTGACGCAAACTGCGGTTTTCACGGAACGCCTCGGCGCCAGCTTCGCGTTCGCGATCGCCGTGTCGGTGGTCGTTGACCTGGTGGCGCAACTCAACATCTGGCGCGTGCTCACCGTGAGTGGCAAACGGGCGCAGGACGTCGCCAACGCCATGCTCCCCGGCCTCGGGTGGGTGCTCGCCATACTGATAGGTATCGGCGGGTTGGCGTTCAACATCGGCAACATTGCCGGCACCGGCTTGGGACTCCAGGCACTGCTCGATCTCGACCCTCGCGTCGGCGCCGTGATCAGCGCGGCGATCGCAATCGCTCTCTTTGTGTTGCCGGAGGCGGGGCGCGCGATGGATCGCTTCGCGCAAGTGCTTGGCTTGCTCATGATCGTTCTGGCCTTGTACGTCGCCGTTGCGTCGCAACCACCGTACGCCAGCGCCATCGTGTCCACCGTCGCACCGTCGAAGTTCGATGTCCTGTCGATCGTGACGATCGTCGGCGGCACGGTGGGTGGCTACATCACGTTTGCCGGCGCGCACCGGCTGATCGATGCCGGAATCTCCGGCGTGGCGAACATCGGCGCCGTCACACGCTCTGCGGGTTTGGCGATCGGCGTTGCGTCCGCGATGCGCGTCGTGCTGTTCCTTGGGGCCCTTGGCGTCGTCACTGCCGGCGTGTCGCTCGATCCCGCCAATCCCTCCGCCGACGTGTTCCGCCGTGTCTCGGGCAACGCGGGCTACCGGATGTTCGGCCTCGTGATGTGGGCGGCCGCAATCACGTCCGTGGTCGGCTCGGCGTATACGTCGGTGTCATTCCTACGCACGCTCAGCGCCGGCCTCGAACGGAATTGGCGCCCAATCACGATCGCGTTCATCGCGGTCTCGACGGTGGTGTTCCTGGTGGTGGGCCGGCCGGTGAAGGTGCTGGTGGCCGTGGGGGCGATCAACGCCCTGATCCTCCCGCTCTCACTCGGCGTCGTGTTGTTCGCCTCACGACGTACGGCGATCGTCGGCGAATACCGGCACCCGGCGTGGCTGATCTACACCGGCGTCATCGTCGCGCTGTCGATGGCCGCGATGGGCGCCTACACGGTCATCACGGAGCTGCCGAAACTGTGGAGTGCTTGATGTCATTCCGAGCAAAGCGAGGAATCTGCAGTTCGGTGATGCCTGCAGATCCCTCGCTTCGCTCGGGATGACTAGGCTTCGGCTTCGGCTGTCTCCTCTTCAGCGCCCTCTTCGTCGTCGTCCAGCACCACGCGGGCCACGTCGTTCACCTTGTCGTTGGATTCCAGCTCCACGAGGCGAACGCCCTGCGTATTGCGGCCCGAGACTCGGATGCCCTTCACCGGCATCCGGATCACCATGCCCTGTTTGGTGATCAGCATGAGCTCGTCGTCCGGCAGCACTTCCTTGATAGACACGGCGTCGCCGGTCTTGTCGGTGCGGTGAACGGTGATGATGCCCTTGCCGCCGCGCTTCTGCACGCGGTATTCGTCGATCGGCGAGCACTTGCCCATGCCGCGCTCGGTGACAACGAGCAGGTTGGCTTCGCGACGGATGATCACCATGCCGATCACCGCGTCATCGCCCTTCTCGGCTAGCTCGATGCCCTTCACGCCCGTCGTGTCGCGGCCCATCTCGCGCGCGTCGGATTCCTGGAACCGGATCGACATGCCGTGCTTGGTCGCCAGCACCACGTCGTTCGTGCCACTCGTGATCTGCACGTCGATCAGCTCGTCGCCGTCCTCGATCTTGATGGCCTTGATGCCCGTTGAGCGAGGGTTTGAGTACTCCGAAAGGCGCGTCTTCTTCACCGTGCCCAGCTTGGTGGCGAAGAGCAGGAACTGATCTTCGCGGAACTCGCGGACCGGCATCATCGCCGAGACCTGCGTTTCGGCGCTCACGTTGATCATGTTGACGATCGGCTTGCCCTTGGTGGCGCGACCCAGCTGCGGGATCTCGTGCACCTTGAGCCAGAAGCAGCGGCCGTCGTCGGTGAAGAACATGATGTAGTCGTGCGTGGACGCGATGAAGAGGTGCTCGACAAAATCCTCATCTTTGAGGTTCTGCCCGTTGAGCCCCTTGCCGCCGCGGCGCTGTCGCTTGTAGTTGGAGACTGAGGTGCGCTTGATGTAGCCGGAGTGGGAGATGGTGACCACCATGTCCTCCTCAGCGATCAAGTCCTCGACGGAGAACTCGCCCTCGTCGGAGATGATCTCCGTGCGACGCTCGTCGCCGTACTTCTTGGCGATCTCGCCCAGCTCGGACTTCATGAGCTTCATGCGCTTCGGCTTTGACGCGAGGAGTTCCTTGAGCTCCTTGATCATGCCGCGCACTTCCTTCAGCTCCTCCTCCAGCTTCTCGATTTCGAGGCCGGTGAGCTTGGCGAGGCGCATGTTGAGGATGGCCTCAGCCTGCCGCTCGGAAAGCTTGAATTTCTTCTGAAGTTGGGTGCTGGCGGACGCGGGATCGTCTGCTTTCTTGATGACCCTGATGACCTCGTCGATGTTGTCGACGGCGATCTTGAGGCCTTCGAGGATGTGCTCTCGTTCGGCCGCCTTGTCCAGTTCGTACTGCGCGCGACGCACAATGACGTCGTGGCGGTGCGCGATGAAGTGCTGCAGCACCTCGAGTAGCGGCATCACCTTCGGCACGAGGCGTCCCGTCACCGAGTCCGGCACGAGCGCCAGCATGATGACGCCGAACGTCGACTGCATCGCCGTGTGCTTGTACAGCTGGTTGAGCACCACCTTCGGGATCGCGTCGCGCTTGAGTTCAACGACGATGCGCAAGCCATCGCGGTCGGACTCGTTCCGAAGGTCGCTGATGCCTTCGATCTTCTTGTCGCGGGCCAGCTCGGCGATGGCTTCCACCAGCTTGGCGCTGTTGACCTGATACGGAATCTCCGTGATCACGATCTGCGACTTGCCGCTGCGTTCCTTCTCTTCGATCACGGCGCGGGCGCGCATGATGATTCGGCCGCGACCCGTCTCCTGGTAGTGCTTGATGCCTTCGCGCCCGTAGATGAAACCGGCCGTCGGGAAGTCCGGGCCCTTCACCGTCTTCCGAAGGTCGGCGACCGACAAGTCCGGATCGTCGATCAACTGCAGAATGGCGGCGACGATCTCGCGCATGTTGTGCGGCGGGATGTTCGTTGCCATGCCCACCGCGATGCCGCTCGAACCGTTGACGAGCAGGTTCGGAACGCCGCTGGGCAGGACGCTCGGCTCCTGGAGCCGGTCGTCAAAGTTGGGGACGAACTCGACCGTGTTCTTCTCGATGTCTGCGAGCAGATCGATCGCGATCGGCGTGAGGCGCGCTTCCGTGTACCGGTACGCAGCCGCGGGATCGCCTTCAACCGAACCGAAGTTTCCCTGTCCGTCGATCAGCGGATAACGCAGCGAGAAGTCCTGCACCATGCGGACGAGTGCGTCGTACACGCTCGAGTCGCCGTGCGGGTGGTACTTGCCGAGCACGTCGCCGACGACGGTGGCTGATTTCTTGTAGGGCCGGCCGGGCACGAGACCCAGTTCGTTCATCGCGTACAGCACCCGGCGATGCACCGGCTTGAGTCCGTCCCGCACGTCGGGCAGCGCGCGCGAGACGATGACACTCATCGAATAGTTGATGAACGACTCTTTGATTTCGTCGTCGATCAGGCGCGGAAGGATGCGTTCGCGATTATTCGGAGCGGCCATTTGTCGTGTGTGGTGGCGCGTCTACCAGACAGACTTCGGGACTATGAAAGGTAGCCAGAAGGGGGTCCTCAATCAACGTCGCCGAGATAGGCTAAACGATTGGGAATCATCGTTTTAGGCCATGTCAACAAGTGTTTATTCCGGCACATTTGTGATGAACGATCGACTGAGCCAGCGAGCGCAGTTTCACCCCCTCCAGAAACCCCGCCCTTGACAGGAATCGAAATGAAGATAGTGTATCGGCACACCAATACAGAGCGATTCGCGACGCATGTTTGAGCACGTTGACCCCAGAAGCCCCACACCGCTGTACGCGCAGATCGCAGCCCGTCTGCGGGTGGCCGTTGCGTCCGGCGAGCTCAAACCCGGCGATGCGCTGCCATCGGTGCGACAGCTTGCGGGCAAGCTCCGAATCAACCCGGCGACCGTCGTTCAGGCCTATCGTGAACTGGAAGTGGAGGGACTCGTGAGCACCAAACAAGGCGCTGGCTCGTTCGTCCTGGATGTCAGCGCGGACAAGCGGCAAAAGGACCGTCAAACGGAAGCCCGGCGCCTCGTGCGCGAGATGCTTTCCACCGCAGCCAGTCTTGGCATTCCGACAGCGGACCTGCGCGCTGCCATCGAGCGCGAGCTCAAGGGTGATTCGAAATGAGCTTTGCCATCGAGACGAAGAACCTGAATTGCCGCCTCGCCAAGTCTTTTTCGATCACGGACCTGTCGATGCATGTGCCGGAGCGCGCCGTTTACGGATTCCTGGGACCCAACGGCTCCGGTAAGACCACGACCATTCGGCTGCTGCTTGGCCTGCTCAGGCCCACAAGTGGCAACATCGCCGTTCTCGGAATGCAGGTGCCCGATCAGTCGGCCGCGGTGCTGGCACGCATAGGCTACGTACCCGAGCGCCTTCATCTCTATCCGTCGCTGACCGTGGGCGAGGCCATGCGCTATCACAGCGCCTTCTACCCGACGTGGGACGAGCCGTGGGCGAATGAGATGACCCGGCAACTTCAACTCGACGTCACGCGGCCGATCAGCGTCTTGTCCAAGGGCGAGACCGGCAAGCTCATGATGTTGCTGGCGCTGGCGCAACGGCCGGACCTCCTGGTGCTCGACGAACCGACCGACGGCCTCGACCCCGTCGTGCGTCGCGACATTCTGGGACTGTTGGCCCAGTACGTCACGGACCGTCAGGCGACGGTGCTCATCTCCAGCCATCTCGTGCACGAGCTCGAACGCATTTGCGATTGGGTGGGCCTGATGGACCATGGTCGACTCGTGGCCGAGCTGCCGATGATGGAATTCAAGACGGGCCTCAAGCGCCTGCGGGTATCAGGCGCCCCGGATTCACTGAGTGGATCGCCGTTCACCCTGCTCGTGCGCGAACGAGGAAACGGCGTAGTCGAGGAATGGCTGGTTCGCGGCTGGACGCCCTCGATGCAGCAGTACCTCGAATCAGCGGGTGCATCGCTGCGCGAAGTGATCGATCTGGATCTCGAAGACGGATTCGTTGAGATGCTGCGCGCCTCGCGCCGCGCGGAATAGGAGACCACATGTTTCGCACGATTGTCTGGATGCAATGGAAGTCCACCCGGGCCTTGGTGCTGCTCACTACCATTGCCGCGTTCGCGTTGCCTTTGTTTTCGCTCAAGCTGGGCTTGAACAACTACTCCCCGGTGGGCTTCGTCACGACGATGCAGACGGTTGGATCAGCGTACTCGATCCTCGCCGCGCTGGCAGGCCTGCTGGTGGCGTTGGCCGCCTGGCGCGCGGATCACGCGGGCCGGCATGTCTACGCGTTGTCGCTGCCGGTTACGCGCCCGCGCTACGCGATGTTCCGGTTCGGCGCAGGGTTGCTCTTCATGCTGCCGACGGTTGCGGCCATGTTGGTTGGCTGCTTGATGGTGACGTTCAGCGGTGTGATCCCGGAAGGACTGCACGCATTCCCGATTTCGCTCACGCTGCGCTTCGCGCTCGCCACTCTGGTCGCGTACTCGATCTTCTTCTCGATTTCGTCGTCCACGAACCGTACCGCCGGTATCATAGTGGCCATCATCGCCGGCGTGATCTTCGCGCAATACTTGTTGACGGTGTTCGGCGATAACAGGCAGACGGTGGACCTGTTCGATCAGTTATCCAAGTTCATCTTCATCCGCCCCGGAATCCTGTCGGTCTTCTCTGGCCGGTGGATGCTGATCGATGCGTAAGGGCTGGCTGCTGGCCGCGGCACTCTCGGTGGCTCTTGCCGGCGATACCAGTGCTCAGGCGGCGCCACGAACCGAGCTGAAGCTGCAGCGCGTGCGTCTCGATACTCTGACGGCGCAATGGCGCCGAGCCAAAGCTCGGCTCGACGCATTCGACGACAGCATCGCCAGGAGCCGGACGTTGCTGGACACGATCGTGGTCGGCCACCTGCGAGTGCTGGTGTCGAAGTCCATGCGCGAGCGCATCCAGCCAGCAGTCGCCGCGACCTGGGTGCATCTGGATTCCATCTTTGGAAACGCCGCAGTGATGTTGGATCGGCACCAGTTCGTCGTGAGGCAGTTGCTCGACATGCCCGATACGATTTCCATTGGCGCTGTCATGAGGCCGGGTTTTCGCTTCCCAAAGGGGCGCGAAATCGAGAAACTGTGGGGGCGATTCAGTGACACGCTGGTACTGCGAGGATTGACCATCGGCGCAACGCACCTTCTGTCCGCGGAAATGGACAGCAGCTTTTCACGCTGGCTGTATAGCGACCTCAATCCGGACACCGTCAGCACCTTCCACTGGACGCAGACCAGGCTTGAATTGCTGTCCTCTTCGGCGACGGTGGCTCAGCGCTGCTACAACGGCGACATCAAAGCATGCCGCATCACGCTCCGCCTGGAGCCGGTGGCAGATCGTGCCACCGAGTGGTTCGACGCCGACGGACGCCGCAAGTTCTTTCAGCAGACCTTCCCGTGGCGTTACCGATCGCCGCTGGAGGACTCCTGCCGCGAGGGCAACGATGCAGCCTGCATCGCGGCAATTCGGCAGATGCGGTTGTTCACCCCGTTTCCCGCAACCGCAGTCCTGGTGAGCAGTGTGACCCAGACAGCTTTGCGCCTCGGCGGACGCAATAGTCTGGAGCGGCTGATCAAGTCCAAAGCGCCTCCAGAGCGGGCCCTCGCCGAGGCTGCCGGCGTACCACTCGACTCGGTGCTGAAGGTCTGGCAGCGCAACGCGCGAGACGCTCGCATGCCTTCGCAGGATGTGTCACTCGGCATCGCGGCCACGTCGTTGATGTGGATCGCCGTTTGTGGCGCCCTTTCGTTGCGGAGTTCCAGATGGCGCTGACACTGGATCGCTGGCTTGCCGCCGTGATCGCCGGCAGCCTCGTTGCCGTTGTTCTCGTGTCGGGCGAATGGGGCACACCCGAGCGCCGCCGCTACGGAGGGGAGGCCCGTCAGATCCTGGCGGCCCGTGAGCAAGTGGCGGGGTCCGCAGTTCGTGTCGCCACCGAACGCTTGCATTCAAAGACGCTGCGCGATTCGGTGATCACCGCACTCGCGCGGCTGCCGCGCCACAATGGCGTCCGCCTGGTTGTCTCTGAACAGTTGGCGAATCAGGCGCAGGTTTCGCGCGCACTGAACGCCCGCGTCGCTGGCTCACTCCTGCAGCCGTTCGTAGGCGGCGTGGACATGGTTGTTCCCGCTGACACGTGGTCGCGAAGCTTCACTCAGAGTTCGGGTAACTTGCATCTGTTGCCGACGGGCGCGTCTGAGCGGTGTGTTTCGATTTCTGGTGCACCTGGGCTGCCGCGCAACATCGCCACGCGTGACTGGGTTGGGCCGTGCGGGTTCTACGCGGTGTATGGTGTACCGGGTCCCAACATCGACCGCTGGTTGAAATCCGGCGCGTGGATATATGGGTTGCGTTGGCGGGGGGTAGTGCCGAACCGCGGGTACGGCGAATACGGGAACCGGTGGTACGTCGAAGGTGCGCCGTGGGGAGAGTCGGCCGGCATGCGCGTGCGGGCCTACCTCAGCACCGAGGGGTTCAGCTGTTTGGCGGGCAACGGGCCAGCCTGCCGGACGCTCGTGCTCGACCCGCGGAACAGTGATTACGGCGGCCAATATTGGTCCGGCCTGAGAGCCTTTCGCGATGCGGTCCGGCTTGACGAGAGCAGCGTTTGGTCGCGACCCAACTACTTGACCTACGTCGGCCTATTGGGCCCTCAGATGCCGAGTTTGTTGTCGGACATGGCCATTGCGCTTGGCCCCGACAAGTTCACGCGCTTCTGGAAATCCGACCTACCGCCGGCCGACGCGTTTCGCGCGGCCTCAGGTCAGGAGATCGAAGTCTGGACACAAGGTTGGATGCGCGCGAGGTACGGCGAATTCGAGCGCGGTCCTGGGGTATCACTGGGGTCCGCAGCGCTTGGCGTTCTCCTCGCGCTGCTGGCTCTCGGTGGCGCTAGCGTGACGTGGCGTCGCCGTCAGGTGGCGTAGCGTCCTCGTCCTCCGCCTCGCGCTGGGCCGCTTGCGCGGCTGATTCGCGCCGCTCCCGTTGATATTGCTCGTACCACGCGCGCGTGATTTCGCCGGCCAGATCGCGGTTCCCCAATCCGAACGCGATCGCAAGCGCGAGCGCAATCGCGCCGAACAGGATGGCAAACGCTGTCGTCACGATATCCGACGCGATGCCGAGCTCCTGCAAAGCCATGAACGTTGCGATGATGATCACGCCCGCCTGCCCCGCGCGCGCCAGCACCTTGCCGCCGTGGATGCCGCCAATGCTCGTCATGATCAGCCCACCCACGAACTGGCCCAGCAGGATGCCCGCGACGATGATGATGATCGCGGTGATGACGCTCGGGATGTAGGCGACCAGGTTGCCGACCACCGCGGCGACCGCCGAAAGGCCCAGCATGTTCGCCGCGGTCAGCACGACCGCGAACACCACGAGCCAGAACACGAGGCCACTGATCAAGCGCGTGGGATTGATGCGAGCGCCCGAACGCTCCACCGCCTGCAAGACGCCGCCGCGATCGAGAAGGCGGTTGAGCCCAATCTTGCGGAGAAGGCCGTCCACGATGCGTTCCAGCACCTTGGCGACGACGTACCCGACGGCGATGACAGCGAGCGCGAGAAGCACCTTGGGCACCATGTCGCCGAACACGTCACCGAAACTGGCCTTGAGCCCTTCGCTGAAACTGCCCTGGGCGGTGCCTTGGAGGATCATTGTTGGGTCTGGTTAGGTGCGGGTTCCGCGCTCTCGGTCGAAGATGACGCTCCGCCGGCACGTGGGACAGAGGAGCCACTGGCGGCGGCGCGCGTAGCCAAGGCCGAAGGAGCCACCACCAATGTCGCGCGCCGTCATGGCGGCTCCGTCGCGCGGACACGTCGCGGCGCTGTCCGCGGCGAAGCGCTCGCGCACAGCGCGTTCTTCATCAGCGGTGTACGTCGCATGTTCGGTCACAGCTTCACAACAACTTTGCCAAACTGTTTTCCGGACTCGAGACGCTCGAAGGCGGCTCGCCCTTCGGCCAGCGGCCACACGCTGTCCACCGTCGGCAACAACCGGCCGGCGCGCAGTTCCGCGACCACCGCGTTGAACTCTGCATCGTTGCCCATGGTGGATCCCATGATGGACCACTGGTTCCAGAAGAGGCGTCGCACGTCGGTCTCCACGACCGGCCCCGACGTCGCACCGCAAGTCACGAGCCTCCCGCGCCTGCCAAGGCTCTGCAACGAGCGCGCCCATGTTGCCTGCCCCACGTTGTCGACGACGACGTCGACGCCAGCCTTCCCTGTTGCCGCGCGTATCGCCGCAGGCACATCGTCAGTCCGCGAGTTGAGCACATGATCTGCGCCGAGGGCGCGTGCGCGCGCGAGCTTCTCGTCGTCCCGCGACGCGACCCACACGTCCGCACCGATCTGCTTGCAGATCTTGAGCGCGGCGAGCGCCACGCCGCCGCCGATCCCCCAGATCAGCACGCGCTCGCCGGTCTGCACCTGCGCCCGCGTGCGCAGCATGCGCCACGCGGTGAGCGTCGCGAGCGGGAATGCCGCCGCAATCGTCGGATCGATCGTGGCTGGAATCTCGAGGACATTGCGCTCCGGCACGACGACGAATTCGGCGGCGGTTCCCGGCGCGTGTTCGCCGAGCAGCTTGAACTTGATGCAGAGCGAGTGCTCGCCGGCAACGCAGAACGAGCAAGTCCGGTCGCTCAACCCGGGATTCAGGACGACGGTGTCGCCGACCGAGACCGTCGCAACTTCGCTGCCGACAGCGTCCACCACGCCGCACGCATCCGCCCCCATGACCCAGCGTGGCGTAATCGTCACGCCGGGCAGGCCTTTGATGACGAACAGATCCAGATGGTTGAGCGCCGCCGCGCGAACGCGCACGCGCACGTCCGACGGCGAGCGGATCTCCGGGATCGGCAAGTCGTCGCGCACCTCGAGTTGGTCGAGGTCACCATGCGCGGAGATCGTGAGTGCTCTCACCGTGTGGAATGTATATTTTCGACCCGCCCATGACTTCGATCAAAGTGCCGCCGCTGGGAGAGTCCATCGTGGAAGCCACCGTTTCACGGTGGCTGAAGCATGAGGGCGATGCGGTGGCGCCCGGCGACACGCTCGTTGAACTCGAGACCGACAAGATCACGGTGGAAGTGCCGTCGGTGACCGGCGGAGTGGTCAAGAAGCTGCACGCGAAGGAAGGCGACGTGGTGAAGCTGGACCAAATGCTTGCAGAAGTGGACGAAACGGCAAGCGGTGGACGGCCGACTGCTAGACCCGAGACCCAAGACCCGAGACCCAAGACCCAAGTACCGGTCGCGGCACCGATGACGCCAGAAGCACCGCGCGCAGCGCCGTCAGCCCAGCGGCTCGCCTCAGAGACTGGCGTGGATCTGTCGCGGGTTCAGGGCACCGGACGTGGAGGCGTGGTCAGCAAGGCGGACGTGATCGAGTCCGGAGCGCGCCCGGCGCCAGCGATGCCGGCAGTCCCGAAAGCCGACAGCCGACAGCCGACCGCTGGTGTTCGCGAGACGCGCGAGAAGATGACCACGCGTCGGAAGCGCATCGCGGAACACCTGCTCGAGTCGCAGCACGCCACCGCGCATCTCACGACGTTCAACGAGATCGACATGACCGCCGTGGAGGGCGTCCGGGGCCGCGTGAAGGAACGGATCGAGAAAGAACACGGCGTGCGCCTCTCGTTCATGCCCTTCTTCGTGAAGGCCGCGTGTGCGGCGCTCAAGCAGTTCCCCACAGTCAACGCGCAGATCGACGGCGACAGCATCCTCTACCGCCACTACGTCAACATGGGCATCGCGGTGGCGTCGGACGCGGGCCTCGTGGTGCCGAACATCAAGGATGCCGACCGCCTTGGCATGCTGGACATCGCCCGCTCCATCGTCGACGTGGCCAAGCGCGCGCGCGACGGCAAGCTCACGATGGACGACCTCACTGGCGGCACGTTCACGATCACGAACGGCGGCGTGTTCGGCTCACTGGTGTCCACGCCGATCATCAACTTCCCGCAGGTCGGCATTCTGGGACTGCACAAGATCCAGGAGCGCCCGGTAGCGATCGCGGGCAAGGTGGAAATCCGTCCGATGATGTATGTGGCGTTGTCCTACGACCACCGGATCATCGACGGTCAGCAGGCGGTGCTGTTCCTGGTCCGGATCAAGGAGCTGATGGAGGATCCGGCGCTACTGGCGATCGACTAGCTGTCGTTCGCCGCGGAGTCGACGCCCGCTTGGCGCTCAATCCTGCGGATCCAACCATCCAGCAGCGGAATGACGTCGCTCTTTTCCGGCGCGCGAGCGGCCGCAGGTCCGACCTCGCGCCAGCGATTGGCGAGCTCATTCGGGGCGGGAGTGGCCTTTGGCTTTGACTTCCGGGACAAGCCACCCGAAACAACGGTGAGATTACGACGGGCCATGACTGATACTATTGCGTTAATGAACTTTGAACAATGGCCGGCGGCGACCATTGCTAAGCTGTAATAAATGACCCGGCCGGCGAGCGGCCGTCAAGCTATCCCTGACGCAAATCCGGCCAATCGGCCTCAAAAGTACCCATGAGCGAGATCATCAACTACGATGTCGTCATTATCGGCAGCGGGCCGGGCGGCTATGTCGCCGCGATCCGCGCCGCGCAGCTCGGCCTGTCCACCGTGTGCGTCGAAATGGACAAGACCCTTGGCGGCACCTGCGTGAACGTAGGCTGCATACCCTCCAAGGCCTTGCTGACCAGTTCCGAGCACTTCGAGTTCGCGCGCCTCCATTCTGCCGACCATGGAATCAGTATCGGCAAGCTGGACCTGAACCTTTCGGGCATGCTGAAGCGAAAGGACGACGTGGTGGGCCAGAACACCCGCGGCGTGGAGTTCCTGTTCAGGAAGAACAAGGTCACCTGGGCCAAGGGCCGCGGCACGCTCGGTGCCGGCAACGTCGTCACCGTCACCGCTGCTGACGGTACCCAAACACAGTACCACGCGCGCAACGTCATAATCGCGACAGGATCAGTGCCGGTAGAACTGCCGTTCCTCAAGTTCGACGAAGAGCGCGTGCTGTCGAACGTCGGCGCTTTGAAGATCCCACAGGTCCCGAAGCACCTGATCGTTGTCGGTGGCGGCGTGATCGGACTCGAACTGGGCTCCGTGTGGCGCCGCCTTGGCGCCAAGGTCACTGTGATCGAGCTCATGCCCACGATCCTGCCGGGCATGGATGACGATGTGATCAAGGAAGCCGACAAAGTGTTTCGGAAGCAGGGCCTCGACATCAGGGTGGGAACCAAAGTCACCGCTGGCCGCACGTCGAAATCGGGGGTCGCAATCGACGTCGAGCGCGACGGCGCCAGGGAGACCATCGAAGGCGACCACGTGCTGGTATCGGTTGGCCGGAAGCCCTCGCTGAACGGCGTCGACGCCGCCAAGCTCGGCCTCGCGGTTTCCAAGCGCGGTGAAGTGATCGTGGACGACCAATTGCGGACGAACCTGCCCAACGTGTTCGCGATCGGCGACTGTGTGCCGGGCCCGATGCTGGCGCACAAAGCCGAAGAGGAGGGCGTCGTCGCCGCCGAAGTCATCGCCGGCAAGAAGGCGCACATGCACTACAGATCTATCCCGAACGTCGTGTACACGTGGCCCGAAATCGCCAGCGTGGGCTTGAGCGAGAAACAGGTCAAGGAGTCCGGTCGCGAATACCGCGTCGGCAAGTTTCCGTTCTCGGCGAATGGACGCGCGCGCTCAATGGGCGAGACCAGCGGCTTCGTGAAGTTCATCGCGGCCAAGGACACCGACGAGTTGCTTGGCTGCCACATGCTGGGGCCCAACGTCTCGGAGCTCATTGCCGAAGTGGCGCTGGCGTTCGAGTACCGGGCGTCCGCAGATGACATCGCGATGACGGTGCACGCGCACCCGACCCTCGCCGAGGCAACGAAAGAAGCAGCGCTGGCGGCGCTGGGCCGCGCGATTCACATCTAGGAATGACCGGCTACTTCCACGCCGCGCCGCGCCCGGTCCATACGGGCGACTCCGAGACAGTGAGAGCGCTTGCGTTCTCAGTGCTGGGCGTGACGCCATACATCGACCGCGTCGTGGAACTGCTTGGCGCAGCCGAACACGGCGATCCGGACAGCCATGCGTTGATCATCGAGCGTGACGGTACGGTCGCCGCACTCGCCCTGTTCGGTCCGATCGCCGGCACGGCCAACACGTGGCGCCTGGCCACAGCGATCGTGTCACCTCAGGTGGATATCGCCGAAGTCGGTCACGTGCTCGTGGACGCTGTTGCTGGGCACGTGCGCGCTGAGGGTGGACGCTTGCTGATCGCGGAAATGCCCGACGATGTCGCGCTCGGCCGGTCATTCGCGCTGTTACAGGCCAACGGCTTCAAGGAAGAGGGCCGCGTCCGCGATTTCTACCGCGCCGGCGTTGCCCTGGTCTTCCTGCGGCGCAACCTTTAGAGCGCCAAGGCGGCAGTGGCCGCCGGTGCGGCCAACTGGGCCCACTCGCGGTACATCACACCGGACGGATGCAGGCCGTCCGCGACGGCCAGACTCGGGTCAGCCGCCATTCGTCGGGATGTGAGCGTCACGTCCACCCACGCGGCGCCGGCCTTCGTGACGACGCCCTGCGCGTAACTGTTGTATTCGTCGATGTCGCGCCCGATAGCGGCTCCGTCGCGGCCCGCGGCGTACGGTGTCGCTCCCCAGTCCGGAATGGACAGCACCACGAGGCGCGAGCCGCGCTTGCCAGACAGGTCGAGTGCCCGTTCGAAAACGGGCTTGAAGTTGGCGGCGAACTCTTTGAGGGGCCGCGCGCGATACTGATCGTTCACGCCGATGAGCAGCGTGACCAGATCGTAGGGACCGCGCGGTTTGGCAGCGTCGATCGCATCGTGCAGTTCATCCGTCGTCCACGCCGTTCGCGCGATATACAGCGGGGTGTCGATGGTGATGTCTTTCGAGCGCAGCATGGCCACGAGGTAGTGCGGCCAGCGCTCGGATTCAGAAACCCCTTCGCCGATGGTGTATGAGTCACCCAGGGCGAGATAGCGCGCTACGCGGATTTGTCGCGGCGCCTCTGTTCGAGCGAACGCTCCGCCGCCGACGGGACCACCGGCGCGACACCGTTGCGGCGCAGTTGCGCGAGGAAAGCCGTGGAGCCGGCATCGTCGGGCAGCGACTTGAGGGCGCGCAGCGCTTCTTCGGGCCGCAACGCGAGCATCGCGCTGAACGGATCCGGATCCACGCCAACTCGGCGGAACTCCTGAAGCAATACCTCGAACGTCTGATCGTGCGCCAAGTGGCCTCCTTCGCTACCCAGCTTACCCAATAACAAATCGCGCTGTTTCATACCCCGATAGAGCAAGCCAACCCTGACCCTAAGTGACGACTTCATGCTACCGGCGTAACTCGCTGATGGCCCATCACTTGTCCACACTTCGCCAGTGCTTTCTGGGTATCGGCAGGTGCGGGCAAAAGAAAAGGCCGGCAGCGATGCCGGCCCTCGTCACTACCGAGCGATTGGACCGTTCAGGTAGCGAGAATTGCCACTGTCACCGCGGCAGCAATCGCCATGAGTGTCGCGCCGACGCCGACCGCAACAACGGGCGTGACGACGAACTCGCGACGGAACCACGGCGTGATGAGCTGCGGTGCATGATGCGGCAACGCGGCCATGATTTGCGCTTCAACGTGCTCGGGAGTGCGCACCAAGCGCGAGCGATCCATGGTCTTTGAGACGCCGCGCCAAAACTCGACATCCTTCGCCGTGTTGCCGGCGCGAACCGCGGCTTCAGGCAACTCGCCGTCGAGCCAAGCGTGAACGGCGCTGTCCAGAACCCGGTCGCTCGACGTGGCGACGGGGCCGTCGCGCTCGACAACCGGTTGGATTTCTCGCTCCTGGTGTGCACGCGCCGCGGGCTTCTTGCCAGCGTTGCGAGCCGGAGTCGGCAGGTCGGAATTCAGGTCTTCACGCATGTTAGGCGTACTTCTCCGTAAGTAGGGCTTGGAGCGCCTCACGCGCCCGATGAACCCGCATCTTCAGGGCCCCGACCGTGGTCCCCAGCAGATCTGCCATCTCTTCATATGAACGTCCCTCGACGTGCTTCATCACGAACGCTTCGCGCAATGACGCGGGGAGCGTTGAGAGAGCGACGTCGAGATCCGAGCGTAATTCGGTACGGTCCAACTCTTCGTCCGGGGTCGCATACGACGACGGTTGGTCGTCTTCCTCATAGCTGAGGTGCGAACGCCGGATGTTCTTGAGCCAATCCTTGCAACCGTTGGCGACGATGCGGAATACCCACGCATCAAACCGGCCGCGAACTTCGGCCAGGTGCTGGTATGCTTTGATGAACGAGAGCTGGAGAATGTCTTCCGCGACGTCCGGACTGCCTGTCATGCACAGCGCGTGGCGATAAAGCGGGTCGCTGTAGCGACTGATGAGGAGGCGAAAGGCGTCCCGGTTTCCGCCAAGGACGCGCTGGATAATCAGCTGATCGCTGTCCTGCTCTACCGTAAGTGGGGCAGGCTCCGTCGCTTTCACGACGGTAGAGTAATGCCGACGCCGCACGTAGGACAGTGCGGAAACACCTGTCTGAGGAAGAAGGACAGTCGCCACGGTAATAGGACGAAGTACCGCCACCACCGTAACGCGACAACCGGCCTGAAAAACGGCACCCTAGACCATCCCTTTTCCGACCGCAAACGCGCCCCATCCATGGGTACGGATCACCGCCCCATGCTGGTCCAGCGTGGGGGGCGAGAGCCTGGCCGAGCCTCCGGCGCTCGGCGGCATTCCCATGGTTGCAGACCCTGTTCCGGCCTCGGCGAGGGACTCCGCTATTGTCTTCACCCACCCGCAGGGGACCCCGGCCGCATCGAGGGTCCGTACGCATTCCTTGGCCGTCATCTTCGAAACCACCGCGGCAATGGCAGAGACGACCTCTTCGCGGTGGGCGATACGACCCTTGTTGTCGCCAAGACGCTTGTCGGCGGCCAGCGCGGGAAGGTCCAACGCCTTGAGGCAAGCGCGCCACTGGGCCTCGCTGCCCACCGCAATGATTACCGCCCGATCGCTGGCGTGAAAGAGCTGGTACGGGACGAGATTTGCATGCGCATTTCCCCACCGACGGGCGTCCTTGCCCGAGACAAGAACATTCTGCGCTGCGTTGACAAGCGCGGCTCGCGCCGAGGCCATGAGCGAGATCGCAATCTTCCGATCGACGGTCATGCCGCGCGCGGCGCCGGCGAGCGTCGCAAGAATCGCGATCGCTGCGTCCTTCCCTGTTATGACGTCGGCGAATGCGATGCCAGACCGCATCGGCTCGCCGTCGACTTCCCCAGTGATTGCCATCCAGCCTGACTCGGCCTGAATAACAAAGTCGTAGCCTGGTCGCGCCGACTCCGCGCCGAAACCCGAGATTGTGCACCAGACCAGCTTCTTGTTCTTGGCGAGCAATTCGGTCGCGTCCAGTCCGGCGCGCGCGAGCGCCCCGGGCAGGAAGTTCTCAACGACGACATCTGCTTCGACGACAAGTCGACGAATGAGATCGATTTCGGTGCGAAGGTCGGCCGCGATGCTGAGCTTGTTGCGGTTGATCGCGAGGTAGTACGCGGCGTTACCAGCAGCGTCGAACGGAGGACCCCAGCCGCGCGTCTCGTCGCCGAACTCGGGTCGCTCGACCTTGATCACGTCGGCACCCAAATCCCCCAGCATCATGGTGCACAGCGGACCAGCAAGCACACGCGACAGGTCCAATACCTTGACTGCCTGTAGTGGTAATGTCGTCATTGTGTCAATATGATGTCGTCAATATATGAAGAAACTGAGCGATAGATCGGGCCAGCTTGCCCAAGCTGAGACGATGCGGTCACCGCGTCGTCCTACTATCGTGCCAGAGTGCAGTCAGCTTGCTTAGGCATCGCTGAATCATATACTTGCCGGCGCTTTTCGGACCTGGAAGACAGCCCTCCGAATTACGAAACAGCAGCGCCGTTCTGACCTCCCCGTTCGACAGATGGCTCCCAAAGCAAACGGAAAGAAAGCACCGTGAAACGTGGCCCCGGACACCGCGCAGTCGATGCGCGCGACGCAATTGCTGAGCTCACCGAACGCGCTCAGGAAATCAGCCTTGAAGCGGGCACGCGAGTCTCGGAGGCCATGAGAGACGTGATCAGTGCGGCCGCCGGAATCGCAGGCTTCGCGGTCGAGAGCGCGCGTGACTTGATCACCTACATGGTGCGCCGCGGTCAGATGACGCCGGAAGAAGGCGACCGCCTGCTTCGCGATGCCGAAGTCGCACACAAGAAGCGCCCGAAGTCACAACGCAACAAGGCGACAGCGACGGAGATCCAGACGAAGGAGCGCAAGATCCAGCGCGCCAAGGCCGCGGCCGATCGCGAGAAGGCGATGCAGAAGCACATCGCGATGGTCACCAAGGCGAACGCCGTAGCAGCCAAGGCCGCGAAGAAGGCCGAGAAGAAGGCGGCGCGCTCGGCGAAGTCGAAGAAGAAGAGCAAGAAGAGATAGGGCGTTGTGAGCGCCTTCGCGCTCGCGCCCTGAGACATGACTATGGTGGTCACCCGGGCGCCGACTCGCATCGACCTCGGCGGCGGGTGGACCGATGTCCCGCCGTATTGCGACCGTGAGGGCGGCTTCGTCTGCAACGTCGCGATCAACCGCTACGCGACCGCGACCATTGGTCCGGGCGAGAGCACCGACACCGAAGACGCACTCGTTGGCGCCATGGTGCGCCGCCTCGAACTGGAAACGGCCGCGGTCTCGCTGGTGAGCGACTTCCCAGTCAGCGCGGGTCTTGGCGGATCGAGCTCCGCCATTGCCGCACTTCTCGTCGCCGCCGCGGAACTGCGTGGTGTTACATGGAATCGCGCGGAGATCGCCGAGGCCGGCCGGCTCTTTGAAGTAGAAGATCTGGGCGTCGCCGGTGGGCGGCAGGATTACTACGCGGCGACATTCGGCGGCGCATTGGCGCTCACGTTCGGCGCCGGCATCGAGGTTCGGCGCATCCCGCTCGACGCACAACGCGGCGCCGAGTTCTCGCGGCGGTGCGTGCTGATCTACACGGGAGAGTCGCGCATTTCAGGCGACACGATTACTGCGGTCCTCAGCGCATACAAGGCTGGTGACAAGCACGTAGTGCATGCATTGGCCAGAATGCGTGAACTCGCCCAGCAGATGGCAGGCGCGCTCGAGGCGACGAACTTCGATGACGTGGGTCGTTTGATGCATGAGCACTGGCAGTTCCAACGAGAGCTGCATCCCTCCATTCCGACCGCGCGGATCGACAAGATCATCGAGCGCGCAGGTCGCGCGGGTGCGTTGGGAGCCAAGGCGATGGGCGCGTCCGGTGGCGGTTGCGTCCTGATCGTCGCGCCTGAATCCGGGGCCGAGAGCATTCGGAGCGCAGTCGCGCCATTCGGCAAGATGATCGATTTTGGTGTGGATATGGACGGAGTCACGGTCTTGGAGAAACGCGGCGCATGACGCCACCAACGGGCGACGCCGTCGCGCTTGTTCGCGAGTTGGTGCGCATTGACTCGCGCAACCCGTCGCTGGCGAATGGTGCGCCAGGCGAAGCACGGATCGCGGCCGCGCTCGTCGAAACCCTGAGCGCCTGGGGCATTCAGGCCGATCTCATCAACGCATTGCCGGGCCGACCGAACGTCGTGGCGCGCGTCCGCGGTTCCGGTGGCGGACGCTCACTGATGTTTAACGGACACATCGACGTCGTTGGCGTCGATGGCATGACGCACGCTCCGTTCGACGCGATCGCGCGTGACGGCAGGATCTACGGGCGCGGCGCTTCTGACATGAAGGGCGGGGTTGCCTCGATGTGCGCAGCCGCCGCGCGGTTGATCGGCAAGCTGCGCGGTGACCTGATCGTCGCCGCAGTCGCGGACGAGGAGTGGCGCAGTGCCGGGACGGCCGCGTTGATCGCGAGCGGGGTGCGGGCCGACGCCGCGATCGTCACCGAACCAACGCGACTTCGTCTCATGCCAGCACACAAGGGGTTCGTGTGGATCGAGGTACGTGTCCACGGAAAGGCAGCACACGGCAGTCGCTGGGACATCGGCGTCGACGCGATCCGTCACGCAGGCCTGCTGCTCGCCGAGCTGGACCGCGTCGACCGCGAAGTCCTTCCGCGCAAGGAGCATGCACTGCTTGGCCGGCCATCGCTGCACGCAGGCGAGGTGTCCGGCGGATTGGGGCTCAGCACGTATCCGGATCGGTGCGTCGTGAGGATGGAGCGGCGTACGCTCCCGGGTGAGGCCACCGAGGATATGCACCGCGAAATGGTGGCGGCGTGCGAACGGGTACGCGCGCTGCAGCCGGAATTCCGGGCAGATGTCGAGGTGTTGTTCTCGCAGCCACCCAGCGACGTGGCTGTCGATGCGCCCGTGGTTCGCGCGCTCGGGGCAACGTTGAGTGCGCGTGGCATGTCCACGGAGCCGCTCGGAATGAGTGCGTGGACCGACGCCGCGCTGCTGAATGCCGCAGGCATTCCCGCCATTTGCTTTGGACCGGGCGACATGGGATTGGCACACGCAGCCGAGGAGTACATTGAGTCGCGGGAAGTCGAGCAGGCCGCAGATATCCTCGAATCCTTCGCGCTGAACTGGTGCAATTGAGATGTCGCAGCTGACCCACGAGCAGTACAATCGCCTGGAGCGCGCTGTCGCGCGGTCTCAGCGCATCGCCGTATCGCGAAAGGGCTCGGAGTTCATCTTCGTGCCATTGGCCATGCGCGTGCAGAACGGGCGGGAGGTCATTGACGCTCGCAACCCAACCACGGGCGACGACTTGACGATCTTCCTCGACGAGGTGGATTCGCTGGAGACGCTGTGAGTCCCAGTGTTTTTGTGTTTGCGGATGAGTCGTGCTTGGGGAATGGACGCGAGGGCGACAATCCCGGCGGTGGCGGCGGCCTCATCGAATACCGGCCTGCGTCAGGAGAGCCCACGCGATTCGATTTTTGGATTTCGGAACCGGCCACGACCAACAACCGCATGGCACTCAAAAGCGCCGCCGAGGCACTCAAGATCCTGTCCCGGAAAGGAAATCGGCTTGCCGTCCGGTTCACGTCGGACTCGCAGTATCTCGTCAGGGGAATGAACGAGTGGGTGCCCGGTTGGCGTGCCCGGGGCTGGCGCCGGAAAGCCGGCCCGATCGAGAACCTCCCACTCTGGCAGGAGCTCGTGCAAGTCGCTGAGCAGCATGAGGTTGAGTGGCGTTGGGTACGGGGCCACAACGAGCATCCCGAGAACGAATACGCGGACCATTTGGCCACCCGCGCGGCCCGCGATCAGAACAGTTCCAGCGGACCGGTCCCTTCTATATATGGTGAGTGGCTGGCGACCATGCAGGCAAAGGGCAAGTTGGGCCGGGACGCGCGATAGCTATGGATGCCGTGGACCGGATGTTCCACACCTTGGTGCGAGCACTGCGATCGCAGAACCCGCCGGCTGACGCCACGTCGTTTTCAGCTGGCGAACTGCACGACCGCATCCTTCCGTACCGTCACTTCCGGCGCGAATTGAACCTCGGGAGCAATCGGGAGTACGAACTCACGCTCATGCAACTCCTGTCCGGTGCGCGTGGATACCTCGATGTGGACGAGCGACTGCGCGACGTCCTGGGCAAGGAACTGGTGGCGACAGTGCCGGACCCCGGCCGGCTGCGCGATGTTGCTGACGCCGATGTCAAGCTGAGCCCTGCGAAGAAGAGCCTGGTACCGGTGGCTCGTCTTTCCGGTCCCGTGCGCGCGGAACGTTCCGAATGCGCGTACTGCAACGGTGCGTTGCCAGTAGGTCGCGCGCTGCACTACTGCCCGCACTGTGGGCAAAACCTCCAGGTCGCCACCTGCAATGCGTGCGGTGCCGAGATCGAAACGGACTGGCGCCACTGCGTGGTCTGTGGAAAGGCCGCTCCGGAGCCTGCCTGATGCACCATCGGCTCTTGGCTCGGCGCATCGCGCGCACGATCGTGCTAGTAACGCTCGCGGCGTGCACCCCGCAGGTCTATTCCAGCGACGGCGTCTCAGTGACGCAGCGGGCAGTGGCGTGGCCGGTGATCACGCGGAGCCATGTCGACCTCTGGCTGCACGGCTACGCGATGTTGCTGCGCGATACCGCCACCGTGCCCGTGTTCCGGCGCGGATACCGTGATGGCGTCCGCGCAGAAAAATCCTCGCGCGCGATCACCACGCTGCTTGACAGCAATCGTGAACGCTTGCAGTCGCGCTTCGCCCTGAGCCCTGGATTGGTGAACGGGCAGTTCCTGCCTCTGTACTTCGCGTCGTGGGACCAAATGCGGCAGACGATCGACCTGTTTCTGCGTTCGAACGGCGGCGGTGGCACGGGAGACCGGGCTCTGGCCCAGTATTTCTCGGTGTTGTCCCAGTCGTTCGCAACGGCATCTGAACGCGAATGGCTGCGGACGTTCGTCGAGTCGCTGGAAGACGAGCGCCGGAAGTTCTATCAGGATCACTGGGCCCGGGAGCACGGCCGTCGCGCGGCGCACGTACGCGCCGCCGACTCGTTGTGGCAGAACGTCTACCGTCCGCGTTTCCGGCGGTACCTGACCAACACGCAGCAGGAGGCAGGCGACTTTGTCCTGGCGCTGACGTTGGGTGGCGAAGGCAGGACCGTGAACTTCTCGGCCCGGCAGAACGCAGTCGCAACGACGATGCCGGATTCGACGCCGGAGGACGCGATTTTCGTCTTCGCGCACGAAGTGACGAGCCCGATCGTGGTGCAGGCGGTGAACGACAATACGACGCCATCCGAGCAGCGGTCCGGTCTCTCCGCGCGGTACGTCACCGCAGGCGCGGTGCGCGCCGGAGCTGTCCTGTTGAGGCTCATCGCGCCGGAACTCGTGGAGGGTTACGTCCGTTATTACCTCATGCAAGCGAACCAGCGTTTGACCGGCGACCTGAACGCGCGGCTGGCGGAGGTGTTTCCGTTGCCCGAAATCGTCGCGAAAGCCATCGAGCGGCAATTGGAAGTAGTGCTCGGCGGTATCTGAGAGGCTCCGCTCATGGATGATCCCAAGTCGCTCTCGCGCGGTGCGGTTGAACGTGTTCTGGCGCGCGCGGCGCAACTCCAGTCTGGAGCCGGCGACAGTACCCGACCTGACGCGCTGTCGGAGAACCAGCTGATCGAGATCGGTACGGAGGTGGGTCTTTCACCAGAGCACTTGCGGCAGGCAATGGCGGAGGAGCGTGCCCACGGAGAGCGGGCGCCCGAACCGGGCGGCCTCATGGAAACGCTTGTTGGCAGGCGGTACATCACCGCCGAGCGCACGGTGCCGGGCGATCCGGAGGCCGTACTCGCGACGCTGGACCGGTGGATGCAGAACGAGGAGTGGCTGCGCGTAAAGCGGCAGCGGCGCGATCACATGGTGTGGGAACCGCGCAATGACTTCCTGGGCGGACTTCGCCGCGCCTTCGGCGGACGCAAGCACTCGTTGCATGTCGCGACCGACGTCGGGGCGACCGTCGTTGCCGTGGACGCAGCGCGCAGCGTCGTGGCGCTGACCGCGGATCTGGAAGCGGCACAACGGGCGTTTGTGGGCCAAGCCACTAGCGGGCTGGTGGTGGGCGCTGCGCTGAGCGGCGCGCTCGTGGTGATGGGCTTCATGATGGCCTTCGCCGTCGCGCCCGTGGCACTCATTGGCTTGGGGTCCGCGTATGGCGCCCGGCGCGCCATGGAGCGTTCAATTGGTCGTGCCCAGATTGCCCTCGAGCAGGTGCTCGACAAACTGGAGCGCCGAACGGTGGACATCCGACCGCCATCTCTGTTGCAAATGATCGACTCGGCGCTGCCGCGCCTGCGATAGAATCAGGGCATGACACTTCGCGCGCCGGCGGGCTTTCGCGGCGTTTTTCGCGACGATGACGCCGCGCGAGCGGTGTACTCAGAGGCCGCCGGCATCGGCCAGGCGATGCCGCGGGCGGTCGCCGTCGCTGCAGACGCCGACGACGTCTCAGCGCTGGTGCGCTGGGCGCGGGAAACGGGTCATCCACTGATTCCGCGCGGGTCTGGATCGAGCCAGGCCGGCGGAGCGATCGGCGATGGCGTGATTGTGGATGTGAGCCGCCTTCGTGCGATGGGCGTTCCGGATTCGAAGTCGCGCCGGGTGCGCGTTGAAGCCGGGGTGCTTCGCGGCGAGGTCGAACGCGCGGCGGCTGCGGTGGGGTTGCGATTCCCGGTAGATCCGTCGAGTGGCGCGTTCTGCACCGTGGGCGGTATGGCGGCGACGAACGCCGCCGGGCCGCACTCGCTCCAGCACGGCGCGATGCGGCGCTGGGTTTCCGCACTCGAGTGCGTGTTCGATGACGGCAGCCGCGCTACGGTGCGACGTGGAGCACCGGTGCCCAACGTCCCGGCATTGCGCCGCTTCGCTCAGCAGACCGCTCCTCTGATCGAAAAGGCCGGGGCCGGCAGTTTGTCGCGCCCCGGCGTACGAAAGGATTCGTCGGGCTACGGACTGGCCGACTACGCTGTCGGACGCGACTTGGTGGATGTGCTGGTCGGAAACGAAGGGACGCTGGCGATCATCACGGCCGTTGAATTGATGCTCGAGCAGGCGCCGTCGGCCGTGGGAAGCTGCCTGTTGGCGTTCGATGACCTGGACCTCGCGGTGGAAGCGGCGGTGACGGCCCGCGAGCGCGGCGCCGCCGCGTGCGAACTGCTCGATCGAACGTTCCTGGACATCGCAAAGCGGGGCGGGAACGCGTTGCCAGTGCCCGCAACCACCGAAGCGGTGTTGCTCATTGAAGTCGAGGGGTTCGATGCGGCTGTCGTAGCGTCCGAAGCCGATCGGTTGTTTGAGGAACTCCGCGGGATGGGCGCGACGACCAAGGTGTCCGCCAAGGAATTGCGCGGCGAAGCGGAATTGTGGTCGTTTCGGCACGCGGCAAGCCCGGCATTGGCCAAGTTGGACGCGACGCTGAAGTCCATGCAGTTCATCGAAGACGCCGCGGTGCCACCGCATCGCGTCGCGGACTATGTGCGCGGCGTGCGGCGGATCCTGGAATCAGCGGAAACGGCGGTCGTTGTCTTCGGCCACGCCGGGGACGCGCACATCCACATCAATCCGTTGATGGATGTGACGGATGCGCGCTGGCGCGACCGGATCGAGACGATCCTCACCGAGGTGACGGATCTGGTCGCGCAGTTGGGTGGAACGACCTCCGGTGAGCACGGTGACGGCCGCATCCGCACGCCGCTGATGCAACGCACCTGGAGCGCTGAAGCGATCGCGCTGTTCGCGTCGGTGAAACACGCGTTCGATCACCTTTGGCGCTGTGTCCGTTGCCGTCGCCTGGGCGATGGC
>JANNRQ010000110.1:0-6174 GCA_031401495.1 Gemmatimonadota bacterium
TACGATCACTTGCTCGGCCATCTCAATGAAAAAGCAGGCCACATCCACGGCGTTCACATCCGGCGGAAAGCAATTCGCTCAAGCACCTAGACTGTTACCGATGTCTCCGGTCTAAGTGTTACCTATCTCTCCGGCCGTTCAACAGCAGCAACGCGTCGTTATGCCGCACCGCGCGTGGGGCGATGCAGGGCCTCGGCAACTGCTCGAGGATTGCGTGCCGCGATTCGCAACAGGGCGAGGGCGGGCCCGTCCGGGGTGCGACGACCCTGCTCCCAGTTTTGCAGGGTCGCGACGCTCACGCCGATCATGAGAGCGAAGTCACCTTGCGACTGCCCGAGTTTGGCGCGAACCGCCTTGACGTCCGCTGGCTTGAAGCGCGTGACGCGGCTCGGCTTGGCGCGCCCAGATCGAATGCGGCCGGCCTGGCGAACGCTCGTCAGAAGTTCCTGGAACGCGGCTTCCTTCATTTGAATTCCTCCCGAACCAATTGGGCAAGCACTCGGATTTGGGCGACCGTCAGATCGCCCTGTTCGTTCTTGGGGTAGAGGTAGAGCATGTAACAGGCCTGCTCGCCGACGGCCCAGTAGTAGATGATCCGCAACCCGCCACGCTTGCCACGGCCTTCGGCTTTCCAGCGGAGCTTACGGAGTCCCGCGCCCCGAGGAATCAGCCGGCCCTGATCTGGCCGAAGAGCCAACGTCAGTTGGAGTGAGCGATACTCTTCGTCTGGCAGATGTCGACGGAGGGCCGCCGTAAACACCGGCGTCTCGACGAAACGCATCGATCAATATACGCCAATGGCGTACACGCCGCAAGGAGGTGCGAACTCAGCACCACGGCGGCTCCGGCTTTCGCCCGCGCCGAGATTGTGGTGCGCATGCGTCGCATGCCGGCGGGGTCCAGGCCAGTGAGCGGCTCATCGAGCACCAGCACCGAGGGGTCGTGCAGCAGCCCGCAGGCGATGGCGAGCTTCTGCTTCATGCCGCGGGAGAGTTCGCCGGGAAATGGCGTGCCGTTCGCCACGATCGCGCTCGCGCGCCTGTCTCCGCTCTCCGTGTGGTGGCTCCGTCTTGGGATTCGCCCCGCGCTGATCCAGCCGGGGCATCCTGAGCAAAATGGTCGGCACGAGCGCATGCATCGCACGATGAAGGCCGAGACCCAACGACCGCCGCGGGCTCGCGTGGGGCGCAGCAGCGTGCCTTCGATCGCTTCCGACGCACCTTCAATGAAGAGCGCCCGCATGAGGCCTTGGGCCAGCGCCCGCCGGCCGCGCTCTATCGCGCCTCGACCCGCGAATATCCAGCAACACTCCCAGCGCTCAACTATCCCGCGCACTGGGAAATCCGGCGCGTCAGTCACAACGGCGGGATCCGCCGGCACAATCACTGGGTGAACGTCTCGCACGTGCTCGCCGAGGAATACATCGGGTTCGTAGAGACCGGCGACGGCCTCTGGGACGTCCACTTCGGCCCCGTCGTGATCGGGCACTTCCCTGAACCCCTACTGCGGATCGAAGACGCGAACGGCAAGCTCGCCCGCAACCCCAACCGACCAGCCCCAGTGTTACCGATGTCCTTAGACTGATTTGTTACCGATGTCCTTGCTCATTCAGCGCGAGAACGCAGCGTGGACTCAAAAGCGATCAGTTCGACTCAGCAGGTGGACAGGGGGACGAGAGCGTCGACGGGATCGACGCGATGGTCCGCGTCGCCGCGGATCACCGCCATGGGCGCCGTCAACCTCAGGGCCCCAAGCTCTCCTTGCATGCCGCGAGGCCGCGTGCTATATACTTTACCGTATGGTTAAGTATGGAATTCGCCTCGATGCCTCGTTCGCCGCGCTCTCGGATGCCACTCGACGCGGCGTTCTGGAGCAGCTCGGGCGCTCAGACGCTTCGATCACGGACCTGGCCCAGAAGTTCCACATCACGATCGCGGGCATGATGAAGCACGTCGGCGTCCTGGAGCAGGTCGGGCTCGTCACCACGGAGAAGGTCGGGCGCGTGCGGAACTGCACGCTCGGCAGGTACCGATTGAAGGAAGCGACGGCATGGCTCGAGAGGCATCGCCAGCTCTGGGACTCACGTTTCGACGAGTTGGACGACGTTGTCGAGGAACTCAACCGGAAGGAGAGAATCGATGGACGCAAGAATCGAGAGTAAGCCCGCCCCCGAGAAGGACCGCACCACGGTGGAACGGACGTCGGACCGCGAGGTCGTTGTCACGCGGACTGTCAACGGCCCGGCGCGCATCGTGTTCGAGGCGTTTTCGAAGGCCGAGCTGCTCAAGCGTTGGTGGGTGCCCAAGTCGATGGGTATGACCTTGCTGTCGTGCGCGGTGGATGCGCGTGTCGGAGGCAAGTACCGATTGGAATTCGACGTTGGGGGCGCCGAGCCTGCCGCCTTTTTCGGCACGTATGTCGAGGTGAAGCCGTATTCGCGCCTCGCGTGGGCCAATGACGAAGGTGGTGAGGGCGGGTCTGTCACCACCGTGACCTTCGAGGAAAAGGGCGGCAAGACGCTGGTGGTCCTGCGCGAGAACTATCCTTCGAAGGAAGCGCTCGACGCTGCCGGCACGGGAGCAGCCGATGCAATGGTCGAGACGTTCGGTCAGCTGGACGAGCTGCTCGTCGTCCTGATCGAGGGCTCGGGACGGTAACAGAGACGTGGATCTCTCGGCCGGTCGCGCCAGCTGCCAGCTAGCTGGCGTCCGCTTCTTCGGCCCCTTGGCACGACGCTCGGCGATACTGAGTACGACGATCATCACGACGGTGATGAGAAGCCACCCGATCGCGGCGATCGCCAGGCGGCCGGCCCAAGTCCCAGCCGCCTTGTTGGCCCACACTTGGATCGGCGACTCGATCGCGAGCAGCAGATAGACGATGAGGCATTCAGCTGCGCCGAAGAGCAGCAGCACCTGACCAGATGTGATCCCACGGGGTGCCTCATTGGAGCCCGGCATCGAATGCATCGGCGGTCAGCACCAACTGTCGTTCGTCAGCGCCCTATCTCGGCGCGGGAAGGTTCAGCACGCGGCGAGGGTCGATGCGAAAGACCAGGTATCGCAGCTCGGGTGTGTCGAGGCGGCTGAAGCCGTGGGGTGTATTGGGCGGAATGACAATCACGTCTCCGGGACCAAGCGCTTGCGCCCCTCCACCACGAATGCCCGCGCCGCGCTCACTCGGTCCGACGAGTTGGCGCACGATGACGCCATCGGCGGCGAGCGTCTGAGGCGCTTCGATGACGCCACCGGTGACCAGGAGACCGCGTCCTTCGAGGATGTAGTAGATCTCGGTGATCGCCGAGTGCTGAAGCGCATCTGGCGGCGCGAAACCGTCGACGGGACGACGGCGCACGACCGCGATGCCGATGTTGTACTCGCCCGCCACATCAATGAGGCGTAACGGCCGATCAATGGTCGCCGCCACGTCCGCTGAGGTCACAGCTCCGGCGATTGCCTGAGCCAGCAAGGCGCGGTCTTGCATGGCGCCCGATTGAGTCGCGCTTGGCTGCGCCACGATCTCGCCCCCGAGGCACAAGCACGCGATACCGGCAAGTCCGATCAACGAACGCATGAGTTCCTCGGGAGTGAGCAAATCCGGCTAACGCGCCGGAGTTGACCTGCCCATCAGACCATGAGTAATGTGTGAGGCCACCATAGCTCGTCGAGTTTGCGACCATTCGCAATCCGCACGACATCGGTCATGGTCTCTCGCTCGTTGAAGGTCGACTGGTGTAGACCCTGCTCAGACCACCCGGAAGTTCCGCATCATCCCCATGTCCTCGTGCTCGAGGACGTGGCAATGATAGAGGTAGAGCCCCGTGTGCTCGGTGAACCGCACCTGGATCCGCACCGTCTCACTCGGCAGCACGAGCACCGTGTCCATCCAGCCGTCGTCCACCAGCCCTTCGCGCAAGGCGTTGCCCGCAGCGCCACCGGAGCGCGCGAGCACGCGGAACTGCCGCCCGTGGATATGGATGGGGTGCGCTATCTGCATCCCCATCGGCCCGCTGGCGTTGGTGAACTCCCACACGTGCGTCGAGCCCGCGTTCACCGTCTCGTCCTTCGCGACATCGTGCATGTCAAAGGCGCGGCCGCCCATGAACCAGACCATGCGACTGAACGTGAGGGGCACGTTGCGCACCGGCGCATCGCTCACCGGCTGCCAGGATCGGTCGTAGGTCGCGAGCCGGGCCGGCAACTTTACCGTGGAACGCTCCCGCCGTGCGACTGTGATGCCGAGCAGCTTGAGCGGCGCGCCGAGCGGGACCGCTCCGGCCCGCGCGCGCATGCCGCCCATCCCGCCCATCCCGCCCATCCCCATTCCACCGCCGCCCATGTCGAGCCCCGCGTCGGCGATGGGGAAGGCCTCGCTGCGCAGCTCCAGCGTGCTCCCGACCGCGCGCGCGCCGAGGTCGAGCCACAGCTCCGCACGCTGACCCGGCGCAAGCGTGACGAACTTTCGCTCGGCCGGGCGCTCGAGGAGGCCTCCGTCGCTGCCGAGCAGCGTCATCGGCGTGCCGTCACTCCAAGCGAGCTTGTAGATGCGCGCGTTGGACCCGTTGAGCAGCCGCAGGCGATACGCGCGCGTCGCGAGCGACCACTGCGCGTCGGGCCTGCCGTTCACGAGCATCACGTCGCCGGTGAAACCCATCTCGCGTTCCATCATGTTCGAGGCGTAGCGGAACTGGTTCTCCTCGTCGAACGCCCGGTCCTGGAGCACGCACACGAGATCCGCCTCGCCATCGGGCAATCCCAACGCGCGTTCCTCCGGGTCGCTGACGATGAGCAGCCCCGCGAGCCCCATGTTCACCTGTGGCCCCGTGCGCTCGTGCGGGTGCGGATGATACCAGTACGTCCCCGCGCGATTCTCGACCGTGAACTCGGAGAGGTACTCCGAACCGGCGGCGACCGCCTTGTGCGGATGCCCGTCGGCCGCCTCGGGCACGTCGAGTCCATGCCAATGCACGATCGACGGCTCGGCGAGCTCGTTGTGGAAACGGATGCGGACCTTCTGGCCGCGCGTGAAGCGCAGCGTGGGTCCGAGGTATGACTCGGCGTGCGCGGTGAGCGCGGTGGCCGGCCCCTTCGTCACGCGTCCGGTGAAGCGCCAGACGGTGGTCGCGCGGCCGGGGCGCAACTGCACCTCCCCCGGAGCCGCCGTGAGCACGATCTCCACGTCCGGCTCGAACTCTTCGGTCGCTTGCGTGGCGTCTCGCGGTGAGGGCCACCGGAACGGTGCCAGCGCTGAGGCGCGCGTTGCGGATCCGACGAGGCCGGTGAGGCCGAGGGCGATCAGGTCACGGCGGGAGAGCGTCATCGCGAGGCTGGTGCGGGACGTGAGCGGGCAAGGACGACTGGTGCTCGCATGCTATGTCCGACGATCCGCCGACGCCATCGGCCGTCGCCCGACATGGTGCGCGCGTGGACCCTGACAGATTTTCGGGCGTGACGACCCTCGCCCGCTCCTCATCGCGCTCTCGCTAGGTGGCGCGAGTGCCGAACCAGGCGAGCACTGTCCACACGATGCCAGCCACGTAGAGCGTGCCGAATATGTGCTTGTTGTACTGTGCGAGCCACGACGGGAGATAGATATCGAAGTTAGGACGCCGATCGGTTGTGTAGCGCGCGGCGATGTCCGTCAGCGGGCAGCGCCACGCATTGAATATCAACACGAACGACTCGACTGCGACGACACCGATGAGAGCGCCAGCGAGTGCAAAACGCTGCCGCAACGCGGCGAACGAGATCAGAACAACGCAGGATGCAAAGAACGCCCAGGCCACGGTGTGGATCAGTTTCACCGTTCGCAGACGCGAATCCTCTTTGTTCACCGCGTTCTCTTGGTCACAGTTCACTCGGACTGGTTGAACGTCGCCTGATGGCGCGCAACCACATCCGGCGGATGAGTGCGCTTTCTGGGGAGGACCCTTCCCGCTGCCGGCGAGCGCCGCGGACCAGATCGCGGCATGGACACCTCCCGCTCGTTAGGGAAGAGTGTCTACAAAAGTGAGTCACCTTCCGCTGACAGCTACAACTCCTCGTTAGGCCGCACGGCGATTGGGTGCTCAAACGGGAAGTGGTCGTTCGTGTTCAGAGTGGAAGCCGTCGCTGCGACCGCCGAACTCGCCGGAGTATTTCGGTAGCGAGACTACGGCTGGAGCGGAGGATAGCG
>JANNRQ010000111.1:0-4406 GCA_031401495.1 Gemmatimonadota bacterium
CAGGGTTCAGGCAGGAGTTCCAGGGCCTGACGCACTCCAACACGGCGACTGCCGTCGTGGTCGCCGGCGTGAACACAAACCAGCTGATGAACATCGGCAACGGGTTCAACACCGCCAGCGCCAACCTGTCCCTCAACGCCCAAGTGGCGCCCGGCATCCGGCTGGCGATGACGAGCTACCTGTCCTCTCGGCATCACAACGAGACGTGGGTCAAGGACGGCTACGCCCTCATCGACGCCTCGCCGATCGATCTGCCGCTGTTCCACAACATCATGAAGTACACGACCCTCAAGATCGGGCACTTCGAGATCAACTACGGTGACCAGCACTTCCGGCGCAGTGACAATGGCATGTCGTTCTTCAATCCGTTCGTCGGCAACCTGCTGACCGACGCGTTCACCACGGAAATCGGCGGCGAGATCTATGTCCGCGCCAACAACTTCCTGGCAATGGCATCGATCACGGGTGGCGAAATCAAGGGCGATGTGACGTTCCCCGCCCGGCGCGGCCCGTCGTACATCGGCAAGGTCGGCTTCGACAAGCAACTGAACAGCGACCTCCGCGTACGCCTGACCAGTTCGGCCTACCACAAGGACCGCTCGGCCAGTGGCACCCTGTACACGGGCGACCGCGCCGGTTCGCACTACTTCTTGGTCATGGAAAACACGGCGGCGACGACGACAGCGCAGGCCTGGTCCGGCGCGCTCCGCCCAAGCCTTGGATATCGCGTCAATGCCTTCGTGGTCAACCCGTTCATCAAGTTCCGCGGGTTTGAGTTCTTCGGCAACGTCGAGACGGCCACGGGCAAGTCGGCAACCGAGACCCGGTACCACACGTGGCGGCAGCAATCGGGTGAGACCGTGTACCGCTTCATGGATGAGAAGTTGTACGCGGCCTACCGGTACAACGTCGTGGCGGGCAGGCTGGCAGCCGCGAATCCGGGTGATGTTGAGGTAACCCGGTCCCAGATTGCCGGCGGATGGTATCTCAATCCGATGATGCTGCTGAAGCTCGAATTGATGCAGCAGCAGTACAATGGCTTCGCGACCACCGACATCCGCAACGGTGGCAAAATCAAAGGATTCGTGATCGAGACAGCGCTCAGCTTCTGAAGAAGCAAGAATTTGGAACTTAGAACCAAAAAGGCCCGGGACCACAGGCAGGATCTGAGGTCCCGGGTCTTCGTTTCTTAGCTTCTTAGTACTTAGTACTTAGTACTTAGTACTTAGTTCTTGCCTCTTAAGGCACCAACGGCAGCGTGAAGTAAAACGTGCTTCCGCGGTCGGGTTCGCTCTCCGCCCAGATCTTGCCACCGTGCGCGTGTATGATACCGCGCGCGATTGGCAGTCCCAGACCCGCTCCACGCGCACGAATCGCCGCTGTGGGCACCTGCCAGAAACGGTCGAACACGTTTGGCAGGAGCTCGCGCGCGATGCCGCTGCCGGTGTCCGACACCGCAATGCACGCGCCGGCATCTACCCGGGTCACGGCGATCCTCACGGCGCCACCGGACGGCGTGAACTTGATGGCATTGCCCACAAGGTTCGACAGCACCTGACCGATGCGCTGTGAATCTGCCATGACCATGAGCGGCGCGCCGTTCGCCACCTCGAGCGCGATTCCGGCATCGTGGAGCAGGGGACGCAGCGTCGTCAATGCCTCCTCCAACAGCGCTTGAATCGCGACGGGCTGCATGTCAACGCGCAGTTGGCCGGCCTCAACCCGAGTGACGTCCAGCAGGTCCTGGATGAGCCGGTCCATTTGCATCGCGGCAGACCGGACGAGCTCGAAATTCCCCCGCACGGATTCCGGCAGCATTCCCGGGCTTTCCAGCGCTGCCGCTGAAAGCATCTTGATGGCGCTCAATGGGTTGCGCAGGTCGTGCGCCACCATCCCCACCGTCTCGTCACGCGCGGTCACGGCCTGCTGGAGGCGTCTCAGCAGGGCGACCTGCTCTGTCATGTCGCGCAGGACCACCGAGTACACCACGTCGTCGCCCAAGTGCACCTTGGCGATCGCCGCCTCAGCGGGGAACTCTTCGCCGTTCTTCCGAACGCCGGAGATTTCGCGGCGCTGCCCCATGCGCCTGGCGTTCTCCGGTGCGAGACGGAACCCCTTGATATGCGCTGCGTGTTCCGTCCGAGCTCGCTCCGGCAGCAGACGTTCCAACGGTTCTCCGATCAACTCGGCGGCCGTCCACCCGAAGATCTGTTCGGCGCCCTCGTTGAACATCGTGATCCTGTGCTCTGAGTCCAGGCAAATCACGGCGTCGGCCGAAATCTTGACGATGTCGGAAAGGAGGAACTCGGAGATCTTGCTCGCGGAACTCACGGGGGGTTTCGGCTCGGTCGAAGGTGAGGTATTCCCCTACATCATGTAAGTGGGAACTCCCCTACAAACCGCCATCGCCTGACGGCTCATCACTTTGCCCGATCATAGGTTGCGCTCCGTACCTCCGATTCCCCGACAGTGGCCGAAAAACTACCTCACAGTCCACGGGCGGCGGTCGTTCCATGACGACGTGGGCTGCCCGCGGACCCTTTCCCAACGACGCTTCGGAGAACCAGCCGGTGCGTCCGGTTGCGCCGCGCATGGCTTCGCGGGTAATCGCGTCAGTCCTTCGCGTTCCGTTGATGGTCAAACTGCTCGGCGCGACGGTGCTCATCAATGTTGCCATCGTGTTGGAGCCGCTTGTCTTTCCGGGCGGCTTCGCGCTGACGCATCCGGTGACGGTCCTGGTTCTTTCGTTTGGGTCGACCGCGATGCTGGCGTGGCTTGCCCTGCGTCCCGTCGCGCTTCTGGAGAGCACCGCTGCACGTGTTTCCGCAGGAGACTTCGACGCGCGCGTGCCGGACTCGCCACTCGCGGATCGCGCCCTCGCTCGTCTCTCGAGTACCATGAACACGCTCCTCAATCGCATCCAGGCAGACCGCGCCCGAATCCAGTATTTGGCCGGCCGGGCCGTGCGCGCCCGCGACATCGAGCGCGAATCCGTTTCGCGGGAACTACGCGAGTCGCTGGCGCAGACCGTGGCAGGGATTGCAATGCAAATCGCGGCCATTCGACAAAGCCCCGTAGACGCGCCCATGGCGCGGCGACTGGATGAGATGCGGACGACGGTGGCCGACCTGACGGAAGAGATCCGGGGCATGGCCGAAGCACTGCACCCCGGGACGATCGGCGAGTTCGGCCTCGCCAACGCCCTTCAATCAATGGGTCGGGTCGTGTCCAGACGGACGAGCACCGCGGTGCGCGTTGACGCCGACCACGCCAGCACGCCGTTGCCGCCGCAGGCGTCCAGCGCACTCTATCGTGTAGCGGACGAAGCGCTCCGGAACATCGTGTTGCACGCGCACGCGAGCCATGCGGCAGTCAAGATGGTGAGCGATGCCGAGGGCGTAACGCTGGAAATCGAGGACGACGGTCGCGGATTTGACGTCACCACTGTCGATCCGCTGCAGGCAGGGCTTGGATTGTTCTCCGCCCGCGCAGTACTCGCACTGGTCGGAGGCGAATTACACCTATCTGGTGCACCGGGTCGCGGCGTACGCGTCACCGCGAAGATTCCCCACTCAGCGCTCAATCGAGGAACATGGCAAGCGACATCATAAGAGTCGTCCTCGCAGACGACCATGCGGTGGTTCGGGCCGGCCTCAAGGCTGTGCTCGGAGGAGCCAAGGACATTCAGGTCGTTGGCGAGGCCGGCAACGGGAAGGACGCCATTGCCATGGTTCAGCGACTGAATCCGGACGTGCTCGTCATGGACCTGACGATGCCGGTGATCGACGGCGCCGAGGCGACGAAGCAGCTGGTCGCCGCGAACTCGACCGCGAAGATTCTGATCCTGACGATGCATTCGCCCGACGAAGCGTTGATTCCCATGCTCGAGTCCGGTGCCAGCGGTTTCCTGGAGAAGAGCGCTGCGGATCGCGAACTGGTGGACGCGGTACGCGCCGTTGCGCACGGCGACACGTACATCCAGGCGTCGGCGGCGCGCGTGTTGGCCGGCGGTATCCGCAAGCGCGGCGAGCACGTGGATGAGCGCGCCAAGTTCGAGAAGCTCACGGACCGTGAGCGCGACGTACTGCGCTACATCGCCTCGGGCTTCACGGCGCCGGAAATTGGCGAGAAGCTGTTCATCAGTCCCAAGACCGTGGACACGTACAAGCAGCGGATTTCGGAGAAACTGGGGCTGACGCACCGCAGTGAGTACGTGCAGTTCGCGCTGAAGCTGGGGCTGTTGAAGGAATAGGAGCGAGGAGCGAGGAGCGAGGAGTAAGAGCGAGGAGCGAGGAGCGAGGAGAGAGGTGCGGTTTCCTTGCTCCTTGCTCCTCTCTTCTTAGCGATATTCCGTCGATGCAAGACCTGACGACGGGCTCCATCACCAAGCATTTGCTCAAGACCAT
>JANNRQ010000112.1:0-2244 GCA_031401495.1 Gemmatimonadota bacterium
AGTCGCCGACCCGCTCCATGGTGTCGATCAGGAGGAACGGTTGAGTTCGCCCGCGGGGATGGATGTCGGCCTCGCCGAATGACGTCCAGATGCGGCGCGCATCCGCCTTCAGGGTTGGGTCGTCTTCGTAGACTGCGAGACAAAGCCTCATGGCGGCGCGCGAGTCTACCATGCGCCTACCGACGGCTAGCACTACTTTGTCAGGTGCAAGATTTCGTACGTCGCACTTCAATATTTCGTACTTGTACTAATGGTGCTGATTCTCTACGATTCGGGGCGTGGACGCTGGCCGTGCGCGTGGGATGCTGCGACGCTTGGGGGCATTCGCCGATCAGTTCGCCGACTGCTTCAGCCGGGCAGCGCAGCGGACCGCCGCGAGTCAGTACCTCGAAGGCCTCTTCAACGACAGCGAGCGGAAGTCCATGCAGGCCATGCATGGACGCTTGAGCGATCCCGTCAGCTATCAAGCGCTCCAACATTGTGTGACCCACGCCCCGTGGGCCGCCGAGCGCGTGTGGCAGCGGCTGCGGACGGCGGTGCCCGAGCGCACCGGGATCCTGGCGATCGACGACACGGGCCTGCCCAAGCAGGGCCGGCAGTCGGTCGCCGTCAAGCGGCAGTACAGCGGCACCTTGGGCAAGACCGGCAACTGCCAAGTCGCCGTGTCGAGTCTCCTGATCGGCCCGCACCTGGTGTGGCCGCTCAGCTGCGAGCTGTATGTGCCGCAGGACTGGATCGACGATGCGGAGCGCCGCACCAAGGTCGGGCTGCCGGCCCGGGCGTACTTTCGCGAGAAATGGCGCATCGCCCTGGCGCACGTCCGCACCGTGTGCGCGGCGGGCTTTCAGGTCACCGCCGTCGTCGCCGATGCGGACTACGGCTCGACGACCGCTTTTCGGCGGGGCCTGGAACGGCTCGGGCTGCGATACGCCGTGGCCGTGCGGGCGAATCTGAAGGTCCAGGCCGCGACCGAGCGTCGCACCGTCGCCCTCACGGCGGCCGCGCTTCCGGCGCGCCACTGGCGGCGCGTGCAGTGGGGCCACGGCACCAAGCGGCCCTTGGTCGCGCGCTTTGCCGCGGTGCGTGTGCGGCCCACGGGCTCGCCCGGCGAGCGCTGGCTCCTGTGCGAACGGTCGGTGACCACCGACGAGCGCAAATACTATCTGCTCAATCTGGACGCCACGGCCTCGCTCACCACCCTGGTCCGCGCGGCGCGGTGTCGCTGGCCCATCGAGCAACAGTACCGCGAGCTCAAGGACGACTTGGGCTGGGATCACTTCGAAGGGCGGACCTATCGCGGCTGGTCCCATCACACGGTTTTGACCGCCATGGCGTTTACGTTTCTCCAACTCGAACGGCGTCGGTCACCCGACGAGCCGCGACCCACCCTGCCGACCGTCCGTCTCTGGGTGCGCGAGATCATGGCCGTCCTGTACATCACCAGCAATCGTCGGCTCATGAAGCTCCTCGTCAACTTCCAGCGGAATCCGCCGCTGCGAAGATGACAAAGTAGTGCTAGGCACTCGCAGGATCGTGACGTAACCGTGACGTGACTCGATCGATCGGGCGAGTTTTACAGTGGGTTACGGGGATCTATCGACGTGACGTGATCGCCGCTAAGTGGTTGGCTTCGCAACGGTAATCGAAATCCGCAGCACGCCATCGCAAACCGCCAGAGCAATTTCCAAGCGTGCTCCTTCAACCACTCGGACATCTCTCCGTTCAAGTGGAATCAACAGTTTACCGTGAGGCGGGGACCTGCTCAAAGTCAAACCGTGACGTGACAGAACAGGGCCGTTCGTGGCGGCGAGCAGACGCGCCCAATGGCGCCATCGACTTCGCCGTCCTCGCATGATTGCAGTGACGCTGTTCCTGGCTCGCTCCTGAATCCGCAGCCAGCGTTCATTGTGGTCACCGAGCGCGAAGTCCATGTGGATGCATTCGTGAAGAAGAGTCAGTCGCTGCTCACATTCAGGGGACTCCGTCAGCAGCGGCGTGGCGAGAAGCAGCTGTACGGAGTTGTTGCTCTTCAGCGTGATACCCGCGTACTCGCCGATGATGGCCTGGCACTCTCGATTGGCGCCAACGGCGTTGGGGTGGGCCCGGCCCGGGCGTTCGGCACCGGTCACCAGTCACGACTGGTGAAGCGCAACAGCCAGACCATCCTGAACGTCGCGTTCAACGGACTCACCGCGGCAACCGCCTCGACGCCGGCCGAGGCGCCGATGTTCTGGGATCTCAGGG
>JANNRQ010000113.1:0-4621 GCA_031401495.1 Gemmatimonadota bacterium
GACACGATCCCGCGCCACATCGAAGCCACGGTGCTCAAGGCACTGGCAAAGCTCCCCGCCGATCGCTTTGCAACGGCCGCCGAGTTCGCGCATGCGTTGCAGCACGCCGAGGCCACGGCGGCGCTGACAGCGGCTCAGCCGTCGGTAACGCGTGCCGTGGGTGGCCCGCTCGCGTCGCGCTTCATCCCGTGGGGCGTGGCTGCCCTCGCGATCGGTGCCGCCGCGTGGGGGTGGATGGCCCGCAGCGGGCCGACCGAGCCGATGGAGCCGCCGCTGTTGGCCGAAGCCCGCGGCGTGGCACTTCCCTCAATCGCCACCCTGTCCGGCATCCGTTCCTTTGCCTTGTCGCGCGATGGCACGCACCTCGCGTGGCTTGGCCCGGACTCCACCAACGTGACGCGGATCTTTTTCTCGACGCTCGGGGCGGGCGTCGCACGCGCCATTCCCGGCACGGAAGGCGCCGGCAGCTTGATGCTCGCACCGGACGGGAAGTCGGTGGGCTTTGGGCGCGGCGGAGCGATGCAGATCGTTTCGGTCGACGGCGGGCAGCCACGCCGCCTGCAGTCTACGTCGGGAGCCACTGGGCTGACCTGGACTTCGGCCGGATGGGTCGTGATCGCGCGCCCGGGAAGCATCTCTCGGGTTCGCGCGACAGGCGGCGAGCCCGAGGTCATCCTCGTTGATTCCAGCGCCAGATACAGCGCACTGGAGGAGATCGAGGAGACCGGCACCCTGATCATGGCGCGCACCCGCGACGGGGTTCCGGAACTGGTGGCCACCACGATCGAGGGAGGTACGGTCACTCCGCTGGGTATCACGGCGGCGCGCGGTGCCTACGCACGCGGCGTCCTTGTATACGTGAGCGCGGACGGCATCCTGCAGGGCGTGCCCTTCGACCCGCGCCGGTTGCGCACCACCGGCGAGCCGATGCCCATCGGGGACGCGCCGATCAACTCAGGGAACTCTCGTTTCGACCTGTCAGCCACGGGACTCCTCGTGTTCTCCTCCCAGGATGCCGCCATTGGTGATCTGATGGTCCTGGACCGAGCGGGGCGCGGACGCGCACTGGCCGATCGGCGCGCCTATCTGTTTCCGCGCTTTGCCCCCTCTGGTTCGCGGGTCGCCGTCGGGGAGGTGAGTTCCGTTTCGAGCACGCGCGAGGGCGACCTCTGGTCGGTCGATATGTCGACGGGGGTGAAGTTGCGCATCACTACCGACGGGGCGAGTTCGCGTCCCGCATGGGACCCGGATGGACAATCGCTCGTATTCTCGAAGCGCACGCCCGCCGGCCAGCAAATCGCCGCCCGGGTGTCTGCCGACGGCACCACGCCACCAACGACGCTCGCGGAGCGACCCGGGGGGATTTTCGAGGTCGCCCTCACGGCGGACGGGCGCACGCTGGTCTGGCGCCAGGACACCCCTGGCGGCACTGGACGCGACATCTTCGCCATGCCAGTCGACACGCCGTCGGCGGCGCGCGCCATTCTGCAAACCCGCTTCAACGAACGCGGCATTGCCGTAGGGCCCGAGAGCGACTGGCTGGCGTATGTGTCCAACGAGTCGGGGCGCGACGAGGTGTACATCCGGCGTCTCGCGCCAAGCTCGCCACGTTGGCCGGTGTCGCGCAATGGCGGCGTGGAACCGCGATGGACGCGCTCCGGTGAAGTCTTCTTTCGCAACCGCGATTCGGTGTTCGTGTCCCGCGTGTCGCTCGGCGCCCTACCCGGCGACGCCCCGCAAATCGCCGAGCCCACGCCGCTGTTCGCCGGCGCGTACCAGGTGCTGGGCATGGAGGCCACGTGGGACGCGGCGCCCGACGGGAAGTCGTTCGTGATGGTGCGCGTGCCGACCGAGTCGCGTCCGACGGTAATGCTCTACACCAATTGGATCGAGCGGTGGAAGCGTGCGGCGGCGGCGCGGGTGAAGTGAGCGGTGAGGTGGCGTAGGCCAGGACGTCGATCCGATGTGGTTGACAGGTAGCTTCCAGTAGCTACCTTATGAGATGCGTAGCGTCGGCCTCAAGGTTCTCAAGAACAAGCTCAGCGAGTACGTGCGGATGGTCGAGGCGGGCGAGGTGGTCCTCGTCACCGATCGCGATCGCGTGGTCGCGGAGCTGCGCCCTCCCATGGAGCGTGCGCCCTACGCGGCCGATGCGCTGCTGGCCGATTTGGTGCGGCGTGGACTGCTGACGCCGCCTGTCATGGTGCGCGAGGGGCCACCGCCGAGGCTCCCCGTGGCGCCCACCGCCGCCATTCTTCGCGAACTCGACGTGGACCGCGGCGAGCGGTGATTTATCTCGATACCTCCGTCGCGCTCGCGCATTTGCTGGGCGAAGATGTCGCGCCTCCCGCCGCGTTGTGGGAGGAACTGCTGGTGAGCAGCCGGCTGCTCGAGTACGAAATGTTCACCCGATTGTACGCGAGGGGACTCGGTCGGTCGCATGGCGCAGCGGCTCGCGCCCTCCTCGACCGGGTGGCGCTGGCCGACATGTCCGTGGCGGTACTCGGACGGGCGCTTGAACCGTTCCCCACTCCCGTTCGCACGCTGGATGCGCTGCATCTGGCCACGCTGCATTTCCTGCAGTCGCAGGGACAGCCAATCCGTCTCGCCACGTATGACGGGCGCATGGCCGATGTCGCGCAGAAGCTGGGTATCCCGCTGCTGGAACTGTAGGGCGCTCTTCGCGGCGTGATCACAGCCTGAATAGCAACCCGAAGCGCCTGCGCCTACGCAGACGGTCAGGGGTGGTCACAGGCGAAAGGTGTGGCCAGGAAGCGAGTACGAGCAAGCGTTTCCTGCTGGCTCGAGCGCGAAGTCGGCGCCGGCGTCACGCATCGTGAGGTCAAACCGGAAAACATTCTCCCCACCGGGGGGCACGCGATCGTGGTGGATTTCGGAATCGCGCCGCCTGCGCGGCAAGGACACCCTGGCACGTCAGAGCGGCGGGACGTCCTGCAAAACTCGCGTCAGCGGCACGGCAGTAATCTGCGCGGTCAACGGGAACGTCTCTCGGCCGCCGTGCACCACGTAGAGGCGCTCCAGACGCAGATCGGTGAGTGCCGAACGCATTGACGACGTCACGGATGGCGACGAGGTGCGCTTGAATTCAAATCCGACGCGCGTGCGCCCTCGCACGACGAGGAGGTCGAGTTCGGCACCCGCGTGCGTGCCCCAGCAGTACGCTTCGCCGGAACGCGCGCCGATACGATCGAGCACGACGTCGAGCGCGAACCCCTCCCAGGACGCGCCCACCTTCGGATGGACCGCGAGATCGGGCAAGTGTTTTACGCCCAGCAATGTGTGGAGCACGCCGGTATCGCGCAGATACACCTTGGGAGCGCGCACTTGTCGTTTGGAGAGATTCTCGTGCCATGGCGCAAGCTGCCGCACCATGAAGGTCTCGGTGAGCACATCGAGATAGCGCTGTACCGTGGTATGCGCCACGCCGAACGCCCGCGCCAACTCCGAACTGTTCCACGTTTGCGCGTGGTAGTGCGCAATCATCGTCCAGAATCGACGCAGGGCGGGTGCGGGGATGCGCAAGCCGAATTGCGGGATGTCGCGCTCGAGAAAGGTGCGGATAAACTGCTCTCGCCATTCCGTGCTCGCGGCGTCGTTTCGCGCGAGAAAGGCGCGAGGGAAGCCGCCGCGCATCCAACGCTTGCTCAGGTGCTCCATACCGACTTCGTCGAGGCGAAACCCATGCAGTTCGTGATACGCAATGCGTCCGGCCAGAGACTCCGCGCCTTGCCGAAGCAACTCTGGTGACGCACTGCCCAGCACCAGAAATCGACGACGCACGGTCGACTCGTCGGCGAGCACGCGCAGCGTGCGAAAGAGATCGGGCGCGTGCTGCACTTCGTCGATGACAATCAGCCCGCGCAGGTCGCGGAGCGCGAGCATGGGATCGCTGAGTTGCGCGCGATCCGCGTCACTCTCGAGGTCGAAAAACGTAGTGGCTCCGCGTCGAGCGGCGAGCACCTGACGCGCCAGCGTGGTCTTCCCAACCTGACGGGCCCCGAGGACCCCCACCACCGGGAATTGCCGAAGCAACGCAGTAACACGGGCGAGGTCCTGCGGGCGCGCGATGGTTTTCGGCATCGTGCAATGTGAGCGTTAGACGCTCAGATTACAAGGGACGCTTGTGAGCACCGAATGCCACGGCCCGCATGAATTCGATGATGTCATCGCGCCGGCGATGCGCAGACGGACCCTCTTCGGATCGACATGGCGAACGCGCATGAGCCGTGTGAGACCGCCCCACAATCGGATGCGGCGCACTGGTGGAGACAAACAACTGGCCCTGCCGTTTCCCGCGGCCCATCTGCCGCATTCCTGTCGCCAGCCGGCTGCACATCGTAATTTGGCACTGGTGAATCCAACCCCCGATCTCGCCGCCGCCCTCGCCGACCGCTACACCCTCGAACGCGAAGTCGGCGCCGGGGGCATGGCCACCGTCTATCTCGCGCGCGACCTCAAGCACGACCGCCAGGTCGCCCTCAAGGTCCTCAAGCCCGAACTCGGCGCCGTGCTCGGCGTCGAGCGGTTCCTGGCGGAGATCAAGGTCACCGCGAATCTGCAGCATCCCAACCTGCTCCCGCTGTTCGATTCGGGCGAAGCG
>JANNRQ010000114.1:0-8736 GCA_031401495.1 Gemmatimonadota bacterium
CCAGCGATCGAGCTCGAGCGCACCAGCGTGACCGGACTCAAGCACGTGGATGGCACGCTTTCGATGGCGCGTGGCGGGCCCAACACAGCCACGTCGGACTTCTTCATCTGCATCGGTCCGCAGCCAGCGCTCGACTTTGCCGGGAACCGCAACCTCGACGGTCAAGGGTTCGCGGCGTTCGGACGCGTGCTCACCGGAATGGATGTGGTGCGGGCGATCCAGCAATCGCCGGTGAATGCGCAGAGCCTCGCGCCGCCAGTGGCGATCACGTCCGTGATGCGGTCGCGCTAAGTCAGGCGGCGTCACTCCCCGTTGGGATCCGTCCAGTACCAGACTGTGACGACGCCGTCTTGTTCATCTTCCGAGTGCGATATGCTCACAACGTTGCGTCTCCCCACGCTTGTCGCGAAGGCGGCAGCCTCACTGAAGAGGGCGTCCCACGACGCCAGGATGCCGCGAAAGCTGCGAAACGTGAGGACTGGCTCGAGTGGACGCTCGCCTTCAGGAGCAGGCTCGTGATCGTCATCGCCCGGCACTTGTGCCGCTGCCGGCAAGATGTCGGCACCGCATTTCCAGCACTGTTCAAAGCCAGGTTCAGCCGGTTCATGGCACTTGGGGCAGCGCATTGTGTTGTGTTGAGTGAGGCCCGGAGCTGGGCTGCAACGCTTCTAAACAATGCGGCAGGCCGCGCGACACGCAAGCCAACGTGGAGCGTGCAGTCGTGCGGCGTCGTGATGCACCCGCCGTGCTCAGGGCCCGCACCATTGAGCGGCGGTGTGTTGGAGCTGGGTAGCGCTAACGACCCCGCTCGAACGTCGCCTGAACAGCTTGCCCAGTCGTGATCGTTAGTTGTCCGTGGTTCCGTCCGACCCACCGGACTTACGCGGGGGGAGGGCTATTGCAACGTTTTGGGTGTGGTTATACGTTCTCACGCCTGTAAAGCAGCAGTAACATGATTGGGCGCACCATCTTAATGTGACCCGCCAAGTGTCTGGCGGAGTTGCAGGGTCTGAAAGCGGCTTCATTGCTTGGACGGCCGTTTTCGGGCGTTGGAATTGGGTTGCGCTCGCAATCTCTCGTACCCGATTTTTTCGATAGTCGGCAGTAGCGGTCTCACGCCAAGGGAGTGTATACAATGACCGGTCAAGTACTCAAGCGGTGGGCGGCAGTCGCTGCAGTTGTCATCGGGCTCCCCGCGAGCTCAATGGCCCAGGATGGTGCGGTGACCATCACCGGGCGCGTCACCAGCGGGTCAGGTGACCCGTTGCGCGCTGCCAACGTTGGAATCCCGCTTCTGAATCTCGTGGTGTACGTCCAGAATGACGGCACGTACCGCTTGACCGTTCCTGGCGCCCGCGTCACGGGCCAGAAAGTCTCGGTGGTGGCGCGAATGCTTGGCCACCAGTCTCGCGTCGCTCAGGTGACGTTGGAACCGAACGGGCAGCTTACACAGAACTTCCAACTCCCAGCCGACCCCCTGCGTCTTGAGGAGGTTGTGGTGACGGGTGCCGGGACCGAAATGCTCGCTGAGCGTTTGGGCACGCAACGCGCGTCGGTGGACGGGTCGACGATTGCCCGCGCGAATGAGCCCAACGTCGTTCAGGCACTTGCCGGCAAAGTTCCGGGCGTTCTGACGAACCTGCAGGGTGGCGACGCGGGATCCTCAACAGCAATCCAGATTCGCGGCGCCAAGAGCTTCGGGACCAGTCAGCCCCTATTCATCGTGGACGGCGTGCCGGTCGGCAACCAGACGCGCGTGCAGTCCGCGCTGTCAGGTGCTCCAATTCCGAACCGCATCGCGGACCTCAATACTGAAGACATTGAGTCGATCGAGATTCTGAAGGGCGCCGCCGCATCGTCGATTTATGGCGCCAGCGCTGGGTCGTCCGGCGCAATCCTGATCACGACCAAGAGAGGACGCTCTGGACGCACGCAGTACACCGTCCGTTCCACGATCCAGGCGGATCAGACTACCAAGACATTGCCGGTGCAGCGCATGTTTGGTGTCGGTGCAGGCGGCATCAATTCCGCGTGCTCAACGACGAACTGTGCGCTCGCGGCGGGCACGTTCTTCTCATTTGGTGCGCCGATCCCGGCCGGTACGCCGACGTACGATCACGCGGCTGAGATCTACGAGACGGGCAGAATCATCGACAACTCTGTGTCCATGTCCGGCGGCAGCGATAAGACCACCTTCTACCTCTCTGCCGGCCAATTCGATCACGACGGGTTTGTCGTTGGGAATGGTGACTATCTCAAGCGGCAATCGATTCGCGTCAACGGCTCGCACTCCCTGAGCGACGATTTGACTATCGGCGCCAGCGCTTCGTACGTGCAGTCGAAGGCTGCCGGCATTAATCGCGGCAACACGATCAATGGCTTGACGCTCAACGCACTGCGGCAGCCAGCGGAATTCAACGCCACGCAGTATCTCGACCCGGTCTCCGGACTGCACCGGTCTTGGCGCTTCCCGAATCCTGGCGCCACCTCAGCCTCCGGACAGGGGGCGTTTAGCCGCGGATTTGACAACCCGTTCTACGCGATCAACACGGCAAAGCTGCTGGCCGAGACGGGGCGCGTGTACGGAAACATCACCACCAACTATCGCCCGTTCAGCTGGCTGTCAGCCAACTGGACGCTGGGAACCGACTACAACTCCGATGACCGCACAGACGCCTACGGACAACAGTCTTCGGGGCTCGCCGGCGGGTCGCTGACGCGGTGGCAGTTTTACGACCGCCAGATCGACAATAACCTGAGTGTGACTGCCACGCGTCAGATCAATGACGACATTTCAGGCAGCCTGACGCTGGGTCAGAACTTGAACGAGACGTATTTCCGGCAGGTGATCGTGACGGGATTGACTTGGATCGCACCGGAGCCGTTCAAGCTGAGCAACACGACGAGTCGCGGAATTCCAGGAGACGGCGAGACGCGGCGGCGCGTCGAAGGGTACTTCGTACAGGCGGCCGCCGACCTCTACGATCAGCTGTACCTGCAAGGTCGTGTCCGAAACGACGGCAACTCTGCCTTCGGTATCGGCCACCAGCGCGCCATCTATCCCGGCGGCAGCGTAGCCTGGAGCTTTACCAAGGCGCTCGAAATTCCGGAGAACCTCGTCAGTTTCGGTAAGCTGCGTCTTGCGTACGGCGAAAGCGGGCAACAACCGCCGCTTTATGCCACGAGGGACAACTATAGCGCCGGTCTGTTCGCCGACTTCAACCCCGGTTCGTTGCAAGCGCCGACGCTCAACGGCATCGGTGGTCTGTTCGCGGCGGGTGGCCAGGGCAACGCAGACATCGAGCCGGAGCGCGTGAGTGAATTGGAAATGGGCTTCGACCTCAGCCTCTTCAAAGGTCGTGCCGACTTTGGCGTGACGCGGTATGACTCGAAGTCCTCGGGCGTGATCTTCAACGTCCCCGTGCCGCCGTCAACGGGCTACACGTCAAAGAACCTCAACGCAGGTGAACTGACCAACAAAGGCTGGGAAATCACGAGCAGCTACCGCGCGGTCCAGACCAGAGACCTCACCATCGAGTTCGACGCCAACTGGTCAATGAACCGCAACTTGGTCACGAGCCTGGGCTTGATCTCCGCTCAGGAGACGGGTGTGGTGGCTCTGCCGACCAAAGCGAACTGCACCGATGCTGCGATCCTGCCGCGGTGTGTGACCGGAATCGGGGCGTCGTTTAGCGGACAGACCACGAACGCGCAGATCGGCTATCCGCTGGGCGTGTGGCGCAGCGCCGATTTCGCTCGCTGCGGTCGGGGCCTCACCACGGTCTCGTATGGCGGCAGCACTCATAATGTCGGCACCGCATGCACCGGTGCGGCGGATGGCGCGCTCTACATCGCGGCGAACGGCTTCCCGATCGTCGATCCCACCACGCGTGCGATCGGCAACCCGTGGCCAGATTGGACGGGCGCTCTTTCCGGCAACGTGAAGTACAAGGGTTTCGAGGTGAGCGCCTTCCTCGATCATCGCAACGGCGGCAACGTGCTGAACATGACGCGGTCGTCGATGTACCAGTATGGCACGCACAAAGACACGGACATTCGTGGCCAGACGCGCACGTTCGGCAAGGACATGCAATGCCACAACATCACCTGCGGCGTGCTCAACGGTCCTGTCGTTGGGCCAGGCGCGGGCACGGCAGTGGTGATTGGTGAAGGCTGGTACAGCGGCGGCACGCTTGGCGGCGGTCAAGCCGCGACGGGCGGCCCGATCACGACCAGACTCGAGGACGCGACGAACACGCGCCTTCGCGAGATCTCGTTCGGCTACACGTTCACGCAGTCGTGGGTGCAGAAGGTGGCGGGCATGCGCTCCATGGACGTCAAGGTCTCCGCACGCAATCTGGGGCTGTGGGCCGACTACAGCGGCCTTGATCCGGAAGTGAACCTTGGCGGCGCGGCCAATGCGAATCGTGGTATCGATTTCTTCAACACGCCGTACACGAAGGCTTGGATCCTGTCCGTTGCGCTGCATCACTAAGGAACATTCCATGACTCCGACTCCGATGAACAAACTCATGCGCAAAGGGACGATCCTGACGCTGGCACTTTCCGGTGCCGCGTGCGGTGACTACCTCCAGGGACCCGGCCTGACCGAGGATCCGAACAATCCGGTCGCGGCGTCCGCAGCACAGCAGCTGATCGCGTTTCAGGCGAGCATTTCGACTCGCCTGGAGGGTCAGACCGCGCGGAACGCGGGCGTCTACACGCAACAAATCATGGGCACGAACAACCAGCAGCTCACGTACGCCACTCAGTATGGAATCACTGAGGCGGACGTGGGCGGACAGATGACCGGGTATTACACGGGCGCTGGGTTGGTCGCATTGCGCAACATTCAGGCGTACGGAGCAGCGAACAGCGACCCCACGTTGCTTGGTATTGCGAAGATCTGGGAGGGGTTTTCGTTCGGCATGGCGACGTCAGTGTTCGGCGATTTGCCGTACACCGAAGCGAACGATCCCTCGATCCTAACGCCAAGACTTGACGCTCAGCAGGCAATCTACGCCGATGTCCAGACGCGTTTGGATGAAGGCATTACGGCACTGCTGTCCGCGCCGACGACGGGCAATTGCGATCCAGCCGACCTGATCTACTGTGCGACGACCGTGACGAGGGCGGTGCAGATTTCACGATGGATCGCGGCAGCCCGCACGATGAAGGCGCGCTTCTACCTGCATTTGGTGGAGCGCAACGGCAACGCGGCCTATACGCTCGCGAGGACCCAGGCGCTGTTGGGAATTGCCGAAGCGCCGACCACGGCGGCCCAGGCGTACCATGGGCAGGCCCCCGGCGACTTCCGCACCTTCCACGGCAGCACGCTCGACGTGGACGGAAACATTTGGGCGGAATTCCTGACTGCACGTGGTGGCGATATCGGCGCCGCAAGCAACATGGTTTCACTTCTCACGTCGCGCGGCGATCCGCGTCTTTCCCAGTATTTCACGGTGAACGGTGCCGGCGTTGCCTTCGGCGTGAACCAGAACAACGTGTTGGTCGGTGCCGGGCCCGCGTCGTCCATCAATCTCACGGTCCGGCGTGTGCTCACCTTCCGCCAGCCCATTGTCACGTGGGCTGAGAATCAGTTGATCCTCGCGGAAGCGAATTTTCAACTCACAGGCGCAGCTTCGGCGCTGCCGTTCGTGAACGCAGTCCGCGCCGCACTCGGCATGAGCGCCTTGGGCTCGGTGACTTACCAGGACGTTATGCTTGAGAAGTACGTTGCCATGTTCCAGAACATCGAAGTCTGGAACGACTACAAGCGCTCGTGCGTTCCAACCCTGGCGCGCTATGGTACGGCCACAGAGATTCCGGGCCGCCTGCCATACGCTTCGGCTGAGCGATCAGCAAACCCGAATATTCCGACGCCAACGGCATACCCCGCCGGAACCACCGGGTCGTCGGCCCTTCGAAACTGGAACGACGTAGCCGCCTGTCCATAGTTCGCAACGGGGTCCACGTAGTTTAGAGTTCAGAAAGACCGGTCCGGCACTCAGCCGGCCGGTCTTTCGTTTTCACCGCAACGCCGAGAGTCTCTGGAGTCAGGGCATGCTTCGTCAGCGTTCTGTCCGGCAGGCCGTGGCCTGCATCACCCTGAGTTGCTTCTTCACCGCGTGCTATACTGAGCATCCGCTGACGTCGGCCCGTCCAGTGGCGGTGAGCCGAGTTGTCGCGCAGTTGACCGACACGGGTTCGGTGGCCATGAGCAACGCCATTGGTGCCGGCGCGGTCGAAGTGGAAGGAATCATGGTCGACGGCGATGCCGGCAGCTGGAGATTGCTGCTGACTCGAGTCGATCATCGAGGCCAGATGTCTGTCCGCTGGAACCGCGAGATCGTCACGTTTCCGCGCTACGCGCTCACGAATGTCAGAGAGAAGGTGCTGGACAAAAAGCGAAGCTGGATTCTTGCCGGAGTCATCACCGTGTTCGTCGTCGGCTCAGCGCTGCTGTTTGGCGGTACACTCGGTGGCGAGATTCCGGATGACCCAGTGCTGCCACCGCCATAGGCAATGACCCATAGCGGTTGCGACGCGCTTACGGAACGCGGAAAACGAAAATGAGCCCGGAGGGGTACTGCCCGCCGCGCCGCGACGTTTCCCGCTCGGATACTCTACGGGGCAATCCGCATTTCGTGCGTCTATTTCCGAATCGCTTCGGGACCAACGCGGGTCCAGACAACGACCACCCCACAACGACCTTTCACGCTCGAGTTGAACTGCGCCGGGACTTCCGAGCTACCGCTGTACACTTCGATACCGAAAACTTCTTCGGGCGATATGAACTCGTTGATGGGGAGGTCCACGGGAATCGGGAACGCCGTCCCATTCACAAAGAAGGCCACTTGGCAGCCACTTCCTCGTGTCTGCACAGAAACGTTCCCGTACGCGCCGCTCACCGGACGCACTTGCAGACCGGGCACTCTTCGTAATACGTCGGTAAATTGTCGCGCCTGCATTCGCAGAATATCCTCGCGCGTGAAGAACGTTCCTGGGCCACGCGACATGCGCTCTTCGAAGCCCCTCAGGGCCGGCGTGGGCGCCGAGGCGGCTGCGATTTCGAGCGCCTCCAGCGAAAAAGGAATCGGTGTGAGCACAACTTTGACGTGCAGGGTCTCCCCAGACTTCACTTGGACGGGAAGCGCCTGCGGCGCGTACCCAAGCATTCTTACGTGAAGGCGCTGCGACAGACCGGGCACGCCGATGAGCTTCCAGCCGCCCACCGTGTCTGCCACTGTCCCCATGGTCGTTCCGACGACGCTGATCCTCGCCATATGCAATGGCGTGCCGTCTGCGGTTGTAACTGTGCCGGAGAGCGTACCGCCAATCTGCGCCGACAATTGGGCTGCGCACAGCAATGCAAGCACAGGCCCTGTTATCGGTTTCATATGCCTCCCTTCGGCCCGCGGCTCTCCAACTTGGTACCCTCTAATAGGTGGGCGTTGTGCTTCCGCGCAAGGATGCAAGCTGCGCGACAACGACGCGTCAGCGTCCCCGCTCGAACGTCGCCTCCATCAGCACCAATAGGTTCGGGTCCAGCCGCACGTCCGCCGGCTCTGACGCGACGTCGATGGTAAACGCGTTGGTCTTTGCGTTCAGCTGCACCCGCTGGATCGTCGGGACCGCCTGGCCTCTGGCGTACACCGCGACATCCACAGGCATCGTGAACAGGCTCCCATCGGCCTGCACCTGATCGAGCGTGATGCGCACTTGGTTGGCAGCGGCGTCGTACGTCCATCGGCCCGCGACTTTGAGGTTGCCGGGCTTGTAGAGCCACTGCTCGAAGAACCACCCCAAGTCGCGACCCGAGGCCTCTTCCATCGCCCGCCGGAAGTCAGCGGTGGTGGCGTTCGCATTGAAATGCCGTTGGTAGTACGCACGGATGCCGCTCCGGAAGGCCTCTGTGCCGACTACGCCACGCAGCATGTGCAGGATCCAGCTGCCCTTTTGATACGTGTGCGAGCTCGTCACATCCTCCATGCGACTCAGGTTCTTGTGGACGATGGTGTAGCCGGGATTCGCCGCGGCGAACGTCATCACGGTCCGGCGGCTGGACTCGAGACCGCGCACGAACACGTCCCGCCCGTAAGCGTGCTCGATGTACAGCAACGTGAAGTAGGTCGCGAACCCTTCACTCAGCCACACGTCGTCCCAGTCGTACTCGGTGACGGAATTGCCGAACCACTGATGCGCGACTTCGTGGATCACCACGTTACGCCAACGCACACTCCGCGTGCCCGTCACCGAACTCTCGTGATACAGAATCGCTGACGCCGATTCCATGCCGCCGGCTACGCTGCTGGCTTGAATGTTGGCGAGCCGCTCGTAGGCAAAGGGGCCGACGTAGTCACTATAGAAGGCGAGCACGTCCTTGGTGGGCGACGCGAAGTCGGCGAACCCGGCATCGCGGTCCTGCGGGTACACCCACGTCTCTATCGGCTTTCCTTCGAACGCGTCCACCCGCTGCATGGCGAAGCGCGCCACGCCCAGGACGTAGAGCCACGGCGAGATCGGCACCGAGTTCCGCCAGTGTGTGCGCCGGCGACCGCCGGGCACATCGGTGCTTTCGACCTGCAGCCCGTTGGACACCACTTGGTAATGGCTGGGCGCGGTGACGATGAACTCGCTCGTTGCCTTGTCGTATGGGTGGTCGATGGTCGGCAACCACTGGCGAGTCCGGTTGGGCCAGTTGTCGCTGAAGAACGTGCGATCGCCGTGCTTGTT
>JANNRQ010000115.1:0-18068 GCA_031401495.1 Gemmatimonadota bacterium
AGTCGAGCGCTGTCCGGCTAAGGGTGTGAAGCGCTGTCATCAACTACCACTGACTTGGTTGCGGATTGGTCGGATAACAACCCGGATTACCGAAATTGACGGCGTGAACTGCCAGGGCGACAAACTGACTCTTTTTTCCTGGATTCGGCAGATCCACGGCTGCGGATCTGGCGGATGCACGCGACGCGGAACTGCCTGGAGTCGCGAAACGTGGGGTTCCACGTCCCGTGCATCCGCCGAATCCGGGCAGTTGATCCACAGAATCCAAAACCAAAGAAATCAGTTTCGCTGGCCCAGGTCCGCCGTCCATTTCGGTAATCCGCGCAGTCATCAGCACCGATCCGCGACCAATCAGTTGCAGTTGAGGACTGAAGAGGTCCTTCGCTGCGCTCAGGACGACAGACAACTGGCGAGCGGAGGGGCGGGGTGCGATTGTAGTTGCTGTCGGACTGGCTGTGCGTCGTATGAGACGGTCCCGCCCACCCAACGCACTATGGAATTCCAAAAAGACATCGCGCCACCGGCGGCTTCCGCCACCCCTACGCCCGTCGTCAATGTGGTGGCGGAGAGTGACGAGCCGTCCAAGTTTTCGCAGATGCTCGCGGCGGTCGAGGCGCACCGGAACAAGGTGCGGCTCGCACTCGGCGTCGCCCTCGTGGCCCGGCTTCTCTTTGAGTTCAAGTTCGTCGCGCTGCTGCGCAGCACTGAGAACCTCATCGTGCAGGTGCCGTACATCGGCTTGGCGATGCTGTCGTACTTGCTGGTGCTGATGTGGATGGCCGCGCGGACGCGCGACCGCTTCGGGTTCGGCATGGCGCTCGGCATTGGTGTCATCGAGGCCGCCTACCTGATTGGAATGACGGCAGTGCAGCGCCCGTTCAGCATCATGACGGCGTGGCCGCCGATCGTCGTGGCCCTGGCGCACATTCCTATGGCCGTCTTCGCCATCAAGTCCGCGACCGCGTATCCGCCGCAGGATACCAAGCGCCCCTGGCTCGTCGGCTTCGTCACGGCGCTGGTCTTTCTGGCCATTCCGTGGATGGCGCCGGTCCTGATCGACGCGATGAAGGCGAACGGCTGACGTCCGGCCGCGCCGTCGTCACCGTGGGGTGGTGGCGACGGCAACAACAACAGGTGCCGTGCGCCGATACCTCGAGGCATGACTGTCATGGGATCGGAAGTAGCGAAGAGCTACGATCGCTGGGCCGAGTCGTACGACTCCGACAAGAACGCGACGCGCGACCTGGACGCGACCGTCGTGCGCCGCGCCCCCCTCGCCTTTGCCGGCAAGGATGTCCTGGAGCTCGGCTCTGGTACCGGCAAGAATACGGTGTGGTTCGGCGCCAAGGCGCGCAGCGTGATCGCGATGGATTTTTCGCTGGGCATGATAGCCCGCGCGCATGAGCGCGTCGGGTCCATGCCGGTGCGGTTCGTGCAGCACGATGTGTGCGACCCGTGGCCCGTGGAGTCCGGGTCAGTGGACCTGGTGGCGGCGAACCTGATCCTGGAGCACGTGCACGACCTTGAGCCGGTGTTCTTCGAAGCGAGCCGGGTGCTGAGGCCGGGTGGGCAGTTGTTCTTCTGCGAGCTGCACCCGTACCGCCAGCTGGCGGGCGCACAGGCGCAGTTCAAGGACCCGTCGACGGGAGAAACCGTGTTGGTGACCGCTCACGTGCACACGATCAGCGAGTACGCCAACTGCGCGCTCCGCGCGGGCTTTATCCTGAAAGAAGTCGACGAGGCGCTGGAAGAGTCTGCCGCGCGCGAGGCGCCGCCCCGCCTGCTCTCGATGCTCTTCGACGCGCCGCCGGAGCTTGTCGCCAAGGGCTAGATTCTTCCGCATGCGAAACAGAGTGGGCGTTGTCATTGGCGTCGTGGCCTTGGGGGTCATTCTGGGAGGCGCACCTGGCGCTGAATCGGTGGCCGCCCCCGACATTGAGATGCTCCCGAGTCCCGCGGGCCCGGGCAGCGGCGAGCCCTCGCTCATCACAGCGCCCGATGGCAGAGTCCTGCTTTCGTGGCTCGAACCTGCGCCGGACTCCGCGTTCGCGATGCGCGTCGCGTCGTTCGATGGCGCGCGGTGGTCAGCGCCGAGCACCGTCAGGACGGCACGCGACTTCATCGTGAACTGGGCGGATTTTCCGTCGCTCGAGTGGTTTGGCCCCAACACCGTTGCGGCGCACTGGCTGCAGCGTTTGTCGTCCGCGCGGTACGCGTATGGCGTGCAGATCGCGGTGTCCAAGGACGGCGGCGTGACGTGGGGTGCCGCGATGACGCCGCACACCGATGTGTCGCCCACGGAGCACGGCTTTGTTGCCCTGTGGGCGGAGAAGGGGTCGCTGGGCGCCGCGTGGCTCGACGGACGCCAGTTCGACAAGTCCAAGCCAAATCCGACGAATGAGATGTCCGTCGCCAGCACGGTGATCTCGCCGACGGGAGTGCGCGGCGCCGAGACCATTCTCGACGCCCGAGCCTGTGATTGCTGCCAGGTGGCGGCGGTCATGACGTCGGACGGGCCAATTGTCGCCTATCGTGATCGTTCAGCGGGCGAGATCCGGGACATCGCCGTCGTCCGTCGCGTGAAAGGCGTGTGGACCGAGCCCAAGCTCGTGAATGCGGACGGATGGCACATTGCGGCGTGTCCGGTGAACGGGCCCCAGCTCTCCGCGAACGGACGCAACGTTGCGCTCGCGTGGTTCACGGCCGCGCGTGACACGGCCAAGGTCAACGTCGCATTCTCGACCGACGCCGGGGCGACGTTCTCGGCGCCGATTCGGGTCGACCTCGGTGCGCCGGCCGGACGGGTCGACGTCAACCTGGACAAGGACGGCAGCGCCATCGTCACCTGGATCGAGCGCACGGGCGGCGACGTGGCGGCGGTGCAGGCGCGTCGAGTTCGCGCCGCAGGCGCGCTCGGCAGTCCGATCACTGTGGCGTCGTCGTCTGCGGCGCGCGCCAGCGGCTTCCCGCGCACCACGGTCTCGGGCGAGCGCATCTACTTCGCCTGGACTGACCCAACCCGCCCGGCGACGGTGAAGGTCGCGCGCACGGCGCTGTCCGCGATTCGTTGAGCTCCCGCATCGTCGTGCTTGCCGCGCTGGCGCTTGCCAGCGCGTGTGGCACAACCGACACTGCGCGCGTGGACATCGGGCAACCGATGCCCGAGTACCGCGCCGTCACGGCCACCGGTGACTCGGTGGCGCTCTCTGCGCGACGGGGCAAGGTCGTGCTCCTCAACGTGTGGGCCACGTGGTGCCATCCGTGCCGCACCGAGATTCCCGAGCTCGTTGAGCTGAACAAGAAGTACGGATCGCGCGGCCTCGAAATCATCGGCGTCAGCGTTGATGCGGCGTCCGCTGACTCGGACGTACAAGGGTTCGTGAAAGAGTTCGCGATGGACTACACGATCTGGCTGGACCCGGAAGACATCATCTCGACGCGATTCCTGCTCGTCGGTGTGCCAACCACGTTCCTGATTGATCGCGAGGGGATCCTTCGGTGGCGCAAGACGGGCCCGGTGATGCCCAGCGACACCGTGCTCAGCAACGCCCTCGAACGCGCACTCAGCGGGTCGTGATACAAGAAGCCAGCACCTCAGTCGGGTTCGCGGTCGCATTCGGAGCAGGGCTGTTGAGCTTTCTCTCGCCCTGCGTGCTCCCGCTCATCCCCTCGTATGTCACGTTCGTCACTGGCCTGTCGCTCGAGGACGTACAGAAGTCGCGTCACATCGCGATCGTACACTCGCTGCTGTTCGTCCTCGGCTTTACGATCGTGTTCCTGGTCATGGGCGCGACGGCGACGACGCTCGGTCGCATGCTCGGCTACAACCGAGATTGGGTCGGCCGTATTGGCGGAGTGATCGTGATCGTGCTGGGCCTGTACTTGCTCGGGGCATTCAACTTCAGCCTCTTGGCCCGCGAACGCCGCGTGCACGTGGCGACGAAACCGTTGGGCTATCTGGGCAGTGTCTTCGTCGGGATGGCGTTCGCTGCGGGATGGACACCGTGCATCGGGCCGATCCTTGGCGCGGTGCTGACGTACACCGCCAGCTCGGCGGACTTTGGCCGCGGCATCAAGCTCTTGCTCGCCTATTCGATGGGGCTCGCGGTGCCGTTTCTCATTGCCGCGGTCCTCATGGACCGCTTCATCACGGTGCTGGCGCGCTATCGCAAGGCGATGATGTGGTCGTCGCGGGTTGCCGGCGGCATGCTCGTGGTGGTCGGTGTAATGATGGCCACGGATACGCTGCGCATTCTCACGCAGTGGCTCGCCGGCATGACACCCGAGTTCCTGCGCGGACGACTCTAATGTCATCCCGAGCGCAGCGAGGGATCTGCAGTGAACCTGCGGATTCCACGCTGCGCTCGGAATGACAGCTGAGAGCGACCATGGTGGACTTCGCCGGCGACGATAAAGATCCATTTCCGCTCGGCGACGGCACGGCGGATCTCGACGCCGATGTGACCTGCCCTCACTGCGCCGAATCGGTGACGATCGCCGTCGACCCCGGCAGCGGTGACTCGCAGCAGTACGTCGAGGACTGCCCCGTGTGTTGTCAGCCGTGGAGCGTCAACGTTTCCTACGACAACGAGGGCGCCGCGACTGTGACGCTGGATGTGCTGGACTAGCTACGGGACCTTGCTGCCCATGACGGCGGAGTCGAGCGCCTGGAGGCCCGACTTTGCCCGGATGCTGTCGCGCAACATGTCCGCGCGGCGCTGCTGCTCTGCGGCGACACCTCCCGGCGTGACGCGGCCAAGCGCAATTCCGATCTTGGAGCCGATCGCCTTCTCGCCGCGATAGGCGTCTTTGTAGCCGATCCAGTAACCCGCGATGATGCCGATGACCAGTGCGATGATTGCTTTTTGCATGTCTAGCCGACGTCGGAAAGAGGTGCGGGTATTCTACAGGTTTTCCCCCGCTTGGAAAGAGTATTATTTCCCATGCCTTCTTTCAGACACGCTCTTGCCCTGTCGCTGATTTGCACCTCCGCGTCGAGTGCGCAGGATAGCGCCTCGCTTCGACTGGTCCCGAGGCCACGCGAACTGGCGTATGTGAGGCAGGCACCCCTGCGGACCGGCGTTGCCATCGAAGTCGGGACAAACGCCGACGACAGGTTTGCCGCAGCCGACCTCGCCGACGAGTTGAAAGCCCGCGGCGTTCAGGTGGTGACGGCGCGACCGATGCCGCCGCGGACGGTGCGCGTATCGCTGCTGCGCACGAGCGGGCCGACAGCGAAGGCGCTCCTGAGGCGCTTGAAGCTGGCATGGAACGACACTCTGGGCGCCGAGGGGTACATGATCGTGCCGGACTCCAATCGCCTCGCGGTGATCGCGGACTCGGCGCAGGGATTGTTCTACGGAACGCAGACCGTGAAGCAGCTGCTGGCCGGCAACGGCGCCACGGCGTCACTGAACTTCGTGAGTATTCGCGATTGGCCCGCGATGAAGTACCGGGGCCTGCACGACGACCTGTCGCGCGGACCAATGCCGACGCTGGAGTACCAGAAGAAGCAGATCCGCACGTTCGCCGCGTACAAGCTCAACGTGTATTCGCCGTACTACGAGCACACGCTGGAGTTCGCGTCCAATCCGATGGCCAATGTTCCCGGCGGGTACATGACGCGCGAGCAGGTGCGGGAGTTGGTCGCTTACGCCCGCAACTACCATATAGATGTGATTCCGGAGCAGGAGGCATTTGGCCACCTGCACCACGTACTCAAGTGGGAGCTGTACGCCCCACTCGCCGAGACGTCGCACGGCCATGTAATCGCGCCGGGGCAACCGGGCTCCATGGCGTTGATCCGCCAGATGTTCGCCGAGATCGATTCGTTGTTCCCGAGCCGGTTCATTCACCTGGGCGCGGACGAAACATTCGAGCTCGGGCGCGGGCAGACGCAGGACCGCGTCAGGTCCGAGGGCATCGGCCCGGTTTACGTCGGGTTCCTCAAGGACATTGCTGACACGCTCAAGTACACGGGCAAGCGCTTGCTCTTCTGGGGCGACGTCGCGATGAACCACCCCGAATTGGTGAAGGACCTTCCCAAAGACATGATTGCCGTGGCGTGGGACTACGGTCTCGGTCCAAACTGGGAGCGCTTGCTGACGCCATTCCGGCTCGACGTGAACATGGAGACATGGGTTGCTCCGGGCGTGAGCAATTGGAACCGTGTGTACCCGAACAACTTTGTGGCGCTGCGGAACATCCAGGGATTCATCCGCGACGGCCAGCGCTGGGGCGCAACCGGCGTGCTCAACACGTCGTGGGACGATGACGGCGACGCGCTCTTTGATCAAACGTGGTATGGCGTGCTGTTTGGCGCTGCGGCGTCGTGGCAGAAAGGCGAGAGCAACATCCCGGAGTTCGAACGCAGCTATGGCCGCGTCTTTCACAATGACACCACGGGCAAGATTGACGACGCGCAACGAAAGCTGAGCGCGGCGCAAGCGCGCCTGCGTGACGCTGGCGTCGGCGACGCCAGCACATTCCTGTTCTACCTGGATCCGTGGAGCACCGAGGGTCAACTGCAGAGCGCGCGGATGCTTCCGGCCGCGCGCGACGTGCGGATCATGGCGGAATCAGCACTGGTGTTGATTGCACAGGTCCGTCGCAGCGGGCAGCCGCTGCGGGAAACGCAGGCACTTGCGTCCATTGAACTCGGCGCGCGACGCATTGACTGGCTGGCCGCGCACTTCCAGTTCGCGGACGAAATCGCGGGGATGTACGCCAAGATCGAGGCGGCGGACACGACCCGTGAAGGACGCAGCGACGCTGGTCGGCTCTTCGGCGACATCACCAGCATCAACGGCCGCATCCAGGACATGCGCGAGGGGTACGCCAACCTGAAGCAGATGTACCGCGACGCGTGGGCGGCGGAGAACCGGCCATACTGGATCGACAACGTGATGGCGCGGTTCGACGTGCCCACGCAACTCTGGGTGACGCGACAGCAGGTCATGGCAGCGGCGCGGCAGGAGTACAACCGCACCCGAAAGGCGCCGAGCGCGGCATCGATTGGAGTCCCGCCGCCGTTTGCCGCGCCACCGCCTGTCGTGAGGCCTTAGGAACTGCAACCGCTCACGCGAATGCCGCGAATGAACGCGAATCGAACCGAGTGGCGCATGAATCACCGCGCGCCCGGATGCCACGAGACAACGGCAACAGCCAATTTTTTTGTGCAGACTTGAGGATGTGAGGTCGCGCTCGATCCGATTCGCGTTCATTCGCGTAATCCGCGACCAGTGGTTTGCCGTTGGGACCTTCGCCGTTGGCGCCGTCGAACCAGATCTCCGCCTGCTCGCCGTATCGTGTACACAACTCGGTGAGCTGCTGGATGTAGAGCACCACGTCGCCGTTGCCCGACCCAACGCGAGTCCCGCGAGCGGCCGAGTGCCAATCAGCGCGGCGGAAGTGCTGGCGATGAATGTGCGGCGATGCATCGTGCCCGAAGTTATCTTCTGCGAGTCACCTTACGGAAAACGAGCCATGCCTCATTTCGCCCGGCGCGCGCTGTGCGCCCTGTTGACGACGGTCGTTCTTGCCGCTCCCGCCTCCGCGCAGAATCCGCCCGTGCCTCAGGCGCCGCGTCGGGTGGTGGAGATGGACACAGCGAGGGCCCGCCTGCTGTACGTCAGCAAGGATCCCAAGGACCTGCCGAGCTGCGGCGCGAATTGCGCCCGCGACATCATCGCCAAAGCGGCCACCGACAGCGCGTACGCGGCTCGCGCCAAGGGCGTCATGGAGTTCCAGAAGGTGCGGTACAAGAGCCGCATCGATGGCATGGAGATTCCGGCCTACGTGTTCGCTCCGCTCACGAAGAAGGCGGAGAAGCACGCGGCGCTGGTCTGGATCCACGGCGGCGTCCACAGCAACTGGGGCATTGGCATGTGGCCGTTCGTGAAAGAAGCGGTGCAGAAAGGCTACGTGGTTATCACCCCCGAATACCGCGGCAGTACCGGCTTCGGTGAAAAGCACCACCTGGCGATCGACTACGGTGGCAAGGAAGTGGACGACGCCCTCTCATCGGTCGACTATCTCAAGACCCTTCCTTATGTAGACACGGATCGGCTCGGCGCGATGGGCTGGAGCCACGGCGGCTTCATCGTATCGCACATCCTCTTCCGATACGAGCATCCGTTCAAGGCGGGCGCGGCGATGGTTCCGGTCACGAATTTGTTCTTCCGCTTGTCCGACCACTCGCCAGGTTATGCGCGCAGCTTTGCTGCCGAGGAGGGCATTCAAGGCCTGCCGTTCGAGAAACCGGACGAATACATCAAGCGCTCTCCGGTGTTTCATGTGGAGGGCCTCCAGGTGCCGATCCTGGTTCACGTGGCGACGAACGACTGCGACGTGTTCTTCCGCGAGAACCAGCAGATGGTGCACACGCTGCGCTCGCTCAAGCCGGACCTGGCCGAAACCAAGATCTACGTCGATCCGCCGTATCTCGACGGGCCGGGTGTTGGGGGCGGCTGCGGGCACACGTTCAACCGCCGGACGACGCGGTTTGGACTCGAGCGCGACGACACGCCTGAGCAGATCGACTCCTGGAACCGTACATGGACGTTTTTCGAATGGAACCTCCGTCCGATGAAGAAGTAACGCCGCCGATCGCGACGACATGAAACAGCGCACTATTCTGGTGACGGGCGGCGCCGGTCACGTTGGCTCGCATGTCATCGAGCTCCTCGTGGCGGATGAGCGCAACCGCGTCATCTCGCTCGACAACTACTTCAACGGCTCCGAGGAGAACCACATTCCCGGCGCCGAGTATCGTGAGGGCCACACGAGGGATGTCGAACGCCTGGTGCCCGAGCGTCCTGACGTTGTCTATCACTTGGGCGAGTACGCGCGCATCGCGCCGTCGTTTGAGGATGTGCGCGCCGTGTTCGACCTGAACATGATCGGCACGTTCGCGGTGGCCGAGTTCTGCCGCGTGCGCAAGGTGGGCAAGCTCGTGTACGCAGCGTCGAGCACGAAGTTCGCCATCGAGGGCGACGGCCGGCATCAGAATCCCTATTCGTTCACCAAGGCGGCCAACGTCGACCTGATCAACGACTATGGACGCTGGTACAAGCTGCCGTACGCGATCTGCTACTTCTACAACGCCTTCGGACCGCGCGAGCGCGGCGACGGCAAGTATGCCACGGTCATCGCCAAGTTCGAGAAGCAGTACCTCCGCGGCGAGCCGCTCACCGTCGTACGACCGGGCACCCAGCGTCGCGCCTTCACGTACGTGAAGGACCTCGCCCGCGGCATCGTGCTTACGGCAAAGAAGGGCAAGGGAGACGGCTACGCGCTCGGCGTCACCAGGACACGCTCCATCGCGGAGATCGCTCGCGCCTTTGGCGGGCCAATCAAGCTGGTGAAGGGCTATGCCGGCAGGGCAGAGGCGAAGAATCCGCCTGGCAAGGCTCGCGCAATCGGCTGGACGCCTACGCTCGACGTCCTGGACTACATCGCCGCGTTCTTGCGCAAGCACCCGCGCACGCCATAATAGTCGAACGATGCTGACTGACGAACAAATCACGGAAATCGCGACCACGCACATCAAGCGCTCCGGTGCGGACCTCACGCTTCAACCGGTCGCGTTTCGGGACCCCGACGGGATCTTTTTCAAGGTGCATCGGCCCAACATCCAGAAGAGCACGAACCTGGTAAGCCCGTTTTTCGTGCTGCGCGAAACCGGCAAGGTGATCACGGTGTCGGCGGGGCAGGTGATGCCAGGCATAGTCACCAAGCTCTGGGGTTGGCCGGCGATGCGAAAAGACCCCGATCTCCAGATCGCCGTTGTCGATCCCGACCTCAGCAAGCCGCGGCACGTGGAAGTGTGGGCCGCCATCATCAAGGAATGCGTCACGAACCCAGACGGATAATCCCATGCGCCGACTTGTACTTGCCGTAGCGCTCGTTGCCCCTCAGATCGCCTTCGCCCAGGATCACCATCCCGCCGGCGATGCCGGAAAACTGGGCAAGGTGTCATTCGCGGTGTCCTGTGCGTCCGGCACACAGCCCACGTTCGAGCGCGCGGTGGCGATGTTGCACTCGTTCTGGTTCGACGCCGCGACGACCGCGTTCAACGACATCATCACGTCGGACTCGACGTGCGCGCTCGCGAATTGGGGCCGCGCGATGACGTTGATGGGCAATCCGATGACGCGGGTGGGACCCAATGCGGAGCGGCTCAAGCAGGGCCTGGCGTTCGCGCAGCGCGCGGTCGCGCTCTCGCAGGCGGCAACCCACCGCGAGCAGATGTACGCTGCAACAGCGCTCGCGTACTACAACGGCGCTGATAACCACGCCGCGCGCATGAAGGCGCACGAGCAGTCGTGGGACGCGCTCCGGAAGGCGCATCCGGAGGATATGGAGGCCACGATCTTTTACGCGCGCACGCTGGTGGCCAACGCGTCGCCGACGGACATGACGTTCGCGCAGCAGGTCGCGGCCGCGGACCTCATGCAGCCGCATTTCGACAAGCATCCGGATCATCCGGGCCTGGCGCACTACATCATCCACGCGTACGACGCGCCCGCGACCGCCGCAAAAGGAGCCAAGGCAGCTCAGGCGTATGCCGGCATCGCGCCCGCAGCGCCGCACGCGCTGCACATGCCGTCCCACATCTTCACGCGACTGGGCCGCTGGGAAGAATCCATCGAGACCAACCAACGTTCGGCGCGCGCCGAACCCGACTCGAACGCCGCCGTGCACCCGATGGACTACATGGTGTACGCCTACCTCCAGGAAGGACGCGAGCGCGAAGCCAAAGGCGTTGTGGACCGCGCGATGCTGAACTCCGATCAGTTCTACGGAGGCACGCTCGGCTACAACTTCACGGCGATGCCGGCGCGGTATGCGGTTGAGCGCGATGCGTGGGCAGAAGCCGCCAATCTTCGCGTGCCCGCCAACGCGGCGCCGAATGTGCGCGCCATCGTGCTCTTCTCGCGTGCCGTTGGTGCGGCTCGGTCAGGGAAGGTCGCGCAGGCACAGGCAGATGTGGATGGCCTGGCAGCGGCCAAGTCAGATCTCGACAAAGCCAACGACACGTACTGGGCCACGATTGTCGAGGCCCAGCGGCTCGCAGCGTCAGCGTGGGTCGCGTTCGCCGCGGGCGACACCGCGAAGGCGATCGGCTTAGCCAGGGCGGGAGCAGATCTCGAGGAGACCGTCGAGAAGCATCCGGTGACGCCCGGTCCGATCCTGCCGGCGCGTGAACTCGAGGCTGACTTGCTGCTCCAATTGGGGCGCGCCGCAGATGCCCTGGCCGCGTACGAGAAGACGCTGGGGCGTGAACCCCGACGCTATCGCGCGCTGTCTGGTGCGGCTTGCGCGGCTGAGCTGGCCGGCAACAAGGCCGCCGTCACCGCGCGTGGGCGCGAGCTGTCCGACCTGCGCAGCAAAGCGGACAAGCCGGTTGCTGCCAGGAAGTGCGCGGCGAACCGATAGTGCCTGTCGTCCTGAGCGTAGGGAGTCGATAATGCCTGTCGTCCTGAGCGTAGCGAAGGACCTCCTCAGTACTCAGGAGGTCCTTCGGTCGCTTCGCTCCCTCAGGACGACCCGTTGGTCGCTTTGCTCCCTCAGGACGACACGTTGGTCGCTTCGCTCCCTCAGGACGACACGTTGGTCGCTTCGCTCCCTCAGGACGACAGGGTTGCTGCTGTTTGTCACCGCATGCACCATGGAGCGCGTGGAGACCGCGCAGGGCTCAAACGAATGGCGTCCGCCCACGGACGCCGAGATCCCGACTGATTCGCTCGGTGCATCCATTCGGCGGGGGTTGGCGCTCATCAACCACACGCCGGACAGCTTGCCGCGGTTCGCTCCCGGAAACATTTCGTGCAGCAACTGCCATATCAATGCGGGGCGGGTTGCCGATGCGGCACCGCTCACCGGATCGCACGTGCGCTTTCCCAAGTACCTCGATCGCTCCGCGGCCGTCATCGGCCTGGCAGACCGAGTGAACTACTGCTTCACGCGCAGTCTCGCCGGCACCAGGTTGCCCGACACCAGCCGCGAAATGCAGGACATCCTTGCGTACATCGCCTTCATCTCGAGGGGCGTTGAGGTTGGTGCAGGCGACCAGCTTCCGGGGGCAATGGGACTCCCACCGCTTCCGGCGGGCATGACGGGCGACGTGGCGCGGGGCGAGACCGTTTACTCGGCCAAGTGTGCGACCTGCCATCTGGCGAACGGTGACGGTCAGCCCGCGGCACTTCCGGTGAGGATCCCTGCCGTTTGGGGGCCCAAGTCATTCAGTGTGGGGGCGTCCATGACGCGTCAGAGCAAAGCGGCCACTTTCATTTGGCACAACATGCCCTGGGGCCTGGGCAAGACGCTTACGCACCAGGAAGCGTTCGACGTTGCCGCGTACATCACGTCAAAGCCGCGTCCCGATTCGCCGGGCAAAGAGAACGATTGGCCCGGGGGCGGCGCGCCGGCGGACGTTCCGTACGAGACCAAAGGACACGCGCCGTACCTACCACCCCCGTTGCTGCGTCGAGCCAACCCCGCCGGCGCGCTCGTGCCGGCACCCCGGAGCGTTCGAGGACAATGAAGAAGACAGACGATCCAATTTCGAGACGCGAGTTGCTCGCCGGCGCAGCACTTACGGCGGGCGCGTCGCTGCTCCCGTTCCAGGGCACAACGCAGGCTCCGTCCAAGTCAGCTGGCGCCGCGCCGCCGCCCGTCGTCCCCGAAGATCCCAGCGCCGTCCTGGGCGACCCAACGTCGGCACAGAGCGTGCGCTCCGCCTTCGAGAATCCCGCGCGAACGCCCACGGGCGCGCAGTCGGGGGCCTCGTTCACGCCCCTGCACCAGCTCACGGGATCGATCACGCCCAACGACCTCATGTTCGAACGCCACCACTCCGGCGTTCCCACAATTGACCCGGCGAAACACAAGCTGGTCATCCACGGGCTGGTGGATCGCCCGATGACGTTCTCGGTGGCTGACCTCAAGCGCTTTCCCAGCGTGTCGCGGATCCATTTCCTGGAATGCTCCGGCAACGGGCGCGCGGCCTTCAAGTCGCCCGCGCCGACGATGACGGCGCAGAATGTCGATGGCCTGACGTGCAACGGGGAATGGACCGGCGTTCCGCTCTCAACCGTGTTCCGCGAAGTGGGCGTGCAACCGTCGGCCAAGTGGTTCTTCGCCGAGGGGAGTGACGCGGCCAAGATGTCGCGCAGCATTCCGATCGACAAAGCGTGGGACGACGCGCTGCTGGTGTGGGCGTTCAACGGCGAAGCGCTGCGCCCTTCCAATGGCTATCCCCTGAGGCTTCTCTTGCCGGGCTTCGAAGGCAACACGTGCGTGAAGTGGCTGCGCCGCCTCAAGCTCACGGACCAGCCGAACATGTCCAAGGACGAGACGTCCAAGTACACGGACCCGCTTCCGGGTGGAACGGCGCGCCAGTTCAGCTTCCTGATGGACGCGAAATCCGTCATCACGTCGCCGGCGGCCCCTACCCGAATCGAGCGCGGCTGGCGCGAGATCTCAGGAGTGGCGTGGAGCGGTCGGGGCAAGATCACGCGCGTCGATGTCAGTCTGGATAGCGGCGCCACGTGGCAGCCGGCTGAGCTGCACGGGATCGTTCACGCCAAGGCACACACGCGGTTCTCGCTGATGTGGGACTGGAACGGTTCGGCCGCGACGCTGATGAGCCGGGCGACGGACGAAACAGGCTACGCCCAGCCGACGCGCAAGGTTTTTGAATCCACACGCGGCCCAGGCACCGACTACCACTACAACTACATCCGGGCATGGAACGTGGCGCAGGATGGCGCAGTCACCTTCGCAGGGGCCGTCTAATGCGCGCTGCTTTTGTGGTCGCGCTCGCGCTCACCGCATCGTGTGGCGGCAGCAACACCGGTGGTAGCCCGCAGTACTCGGCGATCGGTCGCGCCGCGACTACCGACGAGATCAAAGCGTGGGACATCGACTTCAATCCGTCGGGCGCCAACTTGCCTGTCGGCAGCGGCGCGTATGCCCGCGGCGCCGAGGTCTTCTCCAAGCAATGCGCGTCGTGTCACGGCGCCAAAGGAGAAGGCATCGCGCCGATCCCCAGGCTCGTCGGCGCGGAGCCGAAGGACTTCGGCTTCGCTGTCGATCCCAAGCTCATCAAGACCGTGGGGAACTATTGGCCGTACGCGACCACGCTGTACGACTACATCAATCGCGCGATGCCGTACGCGACGCCCGGTGTCTTGCCGGCAAACGACGTCTACAGCGTCGTGGCGTTCATCTTGGCCGAGAACGGCATTATTGCGCAGGCCGATGTGATGGACGCGACGTCGCTGCCCAAGGTGAAGATGCCGGCGCGCGACCGTTTCGTGCTCGACGACCGCAAGGGCGGGGCCGGGTTCCGCTAGTCCAACACCGACGACGGTGCGGCAATCATGCGGCTGAGACGTTACCACTTTTCGGACTACGACGGCGCCAACGAAGATCCGGCCGGGTATCAGGCTCGGTTGACCGAGCTGGCGGCTGCGTTGCGCGGCACGCCCTGGCTCCTTGCCGGCGGCATGACAATCCCGCTCCAACTCGGCGGGTTCTACCGCTCACACGTCGACATTGATGTCGCGTTTCCGGTCGAAGCATTTCCCGAGGTGCTGCACGCCATGCGGAACGCCGGGTACTACCTGGCTACGTACATCCCGATGTCCTTCTTCGGCCATTGGCGGCGCGCTCTGAACATTCCGGTGCGGCATGACGGCTGGCTGGTGCGGCGTCGCCCACGGAAGCTGCGTTTTCTCGATGATACCGGGCGCCGCAACGCGCCGCATTTGCTGAGTGCGATCGACTGCTTTCCGTACCGCGTTGACAACGGGTGCTTCGCCTCGTGCGACGGTCGCTACCGCTTTCCGCTCGTACGGCCGATCACCGGCCATCGCTTCACGACGACCGGCGGCGACGACATTTCATGTTTGGACCTGCACTACGTCACGGGTATCAAGCGGATGCTCCCGGGCTCCAAGCATGCGCTCGACGTGTCCGTTGTCGCGCGCCACTTCCCAAGCCACGTAGGCGCCGAAGGCGATTGAGAGCGCGAGCAGAACGCGCATCGTCCACTGCGTTGTTCGCTTGCCCTCGCCAATGAGCCACAGCGTGGCCGCCCCCAATACAGAGGGCCACAGCCACCGCGCGTCATTGGTGAGTTCGTCGCGCAGGTGCACGATGGACACCACCGTCAGCACGTAGAAATAGCTGCCCAGCATGTAGCGGACATGGCGCGCATAGAGCGCCCTCGTGGTCAGACCGCCGCGCCAATCGCGAATCTCCAGTGCCGCGAGCACCAGCGCGAGCGTTGCAAAGACGTGCATTGGGGCGTTGCGTCGCTGCACCGCGAGCACGGCGAGTGTTGCCGCCAACCCGAGCATCGCCAGAAGCAAGACATAGTCGACCGCGACGGGGCGATTCGAATCCTTGTTGTTCAGGAGCCACATTGCGCGGAAGCCATGCAGCAGCAGGGAATACCCAAAGAGGTTGAACGCGACGTTCCGGCCGAACTCCCAGGTGCCCCACGGATGCCGCGTCAGGGTGAGTGCGGTACCCGACACGTAGAGAAAGGTCATCGCGCCCGCGTACACCGTGCCTGACCAGCGGTGGCCCGGCGCGCCCGCGAACGAGGCCAGTGCCAACGGCCCTACGATGAACGCAACCGGGTAGCCGATGAAGCGGTGGACGAGTTCGATAGCGTCTAGCGACATCGCATCCCGGCATCACGAGCCGGAGCGACACAAACGGCTCGCGGAATCACGGCGTCAGCTTACGCCGCGTTTTCTCGCGAAACCAGTCGCGCAGTTCGCCGTCCAGCGGTCCGGTGACGGCGCGGGCCACCGGCGAGAGCAGAACTGCCAGCACACCAAAAGCGCCGGCCATGTACCACAGATCCGTGGAGGTGAGCGCGATGAAGAGCGGCCTCACATCCAGCATTGCAAAGACCGCGCACTCCAGGGAGAGGCCGGCGAAGAACGGCATCGCATAGTTGATCGGTACGGGCTCCTCGATCTCCGAGTCCGATGCGAAGACGACGCTCTGGAGCGCCGCGCTCAACTCGCCCGCCGACTGGAAACGGTCCTCTGGCAGTTTCTCAAGGCACCGCTCTACCGCTTCCGCAAGCTCGCGCGGCACCGACGGGTTGCGCTTCCGAATTGGTTCGGGTCGATCCGTGACGTGTCCCGCCAAGACCGCGTGCGCGGAGTTGCCGCGAAACGGCGGGCTCCCGGTGAGCATGTGGTACGCCATCACGCCCACCGAGTAGAGGTCGGAGCGGTGGTCCAGGAGCGAATCGCCACTCACTTGTTCCGGCGACATGTAGGTGGGCGTTCCCATCAGGATACTGTCGGTGTTTTCCCCAATCTCCTGCACGGCCTTGGCGATGCCGAAGTCCATGAGCAGCGCTTTGCCTAGCAAGCCCTCGAGAATCACGTTGTCGGGCTTGATGTCCCGGTGTACGATGCCACCGCGATGCGTGGCCGCGAGACAGTCGCACAGTTCGATGAGAATGCGCTGTGTCTCCTTGGGCGCGACCCGGCCGCGTTTCTCGAGCTTCGCCCGCACGGTCTCGCCCTCGATCAGCGGCATGACGTAATAGATCAGGCCCTCGTGCTCACGGATGTCATAGATGGGCACGATGCCGGGGTGGCGGAACTTCGCCAGCGCCGTGCCTTCGCTCCGGAAGCGGTCCACGAACGCCCGCGCGCCGGCGAGGTCCGGCCGGATCACCTTGATCGCGACAGGCCGGCCGAGCCGGACATCCTTGGCGCTGTATACACGCCCGAATCCGCCCTGGCCGATGAGGCGCTCGATCGTGTAGTCGTTGCCGAGCGCGGCGTCGAGTTGCTGGAGAAACTCCCGGTCTTCGGTCATGTCAACACGCTGTCATTCCGAGCGCAGCGAGGAATCTGCATTTGTGCACTGCAGATCCCTCGCTGCGCTCGGGATGACAATACCCTCAGGATCCGAGCGGCTGGTAGTTCTTCATGACGTTCTGGTGGATGCCTTCGGTGATCGCGCCGTCGCGCAGCAGTTCGTCGAGCGATTGCTGCATCGTTTGCATGCCGACATTCATGCCGACCTGGATGCTGGTCCGCAGCTGCAAGTCGCCGCTGGAACGGATCTGATTCTTCACGGCACGCGTCGCCACGAGCACCTCGGCGGCAATGCGCTTTCCGCCGTCCACGGTTGGCAGTAGTTCCTGATGGATGACGCACTGGAGGGATTCGGACGCCATCGCGCGGATCATGTTCTCACGGCCGTGCGGGACAAAAGCCAGTAGGCGATCCATCAGCTTCTCGATGGATACGATGTGCATCGTCGACAGCACCAGAATGCCGGTTTCGGCGGCGCGCAGCGCCGTTTCGATGGTGTCGTAGTCGCGCATCTCGCCGATCAGAATGACGTCCGGATCCTGGCGCATCGCGGCGCGCAGTCCGGACGAGAAGGACTTGGTGTCGCGTCCCACTTCACGCTGGCGCACGAGCGACTTGCCGGCGGTGTGCAGGTATTCGATCGGGTCTTCGATGGTGATGATGTGTTTGCGGCTGTGCCGGTTGATGGCGTCCACCATGCCCGCCATCGTGGTCGTCTTGCCCTGGCTGGTGCTGCCGGTGATGAGGATGAGCCCCTTGCCGCGGTGCGTCATCTCCGTGACGATCGGTGGCAGCTTCAAATCCTCGAGGGCGAGCGGCCGGCTGGGCAGCAGGCGAATGGTCGATCCCGTGGCGCCGTTGAACTGGCCGACGTTCACGCGGTAGCGCTGCTGCTTGGCGTCCACGCACATGAAGTCCAGGTCCATCTCTTCGTCCAGCGTCAGAACCTGCTGTTCGGAGAGCAGGGCGCACGAGAGCGAGCGGGCCGCCGACGCGGAGAGAACGTCCTCCGAGAATGGCTGGAGTTCGCCATCGACCCGGTACAGCACGACCGACCCGGCCATGATGTGGACGTCGGTGGCCTTCATCTCACGGGCCTCGTCCAGGATCACGGCGATGTTCGACGCGTGTTCGGCGCCAAGCCAGATACGGCTCGATCTGATATTGCCGCTGCGGCGCTGCAACTGGAGGAAGGAGGAAGGAGGA
>JANNRQ010000116.1:0-31342 GCA_031401495.1 Gemmatimonadota bacterium
GGAGGTTCAACTCCTCCCAGGCCCACTTAATAGCCGCAACGATTTAGCCCGCCGAGCACTATGCCCGGCGGGCTTTTTTTCGCTCAATCCATAGTGAAATCCATAGTGCAGGCCAAAGGCGACGTGTTCTAGCCTCGTTTCGTCTGCCGATCCAGCGCTTCGCCGAAGTCCTGCCAAGTCGCGCCGACGGCCGGCAGCCAGCGAGCCAGCGCCTCAAAGCTGATGTTTCGCTCGCCGCGTTCCGTGCTCGAGACATATGTCCGATGCAAGCCGGATGCGAGTTCAAGGCGTTCCTGAGACAGTTCCGCGCGCTTCCGAAGCCCGCGCAACACGGCGCCGAGGTCCTTTCGAGTCGGTTGGCGGGTTCGCTGCACGCGCCAACGGTTGGTGATTGACGACGATGAGTCTACATGCTAATGGTCTACCCACTTCGGTTTCGCGCAATGCAGAGGACTACTGCGACGGTGGGGAGAGCATGGCGAAGGCCAGGAAGGAAGGACCAAAGGAAGATCCGATTTCCTCAGGCACTCCAGTGCAAGGGGATCCGGGCGGCTGGGAGTACACACTGCTCGTTGCTCTCGTTGCGATCGGCCTGTTCTGGTATGCGTTCGGCTACGAATCCCGAAATGGAATCGGTGGCGGCGTCCCGCCTCAGGCGCAGGCTCAATCAGAGCCTCGCAAGCTTGGCGCGGCAGTCCGATTCACTGGCACGCAGTTCCTCATCAGCAACAACGACGCGTTCATTTGGTCGAATTGCGAGCTGGAAATCAACGGCGGCATCGTGCGCGGCGGCTATCAATTCACAGCCCCTGTGATACAGGCGCAGTCCACCTCCACAGTTGGGGCGATGCAGTTCGCCAAGAGCGAAGGGGAGCGATTCAACCCAGTGAGCATGAAGGCGAACAGTTTCTCGATTGCTTGCGACACACCTCAAGGAAAGGGCCACTTCTTCGGTGAATGGAAGTAAGAGCGACAATTGAACGCCCCTCCTAGCGGGAACTTTCTCCACTTGGCGGGCGTATCATTCTCGTGAGCCGGGGAGGCAGCGTACCCGACCGGCGACAATAAGCTGGCTTCCCGTAGCAAGCCCCCTCAGGGGCGAGTGAGAGTCGGGCCGATTCAGCCGTTGCGATGCCCTCATCGCCGGTCTGCGTCGGCCCCTTTTTGCGTTTGAGCTTCGCGGCCAAGCTGCGTCCACAGGGACAAATCGATAAGGGCGCGAGCCTGTACTTAGCTCTTTAGAAGGACGCGTCGTTTCGCGTCGGCTGGCTCTACAAGGAGAATGGAAATGGGTACGGACAGTGAAGGAAGGGTACCGCGACTGCTTACGACGAAGGAACTGTCGGAGCGCACAGGACTAGCGCGCTGGCGCGTCTTTGAACTCGTCGCGCGAGGAAAGGGGCCGCGCTTCATGCGTATCGGCAAGACGCTCCGTTTCCCGGAGGACGGTGTGGCGCAGTGGATCAACGAACAATCGAAGCATGTGGAGGATGGCAGATGAGCAACGCACTGGCATTGGCTGGAGTTCGTCACGAGGTTGCACCGGCCAGCGAGGACAACGTGCTGATGGTGCTTGATGAGATTCAACGCAGACTCGATACCATCGCCACGGTTGCCGACGCGAAAGAAGTCAGCGATCAGGCCGCCGCATTTCTTGGCTACGCAAAGCGCGCGAGGCACTGCTTGGTGGTCCAAAACCGCTGCGCCTACGTCAAGATCATGGCCGAGCGTCGCGCTGGCGAGCTGGTGCATTCTATGGAGAAACTGAAAGGGCGCCCCGGCAAAGCCTATCAAGGTGAAAGGCTTTCTGACCTCGGAGTTGACTACAACCAATCCCATCGTTGGCGCACGCTCGCGAAAGTGCCGGCGGAGAGTTTCGCTCAGCTCAGAAGCGAGTGCGACAAGCAGAATTGCGAGTTTACTAGCGCGTACGTTTGGCGCGCGTTGAAATGGCTCCTTTCGGCCGACGACTACACCAAGGCAAAGGAGCCGTGGTCCAACTGGGGCGACAGGCCGTATGACAAGGAGGTCTTCGACGCGATCAACTTCGTCAATCGTCATGTCGCGAGCTTTCTCAAGCCCGATGGTGAGGCCGACGAGATGATGAACGTGGTGGTGCGCGACCGATCATACCTCTTTGACCACGACGCGGAGCGCCTTCGGGATCTGTTACTGGCTGCTCGGGAGCGAGTCGAACGCCGCCTCAACGATGTACAGCTGATGCTCGATGGTCGGCCACCGGCACCCTTCGAAAAAGACCAAGGGCTGCTGGCATTCATCAAGTCCAAGTGACGGTGGGGCGGCGCGTCAGCGCCCTTACTCTAATCCCCATCCTCGAATGGAGGTGATGAAGGCTTCGTAAAGGCGAGCTATCAAAGTGTCATGAGAACAGGGCCCGCCTTTCCATCGTAGATTTGCTTGCGCACGCACGCCGATCCTTATGGAGGAGACACCATCGCGACGCCCTCGAAATCCACGCAGCCCTTCGGGCCCGGCAACCCCCACCCGCTCTCAACGCTCAAGACAGAGCTCGTCTGGGAGGGCAAGTACGACGAGTTTGGGAACCGTCGGGAGGTCGATGCCGCAGGACTCACGATGCCACTGCAGCGCATCGAAACGGTCGATGAGCCTCGGGCGCGAGTCGAGGCCCAGGGCGGCCTTTTCGATACGGCGAAGTCCCACTTGGATGATTTCAGAAACATGCTGATCTGGGGGGACAACAATCTGGTTGCGGCGTCCCTCCTGAAGGATTTCAAGGGAAAGGTCGATCTGATCTACATCGATCCGCCTTTCGACGTCGGCTCAGACTTCACGATGCGGGTGCCGATTGGGGACGCAGGCGAAGCCGCAGTCGAGAAAGACCAATCTGCCCTAGAGATGGTTGCATACCTCGATACTTGGGGTCGCGGTACCGATTCATATGTCCACATGATGTACGAGCGGATTGCAACGTTGCGCGATCTGCTCAGCACTACGGGGAATTTCTACGTCCATTGTGATCGGCGCGTTGTTCACTTCTTGCGTTCCATCTGCGACGAGATCTTCGGGCCTCAGAATCTTCGCAACGAAATCATCTGGTGTTACCGTGGCGGTGGCACGCCTGAAAAGGCATTCGCTGAGAAGCATGACACCATACTTCGTTACTCCGTGTCAGAGGACTACTACTTCGACGTAGATCCCGTTCGCGTGCCCTACTCGGAGGCCAGCCGCGAACGCCTTGAACACGAAACCAATGTGTTTCGAGGCGAACGCGTCTACACCGGCTATCGCCCTCACGAAGGTGGCAAGCATCCGGAGGATTGGTGGACAATCCAACCCATCATGCCTTCGGAGAAGATGGAGCGAGTGGATTTTCCGACGCAGAAACCCGTTGAGCTCATTCAGCGAATTGTGGATTCCAGCTGTCCACCAAACGGGCTCGTCTTGGATGCATTCAGCGGTTCCGGAACAACGGCCGCAGTCGCCGAAGGTCTTCGCGTTGGCCGACACGCTGACAAACCCGCTGGAACGGACAAGTACCTGTTCTTCACGGCTCCGCGAAAGTGGATTGCGATTGACTTGGGACGATTCGGCATCCACACCGCGAGAAAGCGGCTCATAGACATTCAGCGCGGGCTACACAGCGAAAGCAAACCTTATCGAGCTTTCGACGTGTTCAACCTCGGGCGATATGAACGACAGTGGTGGCAAAAGGCTCGTCTGATAGGCGCAGACGAGGATCATCGACGTGTTGTTCTTGAGTTCTACAAGGCTGAGCCCTTGTCACAGTCGCCGTCTCCTTACCTCCACGGGCGCAAAGGCCCGGTGTACTGCCACGTGGACGGTATCGACAGCATCTTCGGTCGCGACGAAGCAAGCCTGGTTGCCCGCGCTGCAGTGGCTGCCGGTGCGAAAGAGTTGTGCTGTCTGGCGTGGGAATTCGAGATGGACCTACGCATGGTTTGCGACGCGCTAGAAAGCGAGCTTGGTCTCCGAATCAAGTTGATTCAGATTCCCCGTGAAATCATGGAAAAAAACCGCAAAGAGCCGCCGCCATTTCTGGAAGTGGCGACGCTCGAGGCGGAGCCAGTTTTCCGAGTACACGAAGGAAGGCGGGTAGTGGACATCAAACTCAGGAAGTTCATTCCGTCCCTCGCTGAGGTACCGACAAAGGAACTGCAAGCTCTGCAGGAGCGCGCGATAAAGAGCGGCTTTGATTTTGTCGATTTCTGGGCGGTCGACTTCGATCACCATGCTGGCGGCCCGTTCAACCATCACTGGCAGGACTACCGGACCAAGAAGGATCGTTCCCTCAAGACAGTCTCAGAGCAAATGCACGCCTACCCAGAGAAAGGGAAGTACACCGCGTGCGTGAAGGTCGTGGACATCTTCGGTTGCGATACTTCCATCACGGTACCGGTGGATTATGCCTGATGCCATAGTCAACCCCGGTGCGTTAGAGCCGCTCTTTGGTCCATCGGACATTCCAAGTCATCACCGAATCCGCTCAAGAGTTGCTGGTGGCAAAGCGGAGGTCGTCAAGGGGCGCAGGCCGACACCGATCACGATCGCACAAAACCTGCGCCGGGATGTCGCAGAGTGGCGAGAAGCGCAGTACTTGGGTGCGTCCGAGACCACGATCGAGCTGTTGCGGCACTGGTTCGATACCTCGCACGAAGTGCGAGCGGGGGACGGTGAGCCGGCGGCCCCGTTCAGCTACTACTTCTGTCAACGAGAGGCCATCGAGACCCTCATTTACCTCTATGAGGTCCGCGGTATTCGGGCTCTATCAGGCCTCACTGGCGAATTCGGCGGCCCGGACAGCGAGATCGCCGCGCTCGGCATAAGCCCTGAAGAAGACCTTTGGCCGCGATACGCCTTCAAATTGGCAACGGGCGCCGGAAAGACCAAGATCATGAGCCTCGCAGTGGTGTGGAGCTACTTCCACTCACTTCGGGAATCGGACTCGCCGATGGCGCGACATTTCGTTCTCGTCGCGCCCGGTATCACGGTCTTCGAACGCCTCAAGGAGGATTTTGCTCGGGGCCGAATATTTGATCGCGATCCGCTGATCCCGCGCGCATGGCGCGGCGACTGGAATGTGTCCGTGGTTCTGCAGGACGAAGCCGCTGGCGCCATCACTGGTGGAGTCATCTACCTCACGAACATTCACCGGCTCTACAATCCGCACTCGAAGCGAGGCAAGGGCGTCGAAACCTATGACTTCATGGGCCCTCCCGTCTCGAAGTCAAAGGCTCTCGACACAGCTAAGGCCCTACGCGACCGAATAACGTCACACGCTCGCCTTATGGTCCTGAACGACGAGGCACACCACGTCTGGGACCCCGATTCTGCGTGGAATGAGGCAATCTCCTTTCTTCAAGAGACGACGCGCAAGAAAGGCGGCGGGCTTGTCGCGCAGCTCGATTTCTCCGCGACCCCGAAAGACAACAAAGGCCAAGTGTTCCGTCATGTCGTGTGCGACACGCCACTTGGTGAGGCCGTCGATGCTGGCATTGTAAAGACGCCAATTATTGGGCATGGCGATCTGGTGGTGCGGGCGCATGAGGACGCCGGCTACAAGTTCGAGACGCACTTGATGATCGGCTACAAGCGTTGGCTCGCGTCAAAAGAGGAGTGGGACAAGAGCGGCAAGAAAGCGCTCCTCTTTGTCATGACGGAGGACACCAAAGCTGCGGATCAAATCGCACATCGCTTGAACAGCGACCCCGCCTTCAAGGAGTTGAACGGCAAGACGGCAAATCTCCATACGAATCTCAAGGGCAAACTCAAGAAACGTGGCAAGGGTGCTACGGCATACTTTGAGTTTGTCGAGGACGAGAACGCCATCAGCGATGAAGACCTCCGGGAACTTCGCAAGCTGTCGCGCGAGCTAGACGAAAGCACGAGTCCGTACCGCTGCATCGTGTCCGTGCTGATGCTTCGAGAGGGCTGGGATGTCCGAAACGTCACGACGATCGTTCCACTGCGGCCGCTCTCGGCGCAATCGAGAATCCTTCCAGAGCAGACCCTTGGTCGCGGTCTTAGGAGAATGACACCTCCAGGAGAGGGGCAAGTCGCAGAAGTCGTCACCGTCGTGGAGCACGGGTCGTTCGTGAACCTCTACCGTGATGAGTTGGGGCAAGAAGGACTGCCAATCGAAGTTCTAGAGATAGAAAAGGTGCCGCGCACCACGGTCACCATTTATCCGGATGCGGCCAACAAGGACTTAGGTGCCCTCGACATTGTCATTCCCCGGCTGTCTCCGGGCTACCGGATCGAGTCGTCGCTAGAGGGGCTGTCGTTCGACGAGATCGCGGCATCCTTCGCTAAGTATTTCAGGCCCTTGCCGCTGGGCTCGCCGCGAACTCAAGAAATCCAATACGAAGGGCGACATCTCATCACGGACGAAGTTGTCGAGAGAATGAAGATTCGGCTCCACTTGTTATCGGATGGAATGGGAGCCGTCTCGTTCTTCCGTGAAGAGTTGGAGCGAGCTGCTCGAATCAGGGGCCAACACGCCACCCTAGCGCCGCACATTCAGCGTTTTCTTGAAGAGGTGCTTTTTGGCGAGCGAGTCGATCTCTACGACGCTAGGGTCACGCCAAGACTCTCTGACCCGGATGTTCGTGAGCACATTCGCGCCACGTTCTTGCCTCTGATCCTCAAGAGCATCACGCATCGTAAAGAGCGCCTTGTCGAAGAGAGTCCGAAATCGGTTACCACGTGGCTTCCGTATCAAGCGACACACTCTGAGCGTCGGCCTGCTGTCGGATCGGATAAGACGCCCTTCAACCTTGTCCCGTGTGCCAATCAACTCGAAGTAGCGATGTCCCAATTCCTCGGATTTGCGAACGACGTTGCTGCCTTTGCAAAAAACGCTGGTCCGCAGGCTTTGCGCATCGATTACCTGAGTCCGGACGGGCGGCGAGCCACATACACACCCGACTTCCTCGTACGAAAGGGCGATGGACACTACTTCCTTTGCGAAACCAAGGGGCGTGCTGACCGAGACGTTCCTGCGAAAGCGCGAGCCGCGATGGAGTGGTGCAAGGCAGCCTCAACAAAGAAGGTGAGGTGGGAGTACCTGTACGTTCTCGACCGACTCTTTGAGCAGGTCAGAGGTGATTCCGTCGAAGAACTGGCGAGAGCCTGTGCGCCGGCGCTCGCGGAACTGCTTCGGGAGGCAGCCGCCCCGCAGCTCTCGCTGAGTTTGGACGAGACCGACGAGGCACGAATTGCCGACCAAACACGCGAGTTTATCGGTGCTGAGACACTGGCTGCGTTGCCGTCGCGCTACAAGAAGGCCGTGGAACACGCAGTGGCCCTATTTCATTTTCACAAGAACAAGCAGACGGTCTCGTTTGCCCCGGTGTTTCAGCCCCTGCTCGGTCCGATTGACCACGCCGCAGAGGCGCTCATGCTCAAGCGTCTCAGTGGCGAAGTGCCATCAGAGGCAGCGGCGCAGAAGGATTATTTCGAGCCGGACATGTCGGGGGCCAAGAAGCCTGACATCAAGTATCTGACTGAGCGATCCGCCATTCTTCGCAAGCTCCTGGTCTATCGGAGTCCCCTCATGCCCACCGGGGCGCTGTCATTTTGCTTGGACTACGCGGCGAAAGTCGCTGAGCCTTTGCCCGGCATCTACGGTGGGGTTCGGCGCGGGTTCGCAGGACTATCGAAGACTGACTTGCCCAAGCGCGTCAAGGAATTCTACGACTTCCGCAATACCTATATCGCGCACCAGAAGGCGGAGCTGGTTGATCCGATTGTGGCCCGAGAAGCACTCCGAGCATGGATCGACGTTCTAGTTGCTCTTCACGTGGCGGGAAAGGACTAGCCCAAGGGCGAAAGCACGCGGACCAACAAACCCGTCCAAGGGCGTTGGCGGAAAAGTGGGCGCGTATTGGGAATCTTGGCGTCGGTGTTTATCAATCATTCAGCAGCGGTAAACTGCTCGGGAACTGTGCCGCAATCCTCCCCAACTGAAGCGGCGCGACGTGTGCCGGTGGCGGCTGATCACCGCCCGCAAGTTGGATCCTGACCCACTCAGGACCTAAGCCGGAGCACTCGCCACTCATTCAAGTGGGGAGCGGCCAATGGACAGCGCGACGCGCGGTCGAGCGTGCTTTTGCAATCACTGTCGGAAGGAACTTGATCGACGGCAACTCAATCATCGATTCCTCTGCGGTGATTGCGCCACAATTCCCGGCGTTCAAGGATACCGCGACCCGCGGAAGCGCGGCCTTGAGAGCGGTTCAGCCGAGTACTGGAAGGCGTACGAACACAGTCTCAACATTGTGCGCGATGAGTGGCCGTCTGGAGTGGGTCAGGCCGCCGCCCCGACGGAAGGGGCTGCAAGGGGTGACTCCAAGAGGGGCAGGGCGAGCTACCTCCGTGAATGGCAAGTCGGGATGCTGGCGGAGCCGAACCTAGATGCCGATGTGAAGGTCGTACTCATTCGGCTTTCGCTCTTTGCGGACTGGAAGACGGGCGCGAACTGCTGGCCAAGTCATAAGACGCTTGCGCTCGGAGTCGGGCACACGGTGAAGCAAGTGCGCAATCTTCTTACGGCTGCGGAGCGAAGCGGATGGATTGCCGTGAAGCCGCGCCAGCAGAAGGGGCGCGGTAGGACCACCAACCTCTACGAACTCCGAAAGCCGGAGGCTTCAGCGAAGCCAGCGGAACTGTCTGTTGGGGCCGTTAAAGCGCCTGCCGACGAATAGCGAGCAAGGGCAGGGCCATTGGCTGACAGCCGTGCAAGGGAGGGCAGTCGGTTAGATGACCGCTTGCCCTTCTGCGCCATGTGAAGGGCAAGGACCTCTCATGATGTGAATTACCTCCCAGACTACCTCTTTGCGCTCTCGCGCACCAAGGAGAAACGGAGTTGTGTTCTTGGTTGAGCCGGGAAGGGTCGGGAAGGGTTGAGGATTTGCTCCTCCTTCCTCGATTGACATCCTTGTGACGTTCTGGGTTGAATTGAAAACGTTGGATCGTTGACACTTCGAAATGGCACCGGATCGCAGCACACGGTGTCGGGTCGGTCGTTTTGGGAGGACTCTGTTATGAATGAGCTGGTTCAAGTGTTCAGGGCACAAAGGACTTCTGTGTCGTCGACGCGCGTGGGTCCGGCCAAGCCGGGTCGGAGTCGAGGCCAGCCTGACATCAGCTGCGCCTCCAAGTGCTATGGACCATTCAACACTGACGAGTGGATGCCAATGCAAATCAACGGGATAGCCGGTGACTACATGTGCGCCCAACATCAGGTCACCCGACCCTTTCCTGTCGCCCTGACCTCACAACGCGTTTTGGCCCTCGGAACGGCCCTGTGTCGTGTCACGTGGGGGATGATCAAGCCGAAGGTCGGCGGAGGGCCCTGCAGACCGGGTTCAGCAACGGGCCTCAACGCATGAACGACAGACCTCCGTACGCGAAGGGTGACCCTCGCGCTCGTAGCGCGGGAAAACGCGGAGGCCAGGTCACCGCGCTAGCACGACGAGCAGCAACGCGGCCGTTCTCCGGCACGATCATCGACCTGATGGATGCTGCGGGCATGGTGGGAGTCGAGTGGACACCTTGGCGGGCGTTCTGGAAAGCCGTGTACGCGCTGCCGATGTCCGGCGACGAGTTGTCTGCCTATCGTCGTCACACTCGCCGCGAGATGCCGCCCGCAGTGCCGGTCGAGGAAGCGTTCATGCCTGTGGGCCGTGGGGCGGGCAAGACGCGCAACGCAGCGCTCAATGCGGTGTTCCGTGCGATCACGTTCGACGCGGCGCGTGTCTCTCCCGGCGAGCCAGTAATCGTCCCACTGATTGCACGAGACCGGAAGCAGGCCAAACAAGCGCTCGGCTACGTTCGCGGATTCTGTCAGCTATCCGCCGTAGCACCGTGGGTCTTTCGAGGTGAATTGGCTGAGACAATTGAGTTCCGCACTGGCGTGAACGTGGAGATCATGACTGCAAGCTTCCGCGGCTCGCGCGGATACACGTGCCCAACAGCGGTGTGCGACGAAGTTGCTTTTTGGTTTGACGAGGGCGCGAATCCTGATCATGAAATCCTGACCGCGATTCGCGGGACGTTAGGGCGAGTGTCTGGTGGCCTCCTGCTCGTCCTTTCGTCACCCTACGCTCCTCGTGGGGAATTGCACGCAGCCGTCGGGTCGTACTTTGGTCGTGAGTCGGAGAGTGAGCGCGATCGTGTCTTGGTCTGGAATGGCGACACTCGCAGCATGAATCCGACCTACTCCACGCGCGCCATCGCTCGCGAGTTCCAGCGCGACCCCGTTAGCGCGGCAAGCGAATACGGCATGGACGGATTCGTCCAGTTCCGTCAGGCGCAACAGTCGTTGTTGGATGACGCGACCCTTCGACAAGTGATCGTGGGCGCGAGGCGGGAACTGCCACCGCTCGAAGGCGCATCCTACGCAGCGTTCGTAGATGCAGCCGAAGGCAGTAGGAGCGGCGACTCAATGACGCTCGCCATCGCGCATCGCGAAGGACATCGCGCCGTGCTCGACCTCATTCGAGAGGTGCAACCGCCCTTCAACCCCGGTCAGGTCATTGCAACGGTCTTCGCCCCGGTGTTGAGGGAGTACGGGTGCCGCGTTGTGGTTGGAGATCGCCATGCCGTCGGCTTCGTTGCCGAAGGATTCGGAAGCTGCGGCGTGCGGTTTGAGCCAAGCACCCTCAGCAAGTCAGAGTTGTTCGGCGAACTTCTGCCGCTCATCAACACAGCTGCTGTTGAGCTTCTCGACCTGCCGACCCTGCGCGCGCAACTGCTCGGGCTCGAACGTCGGTCAGTGCGTGGAGGGAGAGACAGCATTGATCACCCGCGTGGGGCACACGATGACGTTGCCAACGCATGCGCGGGCGCGATCGTGCAGGTGGCAGGAACAGGCAACAAGCGGCGTCGCGCCTACTACTCGTTCGGGCCTGACGCCCGCTCACGCACTACTGGCGACTTGAGTGCGCTCATCGCGCGTACTCACCAACGGCTGGAGCGGGAGGCGCGGTCGGACCACGACCGCGCGGTTCGTGCGGCGGATGAGCCCATGAGGGGCCCATCTGTGTGGCATCAACACTAGAAGGAGGGATTCCAATGAATGACGACGAAGAGGGGTATCTGCCGCCAGTTCCTTACTGGACTGGTCGCGCACCAACGAAGGCGACGCACATCAGAGCTGAGGTCGAGCATGATGCTGCTGCGTTCGAGGTTGAGGACGAGGACGAGGGCGGCTTCATGCCTGTCAGGCGATACACCGACGAACCCACACGGCGTGTGACCGTCCTGAGGAACCACGCGCCGACGTCCCGGACGTGGTGGACGAACGCCGACGGCGAGATCGTAGAGCTCACTGAGAATGGACTGCGCGTGACTCGCGCCTAGCAAGGAGAGACGAGAATGAAAGACAAGGACGAAACGGCAAACGCCGCAGCGCTGCGGCAACGCGCGGACGAACTTCAGCGCGTGATTGATGCGCCGACGGAGAAAGAGCGGGCCGCAAGGGAGCTCGCCGAAATCGAAGCGCGGCTTGCATCAGAGCGCGAAGGGGAGGCGCGGGCCAGTGCCGATCAACGAATGGTCGCGATCAAGCGGGCCTATGGCTCGGTGATCGCGAGTCTAGCGGACGACGAAGGGCGGATCAGAGAATGCTTGGTCCAGCTCACCGAGGCGATTGAGCGCATCAATGCACGGTACGGTCAAGCCGTTCACCTCAAGGCTGAGGCCGCCGCACTCGCTGATAGGTTCGGGTTGCGAGCGCCTGACTTGGTGAACGCCGTGTCACCTCTCCATCGGGTACAGATTGCGCCAAAGGCAGTGCCGGCTGGACCGGCCTCGCGTCGACCGAAGACCGAGCACTGCGAGCATCGGATGCGTGAACGGCGCGACTACTCCGAGATCGCGGGGTCGCCGGGATACGAGATCATCCAGCGTGCCGGCTTGAAGCCGTATCCTCCGCTCAATGAGAGGCAGCAGCGCTCAGTAGACCAAGTGGCGCGCGAGAACTCTGAGGCGCGGCGACAACTGGCGGAATTGCCACAGATTCCGACGGAAGGGCCATACTCGATTCCGTCGATCTAGAGCAGGCGTCAGCGTGGCTCAGAGTCGTTCGATGAGGCGGCGGTGGAAGCGCTGTTCTGTGTCGAGTTTCTCAGCTTCGACCGCATCCAGCAGGTGACCGTTGTAGAGAACCAAGCGAAAGACCTTGTGCAGGGCGACCGCCCCACGTTCCTGAAGGACACTGCTCGCCCAGCCAGCAGCAACATCCGCCATCTGCAGTTCGACCTCATCCGCCGTCACGCCTACGCGCACTCCGCCTTCCGGGGCCTCGTCGTGTAGTCCGGACAGATACAACGGGGCATCTGCGACGCGACGACGCGCAAGCTCGTGGAACTTGGCCGCAGCTTGCGCCGTACGCGGGCCGCGTCCTCGCTGTCGCGCGATCGCACAAATTGCTCGACGTTGGCCCACTTGAATGCGGAGGATCGAGCCCTCGCGCGAAGTAGTGCCACTGCTGCATCGTCCGGTCGGCAGGCAAGTGAGGCCTGCACGAACACGTACGGTAGGTGGTTTTCAGTGCTCGGGCGCCGAAGTGTCGTGTCGTCGGCGTATGTCGTCGGGATTAGCCAGTCGCGGCGGAAACTGTTCTCGAAAGGGCGCCTCTTCGCTAAGGGTGCGCTAGAAAATTAGCGCCTTTGCGGCGGCGCACTGCGCGCCACCCAGACTATCGCCTGTGCACTGCAACTAACTGCCGTTGGTCGCCGGCCTTACGGGCCATCTGTGGGGTCTGGCGGAGGTGGTGGCGCGACTGCCGGGGGCGGCGCGGTCGGTAGCGTAACGCCGAGGTTTTCGTCGGGCATGAAACTGTGCGCGAGTTGAATAGCGGCCTGAATGCCGCCCATTCCCTTGACGATGGTGAACTCGTAGAGGTGCTTGAGTCGCATCGTGCCGAGGATGCCGACAAGCACCGGCACCTCTGGAGAATCAGGCCGCAAAATCAGCACGTCTTCGGGCGGCCCGACACCGTTTCGCGTGTCCACGGCATTGTTCGCCGCGACGTAAGCCAATGCCAGCGCCGCCCCAAAGGGCATGTGCCACGCCTGGTGGTCATACATCAGTTGATCAACGATGCTGACACTTGTGTCTAGGCCAATGGCCGCGAATCCGAACGGGTCGTGCCCGTCAACCCGCGATGCTTGAACCTTGTAAACATGCGGCCCACTGCCGTCGTATCCGAAGACGATAAAAGCGGGCTCTTCCTCACTGGCGAACCCCCATCGGCTGATGCGGCGCTCAATGCTCTTGATCGTCGAAGCCGGGAGCGTGTGCCGTTTCTGCTGGTATTCTCCCGGCCCTGAGATGAAGTACAGAGGGAGTATCTGGGCGGCGGCTTCAATCAGTCGCGCCGCTTCGTACGCCTCTCTCAGATAGTGAGCCGCCTTGTGGACGGAGCACGCTCCTGCGCGAGCGCCGTACTCGTTGGCGAGGCGGACTTGAGCGGCGAGAACGATGCTTCCGGCGAGACTAATCCCACCGGCATACATGCAATAGATCGAGCTGTGAAGGATGTAGCCCTTCGGCGTCGGTGGTAGATGCCGGGCAGGGCCGCGTGAGAGCATGCGATCGGACATGGCCACGAGGTGGCCGCTCGCGGAGTGCGAGACAATGCAAAGCGTCATTAGGGTCCGTTCAATTGTTGGAGCTAATGGTAAGCACCCGTTTGACCTTCCGGTCGGGCCGTGGGCAATGTGATTGGGCAACGGTGCCGAGTGGTAAGAGGCCCATCACGTACTTACAGTCGGGAGGAATACCAATGGCGAGCATCTTGAAGATCAAGAAAAGTGGCAGATGGTACGCGCAGATTTACCTCGGGAAGATCGCGGAGACGGGTAAGCATCGTTTCATGTCGCGGACATTCTCCGGCAAACGAGAGGCGACGGAATGGGCCACGCGCATCGAAGGGCAGCGAAACGACGGTTCCTATCGACCGACGCTATCCAAGGTCACACTGGCCGACTACCTCCGCGACAACTGGTTGCCGATGTACCGGAAGCAGGTGAGGAGCACATACACGATCGAGAAGGTGCTCGGGAAATGGATTTTCACGCCACGCCCTGACACACCTCACCTCGGTCACATCTCGCTTCGCAAACTCAACGTTGGCGACTTCGATCGACTCTACGTTGCGATGGCCGAGAAGCACGGTATGAGGCGGCGCGGCATCGAGCACCTGCACGGTCTGCTCAAGCGCGCGCTCAAGTCAGCGGTCCGGAAAGGCGAACTGCCGCGAAATCCCGCCGAGTTCGCGACCTTGCCCAAGCCTGACGTGCGAGCAGAAATCACTTCCGAAGCCGACGAGGAGTCGTTGGGACCAGTCGAACATCTTTCCCACGAGCAAGCGACGAGACTGATTGGCGCGGCGAAGAGCGATCGGCTCAGCGCCCTGTGGCACGTGTTGCTCGACGGTGGTCTGCGTCCCGGCGAGGCATTTGCACTGCAGTGGCGGCACGTGGACTTTGACCGAAGCATGATCAGAGTGAGGGCGACGGTCACTCGCGTCGGCGTCCCAAAGCGCAAGGCCGGAGGGCAGGGCTGGATCATCACGAGGCCGAAAACAGAATCATCCAGCGGTGATGTTCCAGTATCTGCTGCCACGATCATCGAGCTGAAACGCTGGAAGGCCCAGCAGAACAAGGAGCGCTTGCTGCTTGGTGAGGAATGGCAGGATCACGGCTTTGTATTCACCACGGAGTTTGGTACGCCGCTCGGTAACAACATGGGACGCGCGTGGACGCGACTGTTGTCCGCCGCTGACGCCGGCAAAGGCGACCTAGGTGCGTGGGGCGACCCACCCAAGAAGCCTCGGAGTGGGCCAACTGCACTGCGGTCGTTCAAGCCCCGCTTCAGCATGTACGTGTTGCGGCACACCTGCGCGACGCTGGCGCTGCTCGACGGCGTGGACCTGCTGCAGGTCAGTCGGAGACTGCGGCACAAGAACCTGAACATCACCGCGAGGTTCTACGGCCACTTGAAGGCCGAGCACACAACGCAGGCGGCGGAGAGCTTCAATCGCCTCGCAGCCGGAGCATCGTGACCCATACGCCATCCATAGTGCGTCGGATTTTCGCCCTGTTTTGCCCTTTCAGGCCCACTTTCGCGCAACTACTCTATCCAATTGCTACACTGAACTTTGCCCGACTACGCTTGACTAGGCCCGACTGAGCGGACCATTCTGATAAGCGTGAGGTCGGAGGTTCAACTCCTCCCAGGCCCATCTATTAACGCCGGTAGCACAGCGACCTTGCGCTGTTTCGCCACGAGCGCCTCAGGCGGTTGGAGCGCCGGCCCATGGTACTTCGATGCCGGGCGCTGAGGCGCCATATTGCAGGCATGAATTTGCGTCAGTTGGCGCCATTGCTCGGCTGCGCGCTCGGCTGCTATACCTACACGCCGATCGATCCGGTTTCGACGGAGCCGGGACACAGCGTTCGCGCACGCATCAACGCGACGACCGCCGAACAGCTCGAGCTGCTGCTCGGCATCGAGACGCGACTGCTGAATGGCACGGTGATCGCTACCGCGCCGGACACCCTGATCATCGAAGTGCCAACGGCGGCGCAGATCTCGAGCAATGGCACGATGATGCGACTGCGCCAGCGCGTTTCGGTCCCGCGATCGGGGTTGCTGCTCCTCGAGTCGCGCACGCTCAATCGCGGCCGCACCGCCGTTGCGATTGTCGTTGGGACGGTGGCGATTGGGGGGCTCATTGTCGGTGGCTACATCCTTGGCCCTGGGCAAGAGAAGCTTCCCGGCGGTGACGGCGGAACGGACCTTCGCATTCCGATCTTGCCTTTGCGCTGGTAGCCATACACAGCCAGAAGCCGGTAGCAGTTCGCTACCGGCTTCGTTTACAGGCTACACGCCGCAGGCTACTTGGTCAGCGCTGTCAGGACGATGTTCTTGTTCGTGTCTTTCTCCGAACGAGACACCGGGAAGCAGAACGTGGAGGCCGCCGCCGCAGAATGGACGCTCGGATCGAGGTGCGATCCGGCCAGCGGCCCGGGATAGGTCGCTCCAGGCAGCTCCAGCGTTTCCAGGGCTCCGGGAGCCGCCGCCCCTGCCGCCGCCCATCGCCTCCGATCGCCCATGCGCCGACCCTCGAGCCAGAGCTCGATGCCACGCTCGCGCTTGAGCAGCCTCCACGCGTCGGTGATGTCTGCCGCGATGATCGTCGTGGCTGCAGCCGCGGTCCGAGCTGCGTTGAGGTGAATCATCCCGTTTGTCATGTCATTCGCGCGCAAGCGCTCTTCGGCTCGGATCAGCAGCATCTCGCGCCCGCTCGATAACCGTGTGGCTGACGTCGACGCGATGTGCTTCGCCTGGGGCCAGAACGGCACTATGCCACAGCACTCGATCGCGGCGTCGCCCGTTGCCGTCGTGGGAATCACGGCCGTGATGCGGGGATCCACCATGACTGGAGCGGCAATCATCGCCGCGGTCAGGGTCGTCCCTGTGCCGCCGTACCGATAGGCGAGGTGCCACGTATTCCACTGCGTGTGCGCGCGGTAGGCACTGCCGCTCTCGCGCGTGTTGCCCGACGAGTAGAAGATGCGGTTGCGCTGCGCGTCCTCGCCGACGCTGAAGTAGCTGACTGAGTACGACATCGTGCTGGCGATTGTCGCGGCATCGACGATCGCGTTGGTCCAGTCACCCCGGTACATCCTGGCGGACGCGCGGCCAGCCGTGGCCGCCGTGTTCAGCGTCGTCGTCGTCGCGGCGGTTCCGCCCGCGAGAAGGAGCGCCTTCGTGAATAGACTTTCGGCGCGCGCGAAATACATCGTGTGCGGCTGGACCAGCCCGCCGTCGATCACGGCGTCGCACATGTTCTCACCCAGCACCCGGTTGGCATACCCGGCCCAGACGTACGACTGCCGCAGTGCGTTCACGTAGGCTATGGGCGTCTGAACGTCCACGCCGGGCGTCGGCGGGCCAACCAACTCGAGCCGCCGCACGGCTTCTTCCGCTAGCCACCGCGCCCGAGACCCCTGCTCCCAATGGGTGTTGAGATCGGCGTCGCTTCCGATCAGCTCGCCGCGCTGCCAGGCGCTGGTGATGCCGAAACTTCCCGTGGAGCCAGCCGGATGGATCTCGCGCGTCACGGCCGCGCCGGTATAGCCGATCCAGTTGAGGGCGCTGCCAAGTGCACGACCCGCGCCGTTCGATAGCGCGGTGGCCGCGTTGCGGTTCGAGACGAAGACGTCCTCGACCGGACCGGGGTTTACCACATCGGTATCGCACGACACGGCCGCTGTGAGCAGCACCAGCGCGGCCGCGTATGCGCGCATGTCATTTCTCATCGATGATCTCCGAGTGTTTTGCGGAAGCGAAGGGAGCGAGTGCGCATCGCACTTGTGAATGAGCTCAATGGTCATCTGTTGTGGCCTCTCAGAACGTCACGCGAATGGACGCCGAGTACGTCGCCGGCGGAGGCACGTGCTCCAGAATCGATCGCACGCGTGAATTGAATCCGCCGTTGTTCCCGGTCTCGGGATCAAAGACGGGGAAATCACTATTCACCCATTTGAAGATGTTGTGTCCAGCGAGCGTCAGCCGCGCGGACGACGCCCCACGCAAGTACTTCGCGGGCACCGGCACGCTGAAGTTGATATCGCGGAGCTTGAAATAGTCGGCTGGATAGATGAAGTAATCCGCCTTGGTGATGCCTTGCGTACAGCGCGCGGCGTCGATGTTTCGTGCTTCGGCCTGTCGGCCGGCCTCCTGAAGCGTGTAGAACGCATAACAACCCGGCCACCGGATGCCGCGCGTGATGGCATTGAACGCGGCGCCGTCATACATGTAGTTGCCCGCGAGATACTCGCCGCGCGCCGAGAACCGCATCCCGAACGGCATCTCGAGGTTGGTGAACATGCCGAATGTCTTCGTCGGCAGGTTCGGGCCGTGCAGGCACGGAGCGGTGGCCGTTCCCGTGGTGATCGCAGGGAACGTCGAACTGATGGTGCCGGCACCCAGCGAACCGGTGGGGTTGTTCACGCAGAAATCAGTGCGGATCATTGGAATCGGCTGGTCCTTCATGATCCAGCCGAAATTGCCGATCGAGAAATCCGCTGCCGTGCCCAGAGTTTCGATGTTCGATGAGGTCGAGAACACGGACCCACCAACGGACCATTCGAACTTGCTACGGCGCAACACGACGGCAGTCGCCGTCAACTCCAGACCGCCGCTGGACATTTCCCCAATGTTCTTCAGCTGCGAGTTCAGGAATCCCAATGACGGGATCTGCTGTACGTCGAAGAGCGCGTTGTCGATCTTGCGGTCGAACCACGTGAGCTCAGTGGTGAGGCGATCCTCGAGGAACGACGCATCGAATCCGAGCTCGATCTCGCTGGTGCGCTCGGGGCCGAGTTCCGTGTTGCCGACGTTGCGCGGCAGGAACGCGGGCTGACCGCCCCAGTCCGACGGCTCCCAGGTGCGAAGCGCGTCGAACGCGCCGGGGGCGCGGCCGGACTGACCCCACGCCGCGCGGAACTTCATCGAGGGGCTCCACGACGGCCAGAAGGACTCATCGGACGCAATCCACGAGACGCTCGCCTTCGGGTACGTCTGGAGACCAAAGTCCTGACCGAACGCGCTGTTGCCGTCAACGCGTGCGCCCAGCGTCAGGAAGTAGCGGTCGCGGAAATCGACCATCGTCTGTCCAAAAAAGCCGGCGTTGATCACTCGCGAACGTTCCTCGAAGCCCAACCGCGTGCCGGCGCTCGAGACGGTCGGTTCGCTGGGGCCCGGAAAGTTCTCACCGTAGGCCGACGTTTCTCGCGTTTCGGTGGTAACGCTCTGCCCGCCCCAGGCAAGCGTAATCCGCGTATCCGCCGTCAGCGGACGGTTGTAATTCCCGGCGTAGTCGAAGGTGAGCGTCTGGTAGACGTTCTTGCGGCTCGAAATGATCCCCGCCGGCGCCGACACGAAGCCGAACGGCCGGAGGGTGCGATTCTCGATCTGAGCCAGGTCGAAGCCGACCGTGAATTTGTTGGTCAGGTTCGTCGTCGGGCTCCAGTTCATCGTGCCACCAGTGATGAAGTGGTCAATTTCGCTGTTGATCTCCTGATTGAGCATCAGGTTCATGACTTCCGGCCGGTCATTCGACGCATAATTGCGCTCGCGCCGGAAGGCGTTCAGCGTCAAACCGTGCGCGTTGTTGCCGGCAGCGGTGTTGGAGATGTTGTTCTTGGTATAGGACGAGTTCCAGTTGAACAGGAGGCTCGTGAGCGGAGAGAACGTGAAGTTGCCGCGAACGAGCTTCTTCGCCTCGTTGTCGTTTGGCAGGACGCCGTTCTCGTCGGACGTCGTGCCGGAGACGAAGTAACGCATGGCCTCATTGCCACCGCCCACGGACAGGAAGTACCGCTGCCGGTACGCGTTCCGGAGCCATGGGTCGATGAACAGGAAGCTGGACGTGCCACCGGCGCGCGAAATGCCCCTGGTCGGCAGACCTGCAAAGCGGCTCGGGAAGCTGTCGACGTACGCCTGCCGGGTACCGTTACAAATCGGCGTTACGGTGGCGCACGCGTAAATCGTGTCGCTCGGAGGCGCTTCGCTCGGATCGGGGCCGAATGGGAGCGACCGCCCGAAACCCTGGTCGACCTCAGCGGTCCACTCCGGGCGGCCCGAGTGTCCACCCTTCGTGAAGATTTGGATGACGCCCGCCGCCGCTTCGGTGCCGTACAGCGTCGCGGCCGCGGCGCCCTTGATGATCTCGATGCGCTCGATGTCGGCCGGATTGATGTCGTTCAGGGGGCTGGCGATGTCGTTGCCGCTGCGCAGGTCGGACCCGGTCGGCGGAACGTTGCGCGCATAGCCGTCGCTGCGGAGCCGCACGCCATCGACGTAGATGAGCGGCTGATTGCTCATTGCGACGCTGACGTTACCTCGGAGACGGATCATCGATCCGCTGCCGGCCATGGCGGAGCTCTGCATCACCTGCATGCCAGCCGCCTTGCCCTGCAGAAGATCGCCGATCGTCGCCGACGGTTGGTTCAGCGTCGACAAGTTGATCTGGGAGATGCTGTTGCCAATCTCACGTTGCCGCGACGCGCCTGCCGTGCCCGTCGTGACGATGGCGTCGAGGCCCAACGCCTCCGCCTTCATGATGAAGTCCTGTGTGAGCGTGGATCCCGCGGTAACCGTGATGTTGTGCTCGACGGGGCGATGTCCGAGCATCTGTGCCCGCAGCCGGTATTGTCCCGCCGGCACGTTCACGATGATGTAGCGGCCACCCTCGCCCGTTCTGGTGCCGAGTCCAGAACCCACGAGCTGGATCTGGGCGCTCTGGAGCGACGTGCCGAATCCGGTCGCGACCCTTCCCGAAATCGTGCCAGTTTGAGCTTGTGCCGCCAGCGCGCTCGCGCTCATCAAAATGGCCGCTGCTCGAACTGCACGCATCGTAAACGCCGTGTGCATTGGTAGCCCCGCGTTAGAAGGTGATTCGCACGCCGCAGCCGGACGCAGCGCCTGCGCAACCATACCGGCGAAACAAGGCGTGTGTCAAGCTGCCTACGCTCTTTGGGTCATTCGGCCTTAGTGCCTACTGGATGCTGACTTGTACTGTTGCGACCTTCTGTCCTTGAACCGCGTCAGTGACCGTGGCGGTCACCTGAAAGGTGCCAGCAGTCAGGTAGCGGTGGCGGAACGTCACTGTGGCGGTACGGGCTCCCGCCGTCGCGTACTGCTCGGTCGACCCGTCACCGTAGTCAGTCACGAAGCCGAGCAGTTGGCCCCCCTGAGCATTGGCGACGAACGTTACCGAGTCGGCCGTCGTCGCCGACGTCGGCGTGGCTTGAAGCGTGATAGCCAACGGCAGGGGATCGACGGATCCGATGCAGGCGAACATCCCTGCCACTGAGAGGACCACGAAAAGCGGACGTATCATGCGCGAAGCATCACAGCCAGCCCGCGCGCGCGCCAGTCCTACGCGGCTCTCGGCGGGAGACGAAATGACGAATCGATCTCGAGGAGGAACGGCGTGCACTGGCCATGACAGCATGTGCGAGAGAGATTCTCGGGATACACGCCGACCTCGGGGCGCCATGCCACCAAATGCGACGATGGATTCAGCCAAGCGGGCTCAGGGCAAGCAGCCGGTGACCCGCATCGGGCTGTGGATTGCGGGCAAGGCTGTGCCCGGAGCGTCAGGCCGCAGCGGACCAGTCTTCAATCCGGCGACGGGTGAGGAGAGCGGCGAGCTGGCCTACGCGTCAGCCGCCGAGGTGGACGACGCAGTGCGCGCGGCCAAGGAAGCCTTCGTCACTTGGGGCGAGACGGGGCTCGGTCGCCGCGCGACGATCCTCTTCAAGTTCCGCGAACTCGTCCACAAGCACTCTGAAGACCTGGCGCGCCTCATCGTGCGCGAGCATGGCAAGGTCCTGAGCGATGCGAAAGGCGAAGTGCAGCGTGGCCTCGAGGTCGTCGAGTTCGCCTGCGGAATGCCGCAGCTCATCAAGGGCGAGTTTTCGCAGAACGTGTCGACCAACGTCGACAGCTATTCCATCCGTCAGCCGCTTGGCGTCGTGGCCGGCATCACGCCGTTCAACTTCCCGGTGATGGTGCCGATGTGGATGTACCCGATCGCTATCGCGGCGGGGAACACCTTCGTGCTCAAGCCGTCGGAGAAGGACCCGTCCGGCTCGATGCTGATCGCCAAGTTGTGGACGGAAGCCGGATTGCCGGACGGCGTGTTCAATGTCGTGCACGGCGACAAAGTGGCCGTGGATCGCATCCTGTCACATCCGGACATCGCCGCCGTGAGCTTTGTCGGCTCGACGCCAATCGCGAAGTACATCTACGAGACGGGCACCAGGCACGGCAAGCGCGTGCAGGCATTGGGCGGCGCCAAGAATCATATGGTAGTGCTGCCCGACGCCGACATGGAACTCGCGGCCGACTCGGCGGTGAACGCAGCCTTTGGGTCTGCGGGGGAACGGTGCATGGCGATCTCGGTGCTCGTCGGCGTGGGCAACGCGGCCGACAAACTCATCCCGCTCATTCGCGAACGCACCAGGGCGATTCATGTCGGCGACGGATTCGAAAGCAGGAATGACATGGGTCCGCTGGTGACCAAGCCGCACATGGAGCGCGTTCGTGGTTTGGTGGACGAAGGCGTGCGCGACGGCGCCAAGCTCGTCGTGGACGGTCGGCCCCTCAAGGTTGCGGACCGGGACGGCGGCTATTTCCTGGGCCCGTGCGTGTTCGACAACGTCCGCCCGGAAATGTCGGTCTACAAGGAAGAGATTTTTGGGCCGGTGCTGTTGGTGGTGCGCGTGGATTCGTACGATGAGGCCGTCGCGCTGGTGAACTCGAATCCGTACGCCAACGGCGTTGCGATCTTCACGAACGATGGCGGCGCGGCGCGCACGTTCGAGAGCGAGATCCAGGTAGGGATGGTGGGGATCAATGTTCCGATTCCGGTGCCGATGGCCTACTACTCGTTTGGTGGATGGAGGAACTCACTGTTCGGCGACGTGCACGTTCACGGGCAGGAAGGCGTGCGCTTCTATACGCGCGGCAAGGTTGTGACCGCGCGGTGGCCCGAGCCGCATCTGCGCGGGAAGAACCTCGGGTTCCCGACGGTCAGCTGATCCCTCTAGGCTTTGTGACTTGCGTCACATTCGTTGTTTCCGTATCTCTGTTCAGGGCAGCGGCACGTCGGCGTCCCACTGGTGGCCAGCACGGACTCCGATTCCCTTGAGGCCGCGCGGCATGTCATGTGACCATTGTCACCGCGACCCCGTCTTGCCAGCGTATCATGCTGGGAGCAACCTTGATGGGGTGACGAAGGCTCAGACTCAGGGACTTGGCTCTCGCGAATTGCGATTTCACTTTGTAAGTTCATATGCCCGAATTGGAAAGCCTGCTTCGGGCGTTCCGGTTGTGATGTTCTGTAGTGAACTTGCGGCAGGTCCGACGACGGATATGCGCATGGAGAACTGTTAGATGCATTGGCTCGCAGCCGCAGCGGCTCGCGCTGGGATGAAGGGGGCGGAAGTCCTCAGCATTCCCGCGGGTACATCATTGGTCGAAGCCTGGGAGATGGCCTCCAGGACGTTGGGCGTAACTCCGCCCGAGCTCGCCAGTGCGCTTGCGCCCGCCTTCGGCCTTGCCGAGGCGGATTTCGAAAAAGCTGATAATCGCGCGCTCCATCTGTTGCCCGAGCGCATTGCGAAGCAGTTCCACGTCTTCCCGATGCGCGAAGACGACCGCCACTTGGTGGTGGCGACGTGCGACCCGACCAACATCGAGGTCGAACACGCCATTGGTTTTGCCGCCGGGCGCCGCCCGGTGTTTGAGCTCGCCACGCCCACACAGATCCAGGACGCGTACGCCAACGCGTTCGCCGCCGACATTTCGACGAGCGATCTCGCCGCCGGCATCGAGGATGAAGTCGCCGACTCCGTCAGCACACTCGAGGACATGGGGCCCGAGGCGGTCTCGGCGGAGGAAGTCGAGTCCAAGCCGGTCGTCAAGCTTACGAACCTGATCCTTCGCGACGCCGTCGTGCAGGGAGCCAGCGACATTCACATCGAGCCGGGCGCGAAGACGGGCGTGGTGCGCTATCGCGTTGACGGCGTGATGCGAGAGTACATGAAGCTGCCGATGCAAGCGATGAACCGCGTCGTGTCGCGCATCAAGGTGCTGGGCCGTCTCGACATCGCCGACCGTATCCGTCCGCAGGACGGACGCAGCCGCGTCCAGGTCGAGGGCCGCTACGTCGACCTCCGCATCTCGACCGTCGGAACGCGCGACGCCGAGAAGGCGGTCATTCGTATCCTGCGTCCGGAGAGCACCAAGAAGCTCGAGGACATCGGCATCACACCGCGAGAGCTGGCTCGCCTGCGCCAGCTATTGGACTGCCGCGATGGCATCGTGATCGTGACCGGACCGACCGGTTCCGGTAAGACGACGACGCTGTATTCGGCCATCAAGGAAATCGCCACCGGCGAAGTGAACATCTCGACTGTCGAGGATCCGGTCGAGTACGAAATGCCGGGCATCACGCAAATTCAGGTGGACACGAAGCGTGGAATCACGTTCGCGAATTCCTTGCGTGCCCTTTTGCGACAGGACCCCGACGTGATTTTCGTCGGTGAAATTCGTGACGAAGAAACGGCGCATATCGCAGCGCAAGCGGCCATGACGGGCCACTTGGTGCTGGCGACGCTGCACACGAACGACGCCATGAGCACGGTGGCGCGTCTGCTGGACCTGGGGTTGGATCCTCAGACCATCGCCACGACGCTGCGCGGAACCCTGGCCCAGCGCCTCATTCGTCGCGTGTGCTCGGACTGCGCACAGCCCGTGATTGGCGCGCTCACCGAAGAAGAAGAGGCCTTGGCCGCCCGCTATGGCGTGCAACCCCTTTCGCGCGCAGCGGGTTGCAAGCGCTGCGGAAGTTCGGGCTATCGCGGCCGCCTTCCACTCATCGAAGTTGCAGTTATCACGCCGACGCTCGCGGACATGATCGCCGCCGGCGCCACCACGAACGCGCTCCAGCGCGCGGCGATCGCGCAGGGGATGGCGCCGATGCGCGAGGTGTCCATCGCGCGCGTGCGCCGTGGCGAGACCACGCTGCAGGAAATCGAGCGCGTCATTGGTGACAACATCGCGGACAAGAAGGAGGACTCGGGGCCGCCGAGCATCCTCATCGTGAACTCAGATGCGGCGTGGCGCCGCATGGCGCGTACGCTGTTCGAGGGCGGCGGCTTCAAGGTGACCGAGGCGGTGGACGCGACCCAGGCCATGCAGCTCATGGGCAGCGGCCAAGACTTCGCACTGATGGTCACGGACCTCATGATGCCCGCGCAGGTTCCCGCGCTTGCGCGGCAGCGCATGGAAGTGCTGTCCTCGCCGCAGGCACCGACACAGATCCCGGCGTCGACGCCCGCCAACCGCCGCCCGTCCAAAGCGATTCCCATGCAGGCGTCCACGGGTACTGAAGGGAAGGAGAACGTGGACTGGGCCCGCTTCACGGCGACGGTCCAGAACGCGAACAAGAAGAACGAACCGGGATAAGAGGGTTCAGGGTATAGGGTATAGGGTACAGGGTACCCACGTTCCCAATACCTTGGTGCAATGGCAGGAGCATCCGTCCTCGACCCTGAAGCGCTGAAGCGCCTATCCGGATTTGGCGGGCCCAAGCTGGTGCGTGGCATGGTTGAGCTCTTTCTCAAGCACGCGCCTGTCAAAGCGGCGGAAGCCCGGGAAGCTCTGGACTGCGGAGACGCCGCGGCGCTGCGGGCCGCCCTGCACGGCCTCAGGTCCAGTGCCGGCCAGCTCGGTGCCATGACGGTGTCCAGCGCGTGCAGCGCCGGCGAGGAGTTGGCCAGTCGAGGGGAGCTTTCGGGCTGCGCGCCCCACGTTGCCATCGTTGAGTCCGACCTGCCCGTGGCCTGCCGAGAACTTCAGGCATTCGCCGCGAGCCAGTGATCATGCCGAGGCTCGCGGTCGTCGAGGACAACGCTGACAATCGCCTGCTCCTGAAGGCAATTCTTGGTGATCAGTACGAGCTGACGGAGTACGAGAACGGCACGGTCGCCCTGGCCGGTCTCGCCAAATCGCGCCCGGACGTCGTGTTGCTCGACATCTCCCTGCCGGGCATGGACGGCAACGAGATTCTCAAACGCATTCGCGCGGACGCTGCCCTCGCCACGATTCCGGTGATCGCGCTGACTGCGCACGCGATGTCCGGCGACCGCGAGAAGTTTCTCGCGGCCGGGTTCAACGACTACGTCACCAAGCCGATCGTGGACGAGACCAAGCTCTTCGACGCCATCAAGAGGCTGCTCACGCCTCTCTGAGCGCCACCATCGGCGTTTCGCGGAACACTTCGCGGCCGGTGGCAAGTCCGATCACGACCGCCAGCATCGTCATCGCGCCGGCAACGATCACGGCGGGCCAGATGGCGGGCGTGAACGACGACTCGAACACGAACTTCATCAGTAGCCAGGCGCTGCCGACCGATAGGGCGGCGCCCGACACGCTGCCAAGCGCGCCGAGCAGTGCGTACTCCGCCAGCATGATGCGGCCCACTTGGCGACGCGTGGCCCCGAGTGTCTTGAGCAATACCCCTTCGCGCAGTCGTGCGCGTCGCGTGGCCGCGACGGCCGAGAAGAGCACAGGAATGCCGAACGCCAGGCTGATCAACGCCATGAAGCGGATCGCCGACGTAATCTTGTTGAGCACGCCGCCGATGGTCGCCTGAATCAGCGTCAGGTCCAGGCTGGACACGTTTGGGTATTTGCGGACGACCGAGCGCTGCAGCGCCGCCACTTCGGGGCTCGTGGGCGCGCTTGCCAGCACGGCGAACTGCTTGGGTGCCCGCTCCAGCGTGCCGGGACTGAAGACAACGAAGAAATTCGGCTCGAAGCGCGCCCACGTGACCTCGCGCATGCTTGTGTATCGCGCGGTGACCTCCACGCCCTGCACGTCCCACGTGACGCTGTCGCCGAGGGTGAGTCGCAGGTCTTGCGCCAGATCCTGCTCCACGGAAATCTGAGGCGACCGGTCGCCGGGTTCCCACCACGTGCCCTCGACGATCTTCTCCGAGCCGGTGGCCAGTTCCTCACGGAATGTCGAGCGGTACTCGCGCCGCAGAGTCCATGGCGAGCGGCGCGTTTCCGGATTCCGGTCTGCCAGCAAGTCGGTCGTCGATACGCCGTTGATCGCAGCGATACGCATCGGCACGATGGCGGCCGTCTGCACGACGCTGTTCCCCGATGCGCGCACGATGGAGTCCAGCCCGCGCTCCTGGTCGTCCTGCACGTCGAAGAACACGACATTTGCGCGGGAGCGCTCCAGCTTCATGTCCAGCTGATCCATGAGATTCTGTTGCACCTGATAAATCGTGCTCATCAGGAACACGCCAAGGCCGAGCGACAGGATCACGGCGCGAGTTTGGTTGCCGGGCCTGTGCAGGTTGGCGATACCCTGACGCAAGACAAACGCGAGTTGCGGGCGTGCCAGCCAGCGCGAGATGCGCGCCAAGCCGTCTGCCGCAAGACCAAGAGCGACGACCGCGACGATGATGGCCGCCGCGTAACCCAGGCCGCGCTCCAAGGTGCGGGTGCGGGTCAACGCAACCGCGATGACGCTCGCGACAATCGCAAAGCCCACGACGAGACCGGCCGAGTCACGCTGCGCCTGTCGCATCACATCGGCATCGGACTCTCGGCGCAGGGTCTGCAACGGCGAGATGCGGCGGAGCGACAGCAGGGGATACAGCGCGAAGACGACGGCCACCCACACACCAATGCCGAGGCCGGTGGCGATGGCGCTCGGCGCCAGGCGCACGCTGACGTCCACTGGCAGGAATCCCTTGAGGATCCAGGGCAAGGTGTATTGCAGGGCCACACCGGATACGGCGCCGATCAATGCGCCGATCAATCCCATGGCGGCCGCCTGCACTACGTAGATGAACAGCACTTGGCCGCTGGTCGCTCCGAGGCAACGCAGCACGGCGACCGTATCAATCTTGCGCAAAACGAACGCATGCACGCCGCTCGCGACGCCGATGCCGCCAAGCAACAACGCAACAAGGCCCACGAGGCCGAGGAAGTTCCCGAGCTGGTCGATGTTGCGGGTCAGGTTGTTCTCGTTCTCGGCCACGGTGCGCAGCCGCACGCGCGGGCTGGCGCTCGAGAAGAGGGGATTGAACCGGCCGGCGAAGCGCGCGGGCGACAGCCCCTCGGGCATTCGCAGCAGGGCTTCGTACTCCGCTCGGCTGCCAAATACCAGGAGTCCGGTTTCGTCGAGGTATCGATCCGAGACGTAGGCGCGCGGACCGATGGCCGCGGTGATGCCGAGGTCGCCGGGCACGGCCTGGAGCGTGCCCGTGATCAGGAATCGCGCGCTGCCGAGCATCAGGCTGTCGCCGATGTTGGCGTCGAGCGATATCAGGATCGAGGGGTCGACGACCGCGTGGCGGCCCTCGTGCATGTTGCCGAATGCGGGCGCCGGTGCTGAAACGATCTCGCCGTAGATCGGGTAGCCGCGGCTCACCGCGCGCACCTGCACGAGGCGCGTGTTGCCGGAGCTTGCGATCACGCCCATGGATGCGAACTGCGTCTGCCGGGCTACGCCCGTTCCTGTCCTGCGGAGCGAGTCGAGCAGGGCCGTCACGGTGTCCGCGAATTTGGCGCGCGACGTCAGCAGCACGTCGCCGCCGAGGAGCGCGCGCGATTGGTTCTGTACCGACGTCGAGACGTTTTCGGTGAAGGAGTCGATCGCCACGAGCGCCGCGACGCCCAGCGAAATGCTGGACATGTACAGCAGAAGCCGCCGCCGCGCGGTGCGACTCTCGCGCCATGCGACCGCCGTGAGGCGGCGAAGACTCGCGCTGCCGCTCATCGCGTCTCCGTGGGCTCGTTCTGTCGCGGCGTGGCGCCGGTCGTCGTCGGCTGGTCGGACACGACGACGCCGTCGCTCAGGCGAATGATGCGCCGGGTGCGGCCCGCCAAGCCGAGATCGTGCGTGACGAGCACCACGGTCGATCCGGACTCGCTGTTGAGCTGTTCGAGCAGTTCCACGATGCGGTTGCCCGTGTCGCTGTCGAGGTTGCCGGTGGGTTCGTCGGCGAACAGAATGCGCGGCTTATTGGAAAAGGCCCGCGCGATGGCCACGCGCTGCTGTTCGCCGCCCGAGAGCTGCGTTGGGAAGTGGTCGAGCCGGTCGCCGAGCCCTACGCGCTGGAGCACATCGCGGGCGCGTTCGGTGGCGCCTTCCTCGCCGCGCAGTTCGAGGGGAACCTGCACGTTCTCGATGGCGGTGAGCGTCGGGATGAGCTGGAAGCTCTGGAACACGAAGCCGACCTTCTCTCCGCGGAGGCGAGCGCGCTGGTCCTCGTCCATCAGCGACAGGTCCGCGTCGTCCAACGTGACGCGGCCCCTACTCGGCGTGTCCAATCCGGCGAGGAGGCCGAGCAGAGTCGTCTTGCCGCTGCCCGACGGGCCGACGATGGCCACGAACGAGCCCTGCTCAATCGTGAACGAAACGTCGCGCAAAACCGTCAAGCGGTGGTCGCCGCTAGGATATTCTTTTGTGAGGTCTTTGGCTGACAACATTGACTACCCGGGGTGCGGGGTGCGGAGGCAGGGTGCGGCTTTCAGTGTGTAACGGACTACTGGTTGCGTTGTCGATCCTGGCGTGCGGAAAGTCGCAGCCGGCGGCCGACAGTACTGGCTCGCAAGCTAGTCCCACCCCCGCGGCTGCGGCGACAGGCGAGGCGACAGCAGCTGCCAAGCCCTTGGACTCCGCGCGGACGCTGCTATTCCTGGGCACCAGCCTCACAGCGGGTTTTGGCCTGGATCCGGACGACGCCTACCCGATGCTGATCCAGCGCAAGCTGGACGCTGAAGGGAAGCGCTATCGCGTCGTGAACGCCGGTGTGAGCGGCGAGACATCGTCGGGACTCTTGCGTCGAGTGGATTGGCTGCTTCAGCAACGACTGGACGTAATCGTCATCGAAACCGGCGCCAATGATGGGCTGCGGGGCGTGCCTGTGGCGACGATGCGCGACAATCTCCAACAGATCATCACACGCATTCGGTCGGCGCAACCCGGCGCGACGATCGCGTTGGTGCAGATGGAAGCGCTGCCGAACATGGGGAAGAGCTATACGGACAGTTTTCACGCGGCGTTTCCCGAGTTGGTGCGGAAGAACCCGGGTGTGGTCCTGATCCCATTCCTGCTGGACGGCGTCGCAGGAGAGCGGGATCTCAACCAGAGCGACGGCATCCATCCGAACGAGGAAGGCGAGCGAATTGTGGCTGAAAATGTGTGGAAGGCCTTGAAGCCGCTCCTCAGGTAGTCTAAGTTCAAAGGCTGTTTGGACTTACCGTCATTTTTCCAGTACACGAAGCATGGCTATTCCAGCGACACAAATCCGCCGTGGCATGGTGATCGTTTTTGAAGGCGATCCCTGCCGTATTCTCGAGTTTCGTCACCATACGCCTGGCAACCTCCGCGCGATGGTGCAGGCGAAGCTGAAGAATCTCCGCACCGGCAACGGTTTCGAGCATCGCTTTCGCGCGGCCGACTCCATCGAACCGGCGTCCATGGAAACGCACGATCTCCAGTTCATGTATCAGGGTGGCGATACGTACCACTTCATGAACGTGGAGAATTACGAGCAGATGGAGTTGGACGAGGAGACGCTTGGCGACAACGCGCCGTGGATGCAGCCGGACATGAAGATTCAGGCTGAGTTTTACGACGGCCGTCCGGTTGCGATCCGCTTGCCGAACTCGCTCACGCTTGAGGTGGTGGAGACGTCGCCGGTGATGAAGACGGCCACGAAGACGGCGTCGCAGAAGCCGGCGAAGTTGTCGAATGGAGTGACCGTGAACGTGCCGGAGTTCGTGGGAACAGGCGACAAAGTGCGGGTCAATCCGACGACGGGCGAGTACCAGGAGCGGGCGAAGGAATAGCTGTTGGAACGGTTCTCGGCCGCGGCTTCGCCGCGGATTTGAAGTGGTTTCTCGTGCGATTAGCTTGTAGTGCTGCCGTGCAAGCGGCAGACACATGGTGGCTGTAGCTCAATTGGTTAGAGCACCGGTCTGTGGCACCGGGGGTTGCGGGTTCAATTCCCGTCAGTCACCCCTCTGGAAAAACGTGCTTCGTGCTTCGTTCTTCGTGCTTGGTTCAAGCATCAGGTACGAAGCACCAGGCACGAAGCACGGCTGTTAAGTAGGTCGGTAGCTCAACTGGTAGAGCACTGGTCTCCAAAACCAGCGGTTGGGGGTTCAAGTCCCTCCCGGCCTGTTCCGGAAGCATGCAGGTGGTTGTGACAGGGCGAGAGTCCGTCTGCTTTTTGACAACTGTGGTTTCGATCATTTGCAGGAAGGCCAAGGCGGTATCGTCTAGAGGCCTAGGACACGGCCCTCTCAAGGCTGGAACACGGGTTCGAATCCCGTTACCGCTACTCGTTTTTCGCAGGACCGCAGGGCTCAGGCCCGTTCGTCTATCGGTTCAGGACGGCACCCTTTCACGGTGCAGAGACGGGTTCGACTCCCGTACGGGCTATGCAGGTGCAGGTGCAGGTGCAGTTCGTTTGGGGGCCGTAGCTCAGCTGGTTAGAGCACTCGACTGTCACTCGAGAGGTCGCGGGTTCGAGCCCCGTCGCTCCCGTTTCAAGCTGAAGGCGGAAGGATGCAGGGTGAAGGACGCTGGACTTCTTTCATCATCCATCCTCCCTCCTTCTTCGTTGGTAGCAGCGCCCTGGTGGTGAAATTGGTAGACACGCCATCTTGAGGGGGTGGTGCCGTAAGGCGTCACGGTTCGAGTCCGTGCCAGGGCACTG
>JANNRQ010000117.1:0-15662 GCA_031401495.1 Gemmatimonadota bacterium
TGCGAGCGGCAACCCGGTGGCCGGGGCGAGCGTGGTGTTCACGTTGACGGCGACGGGCGGCACGGGTGGGGCGATCGGGCCGGTGAGTCCGGCGACGGTCGCGACGAACAGTTCGGGTATCGCCACCCTCACGAGCTGGACGCTGGGCCAGACGGCGGGCACGAATAACAACACGGTGACCGCGGTGACGGGCGCGCTCACGGCGGTGACGTTCAACGCCTCGGGCACGGCGGGGACCGCGACGAGCATCATCGCCAACAGCACGACGGCGCAGAGCGCGACGGTGAACACGCCCGCGACGGCGCCGTCGGTGCTCGTGCGCGACGCCTACAACAACCCGGTCGCGGGCGTCAGCGTGACGTTCACCGTGACAGCGGCCAGTGGGGGCGGCGCGCTCACGGTGCCGACGAGCGGCAACGCGATCACGACCAACAGCAGCGGCATCGCGACGGTCGGCTCGTGGACACTCGGCACGGTCACCGGCACGAACACTGTCGAGGCGACCGTGGCCGCCGCGACGCTCACCGGCGAGCCCGTGACGTTCACCGCCACCGGCACGCCAGCGGCCGTCGCATCCTACACAGTGACGGCCTCCGGCGGTGGCAACATCGCCAACCAGATCGCCACGGTGCCGTTCACGATCCGCATCACTGCCTTGGATACGTACGGCAACACGGCGACGGGCTTCACTGGTACGGTGGACATCAGTTCGGCGACTGGCGCCACCTTCAGCGGTGGCAGCGGCATTACTGCCGCCTTCACGAATGGCGTGCTTGCGTCCCACACCGTCACGATTTCCAACTCGGGTACAGCCCGCTCGATCACGGCAACACGTACCGGCAACTCCGAGGCAGGAACGTCGAACACGTTCAACGTGCTCGCAGCGACGCAGTACGTCGTGACGGCCGCGTCGTCGTCCGTCACTGCCGGAACCAACGTCCTGATTACAGCTCAACTCGCTGATGCGAGCAATAACCCGGTCGCGATCGCCGGCCGCACCGTGACGTGGACCAAGCAATGCGGGTCCCCACCGCCGGGCACCTGCGTTGTCGGCGCGACTGGCGGCTCGTTCGCGGGCGCGACGTCGATCACGGACGCCAACGGCCAAGCCATCATTGCGCTTACAGTGACCACTGATGCGGCGATTAGCCACTCAGTGACGGCGACCGACAACACGGCGCTTACTGGCACGACTGCGGGCGTCATTGACGTGATCCCGAGCGAGACGGCGACGCAGCTCACGCTCTCCGGCGCGATCACGAATCTCAACTCGCAGTCGACGCGCCAGTTCACGGCGACGTTGAAGGACGGGTTTGGCAACACCGTGACGGCCGGGCCGCACTCGACCACGTCGGTGACGTTCGCCAAGACGGCGGGGGCCGGCACGGTCTCGGGCCTCACGAGCGTGGCGGCCGTCGCGGGCGTCGCGCAGGTGACGGTCACCGGACAGATCGAGGGCTCGATCACTATCGAGGCGACCACGGCCACGCCGAGCCTGACCAGCAACACCCTGACGTTCACCGTGATCGCGAGTGAGACGGCGACGCAGCTCACGCTCTCGGGCGCGATCACGAATCTCAACTCGCAGTCGACGCGCCAGTTCACGGCGACGTTGAAGGACGCCGCCGGCAACACGGTGACGACGGGTACGCACTCGACCGCGTCGGTGACGTTCGCCAAGACGGCGGGCGCCGGCACGGTCTCGGGCCTCACGAGCGTGGCGGCCGTGGCGGGCGTGGCCCAGGTGACGGTGACCGGCCAGATCGAGGGCTCGATCACACTGGAAGCCACGACCGCGACCCCGAGCCTGACCAGCAACACGCTGACGTTCACCGTGATCCCGAGTGAGACGGCCACGCAGCTCACGCTCTCGGGCGCAGTGACTGATCTGAATTCACAAGATACCCGCCAGTTCACGGCGACCTTGAAGGACGCGGCCGGCAACACGGTCACGGCCGGGCCGCACTCGACCGCGTCGGTCACGTTCGCCAAGACAGCGGGCGCTGGCACGGTCTCGGGCCTCACGAGCGTGGCGGCCGTGGCGGGCGTTGCGCAGGTGACCATCACGGGTCAACTCGCGGGCTCCGTGACACTCGAAGCGACCACAGCCACCCCAAGCCTCACGAGCAACACGCTCACCTTCGCCGTCATCCCCAGCGAGACGGCGACGCAGCTCACGCTCTCGGGCGCGATCACCGACCTGAATTCTCAAGATACTCGCCAGTTCACGGCGACGCTGAAGGACGCCGCCGGCAATACCGTCATCGCGGGATCGCATTCAACGACAAGCGTGACATTCTCTCAGGCAGGGGGTGCTGGTACGGTAAGCGGACTCACCTCCGTGGCGGCGGTCAGCGGCGTCGCGCAGGTGACCATCACGGGTCAGGTGGCGGGTTCGGTGACGATCGAAGCGTCCACATCTTCGCCCAGCCTCACGAGCAATCAACTGACCTTCGCCGTCATCCCCAGCGAAACGGCAACTTCGCTGGTGCTCGCCTCGGACGAGACGGATCTGCAGACAACATTGACTCGGCAGCTGACCGCAACCCTGAAGGACGCGGCCGGCAACACGGTAATAACTGGAAGCCACTCGACGGCAACCGTGACGTTCTCACAGCCGTCAGGAACTGGCTCTGTCACAGGACTCATGGGCGTCGGAGCGGTGAACGGCGTGGCGCAGATAACGGTCACCGGTGACGCATTGGGCTCCGTGATCCTTCAGGCGACCACGTCGACGCCAAACCTGACGAGCAACACACGCACATTCAACGTGATATCGTGAAGCACAGACTTGAACCATGAGGCAACCTCAGGTGTGACAAAAATTACTTTCCCATCGTCCTTCATTAGATATACCGGTGCGAACCTGACCGCCCCGGCCCTGCTGCACTAACCGCCCATGTTCTGTCGATCCTGCGGGACCAACCTCGCTGACGACGCCGCGTTCTGCGCGAACTGCGGCAACGCCACCGAAGCAACCGGTGGCGGGGCGGTCGCCACGGCCACTGACCCGGGCGCCGGCGGCTCGGCCACGACGTTCGCTGACGCCACGGGCGGCAACCCGGATGACCAGCTCCTCGCCATGGTCACCAAGGAGCTCGGCAAAGACTACCGGATCGAAAAGGAGCTCGGCCGCGGCGGCATGGCGGTGGTCTACAAGGGCGTAGAAACGGCGCTCGAGCGCCAAGTCGCTATCAAGGTGGTTCCGCCGGAAAGCGCCAACGCCGGGCAGGCGGCCGAACGATTCCGTCGCGAAGCCCGACTCGCCGCCTCGCTCGACCACGCCAACATCATCCCGGTGTACCGCGTGGGCCAGGCCGGCCCGCTGCACTTCATGGCCATGAAGTTCGTCGAGGGCCGCGCGGTGGACGCCATCGTCGAAGCCCAGGGGCCGCTTTCGATTCCTGTCGCCACGGCCATCCTCAAGTACTCCGCCGCCGGACTCGGCTACGCGCACGAAAAGAAGATCGTCCACCGCGACATCAAGGGCGGCAACATCCTGGTGGACAAGGACGGCCGAGTGATGGTGGCGGACTTCGGCATCGCGCGCGCGCTGGAAGAAGTGTCCATGACCGCCAGCGGCATGATGATCGGTACGCCGTACTTCATGAGCCCCGAACAGTGCGGCGGCCAGAAGGTGAGTCCGCAAAGCGACCAATACTCGCTCGGCATCATGGGCTTCCAGCTCCTCACGGGCGAGCTTCCCTTCCTGGCCGACTCGATGGTCGGCGTCATCCAGCACCACTACATGACGCCGGTGCCGGACATCACGGCCGTGCGCCAGGATGTCCCGAAGGAACTGCTCGACGTCATCTACTGCGCGCTGAACAAAGCGCCGGAAGACCGCTTCGCCACGACGAAGGACATGGCGCTGGCGCTCGAGAACGTTCCGCTCACGGACGCGCAGAAGGCAGAAGCGGAAGAGCATCTCAAGCTGCTGTCCATGGGCCACGCGATCCCCAAGGTCAGCACAGGGAAGCTGCCGCCCCTGATGCTCACGATTTCGGGCCCCGGCCCGGTTGTCCACGGCCGCCCTGCCTCGACGCCACGCGCCCGCCCTGCCCTAACGGCAACCCCGGTCAGGAAGAAAAAGAAGAAGAACAAGAAGAAGATCGCTGTGGCCGGAGCGATCATGCTGTTGTTCGGCGCGACGGGTGGCGTCCTCGGCTGGAAAGAGGTCTCCAAGCAGCGAGTAGCGGCCGCGAAGATCAAGGCCGAGCAGGATTCGGTCCTTGCGTTCCGGAGCGACAGCACGCGCCGGGCCAATACCCCCGGAACGCTGCTCGTCACGGGGACATTGCCGCCGAACGTGAATATCAGCATCTGCGGCCGTCCGTTCCTCCCCGGCGCCGAGGGGCCAATGGCGGCCGGCACCTGCTCAGTCGTTGCGACCGCCAGCGGGTATGAACCGGTGAATCGCGGCATCGAAGTCACTGCCGGAAAGAGCGACACCATCAGGATCGACATGGTTCCGGCCACGCAAGCCACTGCTGCGGCATCGCCGGGAGCCCAGGCGCCCGCCGGCCCAACGCCCACCGAAGTCGTTCGCATGCGTGTCACGCCGCTGCGCGCGGTCATCTACCTCGACGGCAGGGCGATTGGTACGGGCACCGCGACGCCCACAGTCACGATCGGACGCCACGACTTCAGGTTCGAGGCCGCCGGCTGCGACGCGAAATCGGAAACGATCAACATCGTGCGAAACCAGGCGCCGATTATTCGCTCGATCGAGGGTTGCCAGTAGTCATGAGACGCCTTGCGCTAGTCGCCCTTTTCGCGACGGCGCCGGCAACGGTTGCCGCGCAGACGACGCAGGAACTCCTCGACCGCGCGGTCGCGGCGTACGAAGCGTTCAACGTCGAGCAGGCGCGACCGATCTTCGCCCAGATCATCTCGCCCAGCTACATCAACCCGATTACTCCAGCGCAGAAGGTCCTGGCGTTCAAGTACCTCGGCGCTTCCTGGGCGGTCGAGCAGAAGACGGACTCCGCGTTGCGCTACTTCATCGCAGCGCTGGACTTCGACCCCTTTACGGACCTGGACCCGGTCAAGTTCAGCGCATCGGAACTCGGCCCCTTCGGTATCGCCAAGTCGCGGCTCTTTCGCATTGGCATGAAGCCCGTCAGAAATGCCGTGGTGAATCCGCGTGACTCCAACACGTATCGATTCACTATCGTCACTACGCACCGCGCCAGCGTGCGGATGACACTCACGCGCCAGAACGAACCAAACGCGGTTCCCGAGGTCGTGTTCGACGGACAAAACGACGGACAGAGGGACATCCCGTGGAACGGCCGGCTCACCAGCAAAGGCGGTGCCGTGGCGGACTCCGGAACGTACCTGCTGAGCATCACCGCGACGAGCGCGCTGGCCGAAATGCGCGGCCAGCAAGCGAGTGATCAGCTGCTGCTCAGGATCGAGCAATCGTACGAGCCGCTCGAGGATCCGCTTCCGCCCCTGCCGGACACGCTGCTCCTGCCCGAAAAGATCAAGACCCAGGAGCCATGGTTCGATCTCGCCAACGGCGTGCTCATTGGCGCCGCGGCGTTCGTCCTGCCGGTGATGATTCTCAAGACTGATCCGGTGCTTGCCGCCGGCGGGTTCAACTGGAAGCCGCATGCGGTGATCGCGCTCGGCATCAGCGTCGCCAGCGGCATGGGGTCGTTCTTTTACCGCTCCTCGCGTCGGGCAATCGATGCCAACGTTCGCGAGAACACCCGCCGCCAACTGCAGCGCGAGAGCTACAACCGTGGAATTGCCGCGCGCAATCTCGCGCGCACCGACGCCATGTTGCTGGTCATCACCCCGCTGTCAGCGCGATGACCTGGCAACACATTCGCTTCGCTCAGTGCAGGCGCGCCCGCACCCTGGCCTTCGCGGCGCTCCTGCTGCCTCTCCCGGTAGCGCTGTTGTCCCAGGACGGCGACGGCAAGGTTGAGTTCGATCGCCCCGGGTACCGCTTCACGTCGCTTGGCGAGCGCAAGCCGGTCACAGCCCGTGTCGTCGACGCAGGACGCCGACCCGTGCCTAATCGGTCCATCGCCTACCGTACGTCGGATCCGACGATCGCGGTGGTCACGCCGCAAGGCGTGGTGCAATCGCGCCGAGTGGGCCAGACTCGGGTCTGGGCAGTGTCAGGCACGGACTCAACGTCGGCGCTCATCGTTGTGGACCAGTGGGCGGCCAAGTTCGCGTTCTCGCCGTCGCCCCTGACCTTCGACGCCATCGGCGCCGAGCTTACCCTGGACGTCCAGCTCCGCGACGCCTCGGGCAACGTGATCCCCGGCGCGGCCCGACGCACGACGCAATGCCGGCCTCGCGATGGCGACCGCGTGGTTCGACTCGCCACCGCCAACAAGGTGCTTTCGCGCACGAACGGCGTGACTTGGATCAAGTGCTCCGACCGCGGCATTTCGGACAGCGTGCGTGTTGAAGTCCGTCAGCGCCCGGCGCGCGCCATCATCATCGACAAACTGGCCATCGGTACCAAGGCCATCCCGGACACGTTCCGCCTGCGGATGCGCGCACTGGACTCCAAGGGCGACTCGATCCCCAACGCGCGCGCAACGTGGGCGTCGCTCAACGCCAACATGGTGACGATCAACCCCGTGTCCGGCTTGGCGCAGGCGGTGGGCCCCGGCATTGCGCGTATCGTCACCCAGGTTGCCGATGCAACGGACACGCTCACGGTCACGATTACCGGTACCGCGATTGCTGGCCTCGCTGAGGCGGCTTCCGGTCCCATTGACCTCTCCCAGCGCCTGCCGACGCTCACGATTGAGGCCATCTCGCCCATCGTTGGCGATACCGCCAAACTCACAATGCGTGCTGCCGACGCCGCAGGCACCGCGATCGCAAACCCCGAGCTGTACATCGCCATCACGAGCACCGACACGTCCGTCGTCCGCTACGTCGGCAGGCAACGCGTGCTGGCGGTCGCCAGCGGGGCGGCTCACATCATTGCCCGCTTCGGCTACAGCGGCGCCACCGTCGTCGAATCGATCTCCGTGGCGCCCAGGGCCCGCGGCAGCTCCACGGCCTCCGTCGCTGCTGCGGATGCGGGCGCGGAAAGAGAGTTCAAGCGGCCCGAGCACAACGTCGACTCCGCGCGCATTGCCAACGCCGAGCGCATCCGCACGCTCATGAAAGCGATCGTGGACTCCGGCATCGGCAAGACGACGTCCGGGCGTACAGTCTCCGCTGAGGCAATCGCAGCGCTCGCGCAGCATGCCACGAATCCCACACCAACCGTGTCGGAGGCCCGCTCGGGCATCTTGTTCGGCGGTATGGTGTCGACGAACCCGTTCCGGTTCATCGCGCTCAGCGGCGGCTACAAGACGGGCACGCTCGCAGTCACCGAGGGCAGTGGCGAGGACATGAGCCTCACCGAAGTGGACGGCCAGCTGACGTTGTGGCCCGTACACTGGTTCGGCCTCGGCGGCGGCTTCATGCTGCGCGGCCAGAGCACGGAAATCTCGGTCGTTCGGTGGCAGGCAGCCAACGTGACCGGGCAACTGCGGCTACCGTTCGTCGGCGATGCGGTAACGACGACCGTGGGCGTCTCGATGTTCCCGTATGCCAAGTTCTCCGGGGACTCGGCCAAGCCGCAGATCACCAGTCTGGCAGGCGAGGCGGGTGTCGACTTGAGATTTGCCGGCTTCGTCGCTGGCATCCGCTACTACATCGTAAACTTCGTGTTCCCACCGGACGCCGGAACGACCGAGCAGCGAAAGGATCAGTTCTCTACCTTGCGCCTGCGCATCGGCTTCAAGCTGGGCCGATAGGACAGCACCTGTCGTCCTGAGCGCAGCGAAGGACCTCCTGTCGTCCCGAACACCGCGATCAGTCGTCGAACCAGTTGGCCGCGAGGTCATCCCAACCCGGGTTGGCGACCTCAATGAGAGCCATCTTCTTGCTCCGCAACCAACCCTTGAGCTGCTTCTCCCGCCTGATGGCGGCAACGGCGTCGCTAGTGGCCTCAACGTAGACGAGTCGACGAACCCAGTACTTGGCTGTGAACTCCACTTGCCCTGTTCGGTGCAAGAGCATCCGTCGCATCAGGTCATTCGTGACGCCGATGTACAATACCCGAGACTTGCTGGCGAGGATGTAGACGTAGAACTGGCGCACGCCACCACTCTATGTCATCCCAAGCGGACCCGAGGATCTCCTCACACCCAGTTGTACCAATCGGTTGCTAGAGTTCAGTAGGTCCTTCGCTGTGTTCAGGACGACCGGAACCTCCAGTCCTCAGTAGGTCCTTCGCTGCGCTCAGCACGACCGGAACCTCCAGTCCTCAGTAGGTCCTTCGCTGTGCTCAGGACGACCGGAACCTCCAGTCCTCAGTAGGTCCTTCGCTGCGCTCAGGACGACAATGGGGCTTTGGTCGGCGCTTTCGCAGTCGGTGTCTTCGTAGTGCCGCGCTTGGTCGGTGCGGCCTTCGTTCCGGCCTTCGTCCCGCTCTTTGTACCAGCCTTGGTGCCCGCCTTGGTCCCGCTCTTCGTCGGTGCCTTGGCCTTGGTTGACGTCGGCGCCTTGCCCTTAATTGCGGTGGGCCTGCGCGTTGTGACCGGCGCCGACTTGGCGGCTGCGGGCCGAGGGGTCTTCGTGACTGGGCTCGCGACCGTAGGCGGCGGCGTCACCGCCGGCGCCACGATGACAGGAGCGACCGGCGTGGCAGTCTGAGCACCGATCGGCGGCGCCACCAACGGGAACGCGGCCGGCGCCACAAGTTCGTTCCGGAGTAACGGGTGGAAGAACCGCGCCCCGCCCAGGTGTGAGAGCCGGAACACGGACCAGCCCGACGTCGACGCCGAAATGGTGCGCGCCCGGGCCAGGGAGTCGCGCTCGGTGAGTCGCACCGCGTCGCCGAAACGCCATGAGACATCATGGGTCGTGTCGTCCACCGGCACCGTGCTGCTGCCCACGGTGAGTTCACGATCCATGATGCTGTCGGACGCCGCAATCTGCACGACGTACGAGAGCGGGCGGCGCTCGTCGTCCACAAGGGGCGCGAGGAACGCGCGCACGGGCTTCATGCCGGCCAGAAAACCGAGCGCCGCTGGGATTTGCCCGGCAAGCTTGGGGTCGCTGCGCAACGAGATCTCGCCCGTAACCATCAGCGCGTCGTACTCCTTGAAGAAGTCGCGTAGCGCGGCGGGATCCACGTCCGCTGCCTGTGTCTGCGTGGTGTCGACGAACGGATATCGGCCTGCAATGCGGGTATTGAACGTCGCCCGCAGGCGCTCGTAGGCGCGCACTGCCTCGGCGCCGCCAGCGCCGCACCGCGCCACGAGGGCCGCGCGGAACGCCTTCCTGCGCACCACGAACGGGTCGGTTGGCGCCTTGACCGTGTCCGGCTGGCCGGCCGCCGTGGCGCACGACGCCAAATCGCGCACGCCCATCTCCGATGCCAGATAGCGCCGCAATTGCATCGGCGTCGACGTGGCGTCGCCCTTGTCGTACTTGGAGACGTTGACCGCCAGCGCGCTCCACTCAGACATCAGTTTCGGGATGCGGACCTCGACGTCCCTGCGACCGAGGAACACTATCGCCGGCGTCACGCCCGACGCGAGGGAGCGAGCCAGGTTCTCAAACGGAAGGCGCGCCGTCTCGAAACGCAGGGAGTCAACGGCATTGACCGCCGCCCACGACAGCGGAATCACGCCCTGCCACGCGGCCACTCTGTCCGGCACCGGCAGCAGCGTGTTGTCACCCTCGAGAATCGTCTGTGCGGTAACAATCGCCTGCTCTGCCTGACGCGTGGCGGACGAGACGAGCCGCTTGCCCACGTCACCGAGTTTGAGCGAGTCCAGCAGTACCGCGAGCTTGAGCAGCGGAATCGACGCGTAATCCAGATTGTCGGCTCCGATCTTCACCTCGACGCTCGGCACCGTACCCGGCAGGATCGGTGTGAGGCGCTGTGCATCCGCCGCGGCCGACAGCACGCGACCACGCAACTGCCCGTCGAACGCGAAACGCAGCCGGTGCTGCGATTGTCCCGGCATCATTTCCAGCACCGTGGCGACCGCGCGGACGTATTCGTTCCGCATCGCAAGCGCCAGCTCGAGCCGACCCACGTCCCAACGCAAGCGCTGGTTCGGCGCGAAGTCCGCGACGATCTCGCGCTCCTCGATCGGATCCATCAGGCGCAACGTGAACAGCGTATCAATCGCCTTGCGCAACCTCTGGGCCTGGAGCACGGCGGCGTTGGTGTCTCCGGAAATCCGCGTCGCCGCTCTCTGCACCTGCGCGGCAACGGAATCCTGGACCTGACGCGCGATGTTGGCGCCCAGCACGAGCGAGTCCGAGACCGACGCCACGATACCGCGGCGCGGGTCGGACAGCTCGACGAGCGTGCCAAGCTGGCGCAGGGCGTTGAGGTCATCCTCCGCGCGAATCGCACGTTCGGCCTGAACGGACACAGGCTTCGCAAGTTGTCGGCCCGCTTGCTCGCCCAACGACGAGACAAGGCGCATCGCGCGATTCACAATCGTCGGCGCGAGTTGCGGCGGCATCGCCAGTTGCGGCGCCGTCGCCGAGGTGAGAACGCTCCGGAAATCGTCGCTCACGTCCGTTTGCCCGGGCGTGTCGAACTGGATGTTGAAGAGGTAGTCCAGCAGCGACACCAGGTCGTCGATTGAGCCGCTGCCCTCCTTCGCGAGCCGATTGTACTCGTTGACGTGCCGGTCGAGCGTGCGAACCTCGTTGAGATATTCGGCCAGCAGTCGAGGGTTGGCCATGACGGACTCCGGTCCAGTGGCCGCCTCGACGTCCGTGGTATCGAGCAGCGCGCGCAACCGCTCGTCCAGCCGGTCGTGAACAATGGGCAGGACGATGTCCTGAATGCCCGCGAGCATGGACGCCCAGACTTCACCCGGAAGCGGGTCGAACCACGACGCTGGAATGAACGGTGATCGCTTGATCGCGTGGAGCGAGCGCATCTCGTCCACCAGCTCGATCACCGCCGCATCGCGCGTGCGGCGCGCGTCCACCGAGTCCGCTCCGTTGCCGCGCTTGATCTCGTCGAGGTCGATGGCCATACCGGCCAGCGCGTGCGACAGCGCGTCAGCCTGCGCCCGAAGTCCGCGTGGCGCAGTGCTGTCTGCGGTGGCGGCAAACCCGTTGACGGTGCCGTACAGGCCCGTGCTTCCCACCACCGCGATCAGCGCGGCGGCTGCCTGCGCGAGAACGACCCGGCGATCGCGCGACAGGCGGAACCGCGCCACCGGTTTCGCGAGGCCGGCTTCCTTGAAGATCTTGTCCGTGAAGAGCGACTTCAGGAACACGAGGTTGTGCGTGGCCGTGGCGCCAGTGAGCGCCACCTCGGCCGACAACTGCATCGTGGCGCGCGACTTGCCGGACGCCATTTGCTCGTCGGCAATGGTCTTGTGGAGGTCGGGATCCATCGCGTCGCCGCAGAAGTACACGCCGCGGAAGAACAAGGGCGGCCGCCGCTCCCCTTCCGTGTACAAGCGCGAGACGAAGTCGCGCAGCGGTTCCTGGAGATTCCCGAACTCGTTGACGAAGACGAAGAGGCCGTCGGCGTCCGTGATCTCATCCGGCGCCGCGAGCACCTCGTCGCGCAGGTCCTCCAACTCTTTCTTGAGCGCGGCGCAGCCGACGTCCACCCACGACGGGTTGAACTGCGCCTCGAGCGGACTCGGATTGGCCCAGCCGAAAATGTCGTTGCGCCGCTCCGCAGGAAGGTTGTCGGCAAAGCTGCGGAATCCCGCCAGCACGTCGCACTTGGTGACAAGAATATGCAGCGGCAAGCGCACCTCGAGAACGCCGCGCGTCTTCTCGAGGAACGCCCGAATCCGGTCCGCGGTTTCGGCAAGCCGTTCGCTGTCGCGGCCGCCGGCAACGAGATCCGCGCACGACACGGTCACGACGATCCCGTTGAGCGGGGAGTCCGGCCGCTCGCGGCGCAGCATGTGCAGCAGCGTATTCCAGCCATCGGACGTGTCCGACGCTACGGTCTGCCCGGGCGGCAGCGTCGAGGTGCTCGCGGCCGCATGCGACGACGCGGCAGGCGCCTCGAGGACAACCGCATCGTGGAACAACCACCAGCGCCCCGCGTCGCGTTTGCGCGAGTCCACTTCGAAGGCCGGACCATACGGCAACGGCAACCCCGTGTTCGCCAACATCGTGGTCTTGCCGGATCCGCTCGCGCCGAGGAGCAAGAACCACGGCATGCTCATCCGGTCTGTTGCCTCGGCGCCTTCGCCTTCCCGGCCTTCCAGCGAACGTTCCAGCGAATCCTTGAGCGCCAGCATCTTGCTCTTGCGAGCCTTGCGCTCTTCTGCGGCGGTGGACAGCAACGTTTCGCCCAAAGTGGCGCCGCCGCCATCCAGCATCGTTTTTGCGCCGTCGTAGCCTTCGCCCTCTTCCTCTTCGTCCTCCCCTTCCTCGATGAAGAAGACGTAGACGAAATAGCCCAAGCCGGCGACAAACCCTGCGATGAGGAGCCACATCCAGGCCGGCATCTATCGACCTCCGCTGCCGTTCGGCGTATCCAACGGGAGCGGATTGCGCGCCTGCTCCACGCGCGCCGCGATGTCTTTGAGATCCGCCGAGACCTTCCGCCACGCGAGGTGCGAGACCACCGTGTAGCCCGCGAGGAGGATGACCAGGATCGCCGCCCACTGCTGCGCCATCGAGAACCGCTTCACGCCCTTGCCGGCCACGGTCGCCGATGTCGCTTCAGGAAAGATCCGGCGCTCAGTGGCGTAGAGCAGGAGCGCATCGCCGTTGTAGACAAACTCGTACAGGCGACGGCGATACTCGGCCAGCGCGCGCGGCAGGTCGAAGGGCCGGTACTTGCCCTTGAAACCGCTGGCAATCGCGAGCAGGTAGACGCGCGCGAGGTCGCGCGTGCCCACCGTCTGCACCCCGTTCTTCAGCAGCCGGTCGACGCGTTTGAAGAGTTCCAAATCCGACGCGGCCGTCTTGAACACCGTGAGCTCGAGGCGATGCTTGCCCCACGCGCCGCGGCCCGGCCACTCCACATGCGTGAGCATCTCGTCGGCCAGCACCGCCATCGCGTACTGCGCGTCGGGGTACAGCTCGTGCACCTCGCCGCCCATCCACGATGACTCGGCGAGCTGGAGCTCGAGCATCTGCTGCAGCCGCTGCCCCAGCGACTGGGCCGCCTGATCCGGACTCAGGTCCGCGTCGTAGTTCGTGACGATGGCCGTCGCGAATCCGGCGGTGAGGTCTGTCTTCTGATTCTTGTAGACGACGACTTCGTTGTAAAACGTGCGGAACTTCTGGACCAGGAAGGTCGGGTTTGCGCTCGGCGGCGGCGCAACGGCTGGTTCGACCTGGGTGACTTCCTTCGTGCGGCTGAAGAGCTTCTTGAAGATGCTGACCTTCGGTACTTCGGCCGTCTTGCCTTCGAATGGACCGACGGCCGGCTCTTGCAGCGTGGCGCCGTCGATTTCCACCATGTCGAACTCGTCGGTCTTTCGTTCCACTTCGTCTGCGTGTTCGCCGGCGGCTGCGCCTAAACGGACCGGAGCGAAGGTGTCCGCAGCGGTCACCTCGGCGGTCTTGCGCTCATCGACGGGGGTGACTTCGATCGTCGAGCGGTCATCCGCTTTCGGCGTATCAAAGTCGAACGTGTTTCCGCCAAAGAACGAGTGCTCATCGCTGCCTGCACTGAGCGGAGCGAATGTGACTGGCACGGCGGGCGGTGGCTGCACGGCCTCGATCGACACGTTCGCTTCGCTCAATGCAGGCGGAGGCGCGAACGAGAAGTCCGTGATTGCGGGCATGTACTCCACCGTCGCCGAATCCAGCGGCAGCGCATCGTCCACAGTCGCGAAGGACTGATCGCCGCTGATTTCCGGTGGAGCGAGCTCGCTGCGCGCTGCCTCGAAACCCTGGTCAGCCGCGTCCAGTTGTCCCACCGCGCCGGCCTCGAGCGTGCCAAACGTGTCGGCTTGTACCGGCTCGGATTCCTCGGTTTCGACTTCCTGCGCTGGTGGCGCCTCCACGGACTTGCGACCGAATATTCGGCCGAAGAAGCCGATCTTCTTGGGCGGCTCCGGCTCGGGCTCGGGAAGCAAGAACGCTTCGTCGGCCGAGGCATCGATTGGCTCCGCAATTGTGGAGTCCATCGGGAGTGCTTCGTCGAGTGTCGGGTCTGCCGCGTGCGCTTCTACGGGCTCGGGCTCCTGTTCTACCTCGATGGTTGCTGGCGCGTCGTCTGCGGAGACGGTCGCTGGTGCGTCGTCTGCCGACGGAATGGCGTACTCGCCCGTGTCCGGAATTTCCTCGTCGACGTCCGGCTGCTTGGCCCTCGAGAACGAGATCGGCTGGAAGAAGATCCGCTTGAGCAGGCTGGGGCGCTTCTTCTTGGGCTCCGGATCGAGGGCCGGCTCCGTCGCGGCGTCAGCCGTCGGCCCATCGGAGTTCGGCTCTGTGGTGGCGGCGGCCGCGTCTTCTACACTCGAAGAATCGGAATCCGCGCTCCACAGGAACTTGAGATTTTCTTTCGGCTCGTTCGCGATCTCGTCCGCGAGCGTCTCGTCCACATCGGGTTCTCCGTCGGCGACCGGCTCGGGCACGTAAACGGGCTCTTCGGCTGGCGGATCCACAACCGGTATCGAATGCTCGGCCAACGTCGGCGATACGTTCTCGTCATCGTCGGTTGTGGACCAAGACTCCAGTGGTTCCGGCTCGGCCACCGAAGTCGCATCGGCCTCGTCGCTAAAGAGCGCGGGCTCGTCACCCTGCAGCGCCACTTCCGCGTCGCTGACTTTGGGGCGCGAGAAGATCTTTTTGAGGCGCTCGGATGCGCGACTCCAGAGCGACGGGCCGGCCGGTTCCTCCCGCTTTGCGGCGCCCCAAGCACGGAAGCGTTTCGACGGCCGCGATGAGGACTCTGCCGCCTCGCCCGGTCCGGCCGCCTGCTCCGCGGCGGGGTCCATAGACTCCGTCGCCGAATCTTCGGGCGGCAGCTGATCGCCGCCGCGCTCGCGCTCGTGCTCGCCGGTCAACGCAGTCTACCGTTGCGGTGAGGGGAGCAATTGCGACGGCTTGTCTTCATCAGCAAAACGACGTTCGCGACGGTGTTCAGATGAGCTCCATCCTCCGCCCGAAACGCATGAAATACGGATTGCCCCGGGGTAAGCGAATATGCGTCCGGGGGGAGCTTCCGGGCAAGGCTTTTCTGCACTTTAGACGCCTCGGAAGCCCTTTTCGCAACACGACTTAACTAACTAGGTACAGGGTACAGGGTACAGGGTATAGGGTACAGCGTACCTCGCCAAGCCTCACAAATCTGCCCCAGAGCCGTCCCGGAGCCCCTGCCGGACTACTTCCCTTCGTACTTGAAGGAGAGGCTCATTTTGACCCGGTACGCCTCCACTTTCCCGTCCTTCAGGGCCATGTCCATCTTCAGGACTTCGGCTACCCGAAGGTCACGAATGGTCTTGCTGGCGCGCTTCACCGCAGCGGCGGCGGCCTTCTCCCACGATTCACTGCTGCTGCCCACGATTTCGATGACTTTGTAGACGCTCTCGGCCACAGGACACTCCCGAAGGGGTTGGCTCAATACTGAGAGAGGAAGGAGGAAGGAGGAAGGAGGAAGGAGGAAGGAGGAAGGATTCGCTCTGGCGGGGCGGTCAGGCCGTCCGCCACCTTTAGTGGCTGCT
>JANNRQ010000118.1:0-33750 GCA_031401495.1 Gemmatimonadota bacterium
CTCAACACGCACCCCACCACTTGTCAAAACACCGGTACGCTCAAACACTATAGTGTCGGCCTGCGCAACATTCGCCAGCGCTTGTGGCGATAATACCCGCGCACCAAGCGCCGCGACACTTGCAGAAATCGATCGCGAAAAGGACGGCGCTATAAGTAGAGCGCAGAGTACCCCTGGAGTAAACCCCACAGCTGCGCCAAGTAATCCTGCGCTCACGCCACTGATTAGGTACCCGAAGGCAGCGAACGCTACACCGAGCGTTGCACTTACTCCTACAGCAGTATGTACTGTGGAAATCGCGCGAGCCTGCACCGTCTGCTCAAGTACATCGACGGGCCGCGCATGGACTCGCGCAAGCACCTGCGCATCCCCGACAACTTCTCCTTCATCTTGCGTGCCGGCGGCGCCAACCTGCGGCCGGCGGAGTTCAAGGTGTCGTACGCAGTCGCGGTGGGCGGGGTACGCGCGATCGCCATTATCGGCCACAACAACTGCGGCATGGTGAACCTCATGTCGCGGTCGCACCTGTTCATCGAAGGCCTGGTGCAGGCCGGCTGGGACCGGCAGACGGCGGAGGAGCATTTCTTCCACTTCGCGCCGCTGTTTGAGATCGGCAGCGAGATCGACTTCACGCGCAGCGAGGCCAAGCGCATTCGCGCGCGCTACCCAAGCGTGGTCGTGGCGCCGATGCTCTACAAGGTCGAGGACAACCGGCTCTACCTACTGCGCGAGGAAGGTTAGGCGCGTCGTGCTTCGTGCTTCGTACTCACACCTGATTCCTACGAAGCACCAAGCACCAAGAACGAATACGAGTAGTCAGTCGTCCTTCTGCCCAAAGATCGCCATGTTGCTCGAGTGCCCGGGAGCAACCTTTTTCTCGGGATAGATGTGGTGCACGGCCTGATTCACTGCGATGGCCGCCTCGCTGAATCCGAGCGCGATGAGCTTGAGTTTCCCGGGATACGTGGTGACGTCTCCCGCGGCGTAAATGCCGGAGACGCCGGTCTCCATCTGGCTGTTTACGACGATTTCGTCCTTCACGAACGTCAGGCCCCAGTCGGCGATGACGCCCATGTCGCTGACGAAGCCGAGCATCGGTAGAACGGTGTCCGCCTCGACTTCGTGGGTAGTCTTGGCCTTCACGTCGCGCAGCACCACGTGCGAGAAGCGATCCGGACCGTTTTTGCAGACGAGGTCGTTCAACTCGTGGAAGACAAGCAGTTTCGCCCTGCCCGCAGCGACAGCGGCTTTGTACTCGTTCACCGTCGCGTCGTGCGCACGAAAGCGGTCGGTGCGATGTGCAATGGTGACGCTCTTGGCCCGCGGCAGCAGCTGCACACCCCAGTCGAACGCCGTATCACCGCCACCGATGATGACGACGCTGTGGCCGCGAAATTTCTCGGGGTCCGTGACTACGTCGTGGATGCCTCGGCCGTACCACGGTTCCGCGGCGGCCTGGGGCAGGCGCCGCGGTGAGAACGCGCCGATGCCGGCGGCGATGACGATCGACTTCGTCGGAAAGCGGTCCGTGGCCGTCACCAGGACGAAATGGTCGCTTGCCTTCTCAAGACCGGTCACCTGCTGACCCAGGTGGACCTCGCCCGGGAAGCGCTTGTTCTGCTCAACCAGCGCTTTGACGAGGTCCTTGGCGAGGATCTGCGGAAAGCCCGCGACGTCGAAGATGAACTTCTCCGGATACAGCGCCGTCAGTTGGCCGCCGGTTTCCGGAAGCGCATCGATGATCTGCGCCGACACCTGTCGCATGCCGGCATAGAACTGGGCGAATAGCCCGGTGGGGCCGGCGCCGATGATGGTGATATCGCGCATCTCGCGGAGCATCATTAAACGTAGGCCCCGCGCGCCCCGGCATACAACGGTTGTGCCATATTAGGAGTTGCCGTCGGCAACATTTCGGTCCTGCACCCCCGTTACGCGCCCGCACCCTCAGTCATTTCCGTCCAATGGAAAAAACTGTCGAATACAAAGGTGCCTTTCGCCTCGTCAACAAGGTCGCCGAGGGCGGCATGGCGACGGTCTATGAAGCCGAGCAATTGGGGCCCGAAGGCTTCACGAAGCGCATCGCGCTCAAAGTGATTCATCCGCACTACGCCAAGCGCTCCGAGTTCCTGCGGCTCTTCATCGACGAAGCCAAGCTCTCGGCCAACTTGATGCACGGTAACGTCGTGCAGATCTACCAGCTTGGCGAAGTGCAGGGCGAGTTCTTCATCGCCATGGAGTACATCCAGGGTCCCACGCTGCGCAGCGTGATCGACCGCCACTACGATAGCGGCTCGCCGATTCCTGCAACTCTGGCTGCCTACGTCTGCAGCCGCGTGGCGCGCGCCCTCGACTTCGCCCACAACTTCGTCAACCCGGCCGGACAACGGCTGGACATCGTTCACCGCGACGTTTCGCCCGGCAACGTCATGATCACGTGGGACGGCCACATCAAGCTTGCCGACTTCGGTATCGCGAAAGCGAAGACATCGTTCGATCCGGCCAGCGAGCAGAAGATGCGGATCGGCAAGAAGCACTACATGAGCCCGGAGCAAGTGCTGGGTTCCCAGGTGGACGGCAAGAGCGACGTGTTCTCGCTTGGCGTGGTGTTGTACGAGCTGATGGCGCTCTCGCCCCTGTTCCGCGAAGAGGAAACGTCCTTGCTTGTGGACGAAGTGGCGGTGCAGCCGCTGCCGAACCTCAGGGCGCGCATCACCGACCTGGACCCGCAGCTCGAACTCATCTTGCAGTCCGCGCTTCAGCGGAGCCCGTCAAAGCGCGTCAGCGCGTCACAGTTCGCCGGCGCGCTGGACCAATGGGTGCTGACTCAGGCCGACTTCGCATCGCCAGACCGTCTTCAGGCGCACTTGCTCCAGTTGTTTCCGGGCGACTACAAGGCACGTACGCGCGAGGAAACGTCTTTCGGAAACTTGCGAGGAGCCATCGCGAAACCGCGCGGCAGCACGTCGATCCTGAAAAAGCTCTTCGGTCAGTAGTCGCGCACCGATGCCATTCGTCTAGGAAAGGGCAACAATTTTTGAACAGCGATCAGAGCGGATTGCGACCGATAGAGACCGATATAACAAATGGTTTGTTGTTGTATCGGTTTTGATCGGCTGTTTATCGGCAGTAATCGCAGTTCAACCTTGTTGACGCCAGCATGCCGATAACTTTCCTCGCGCAATGAAGATCTATACGAAAACGGGCGATAGGGGCGAAACCGGTCTCTTTGGCGGCGGCCGGGTTTCGAAAGCGCATCCGCGTGTCGCCGCCTACGGTGACGTCGACGAGCTGAACGCCTTCATCGGCATGGCGCGCGCCGTCGAGATGATGCCGCGCATCGACGAAGTGCTCGTGCCCATCCAACGGGATCTCTTCGCCATCGGCGCGCTGCTGGCGACGCCGGATCTCGAGAAGATGAAGAAGCAGCTGGAGAAGGCGAGCATCGACGACCGCCGCATCGCCGACCTCGAGCATGCCATCGACGACGGCGATCGCGAGCTGGATCCGCTCAAGTCATTCATCGTACCCGGCGGCACCCCGAAGTCGGCGGCGCTCCATGTCGCGCGCACGGTGTGCCGTCGCGCCGAACGGCACGTGATCGGGCTGCCGGACACCGAGGGCATTCCGCCGATCGTCGTCGTGTACCTCAACCGCCTCAGCGACCTCCTCTTCACACTGGCGCGGGTCGCGAACAAGCGAGCCGGCGCGGGTGAGGTCACCTGGTGAACCTTCCGTACCCGATCGCCATCGGTCACGGAATGCTGGATCGGTTGCCGGATGTGTTGCAGCAGATTGCCCGGGGCAATCGAGTCGCACTCATCTCGGACCACAACGTGGCCAAGCGCTACGGCGCGCGCGTCGCCCGGCTGCTCGGCTTGGCCGCGTTCGACCGGTTCACGATTCCGTCGGGCGAACGGCACAAGACTCGCGCGACGTGGGCCAAGCTGACCGACCAGTTGTTGGCGCACGGGTTCGGGCGCGACACCACAGTTGTCGCGCTCGGCGGCGGCGTGGTTGGCGACTTGGCCGGCTTCGTTGCGGCGACGTACATGCGCGGTGTGCCTGTCGTTCAGGTGCCCACGTCACTGCTCGCAATGGTGGACGCCAGCATCGGCGGGAAGACCGGTGTCGACACTCGCGCCGGCAAGAATCTCGTCGGCGCGTTTCACCAACCGGCCGCGGTCGTGGTCGATCCCGACTTTCTGGTCACCCTGCCGCGGGCGCACCTGAGCGCTGGCTTTGCGGAGATCGTGAAGCATGGCGTCGTGGCGGACGCAGGCTACTTCGAGGTCGCGCAAGATTTCGCGCGCATCTGGCCCGCGCCGCGCGCTGCGCTGCCGGACTTGCAGTCGCTCGTGACCCGGAGCATCGGAATCAAGGCATCGATCGTCGCGCGCGACGAGCGCGAAGGCGGCGTGCGTAAAGTCCTGAATTTCGGGCACACGATTGCTCACGCGGTCGAGTTGGCCACGCGGTTTCGCGTGCTGCACGGGCACGCCGTCGCTATCGGCATGGTGGTGGAGGCCCGCATCGGCGAGCGACTGGGCGTCACCGCGCGCGGAACCGCGCGGACGATCGCGGATGTTTGCGCACTGGCGGGATTGCCGACGGCGTTGCCTGCCGTGCCCATCGCGGGACTCGTCAAGTTCACCCGCAGCGACAAGAAGACGCGCGGGGGCAAGGTGGAATACGCGCTCCCAAAGCAGATCGGCGACATGGCCGGCGGCGACAGCGGCTGGGCCATTCCGGTCGAGGACACCATTGTGCGGGAAGTGTTGTCCAAAAAGACGACATGACAGCTCTCGGCTCTCGGCTCTCGGCTCTCGGCTTTTGCCTATTGGCTTTGGGCTGCTCCGACGCTCCGTCAGCGCCGATGACGCTTGAGCCAGTCGTAGTGCGCAGTCCCCTGCTGCTGCCGGGCGCGATTGTTCAGGGGGCGTCGTCCCGGTGGTTCATGAACAACTCGCCTCCGCGCTACGGCGATCCGGTGCCGGTACAAATGACCGCCTACTGCCTCACCCGGACGACGACTCGGCGCGGTCGCTACGTACGGGCCGGCATCGTAGCGGCGGACCCGCGCCTGTTTCCCCTCTCGCGGTATCTGGAACTGTACGCCGACGGCCGATACTTGGGTCGCTTCCTCATCGACGACACGGGCAGACTGATCAGAGGGAACATCGTCGACATCTGGATGCCGACGTGTCGCGAAGCTCGCCAGTTTGGGCGCAGGAATGGGACAGCGGTGCTCGTTCCACGACAGCCCGAAACGATTTCTGCCAAGCCCACGGCGCCGAAATAGTCATTTGTTTGGAAGCAAGTGTCGCGCGCCGGCATCACAAATATGCCATTCCTGAAGTCCAATGTGGATGTGCATGGACACGGTAACTCGTTGTGGCATAGAGTGTTAGTACCCTATACCCTATACCCTGTACCCTGTACCCTGTCAGTTGGTCGTTGACCGCAGGAATAACCGACATTATCCTGCGCGTCCCGGTCGGCGCTGATCGGACAGTGGTTACCCACCTGCTTTTCCCGTACGATCCTCGCGAGTCGACGTTGGCTCGCCTACCAGTAGACCGACAGGTCAGAGGGCGTGTATGGAGCAAGCGACCGGCACACGGTCCACGAAGGGTTACTTCAGGTCTTCACCCTCATCAGCGTTCGATCAGTACCTCCAAGACATTCAGAAGCTGCCCCTCATCGACGATCCGCAGGAAGAGCGTCGACTGGCACGACGGGCTCAAAAGGGTGACGAAAAAGCCGCCGAGCGGCTGGTCACAGCAAACCTTCGCTTTGTCATCTCCTACGTGAAGAAGTATCAGGGCCACGGACTCGATCTCTCCGAGCTGGTGGCTATCGGGAACGAGGGCCTGCTGAAAGCGGTCCGCAAGTTCGATCCCGACCAAGGCGTGAAGTTCATCTCATACGCCGTGTGGTGGGTCCGCCAGGCAGTGCTGAAAGCCTTGGCCGAACAGACCCGCTCAGTTCGAATCCCGCTGAACCAGAATTCACAGCTCATTCGCCTCGCCCGCGCCGAAACGATCCTGGCGCAAGTGCTGAAGCGCGATCCCACAGAGAACGAAGTCAGCCGCCTGCTGGAAGAGTCCGCAGAGCAAGTGCGCTCCGCCAAGCAGATGTCCGCGAGCGAAGTCTCGCTGGATGCTCCGATCGATCGCAGCGACCGCGAAGCCAGCACTCTTGGCGAGCGTTTCGCCGGCACTGACCAACAGGGCACCGACATCGAGGAGCGGACAGACTACAAGCTGATGCGCGAGTTCATCGACCGCGTGTTCAAGCGCTACCTGTCGCCGCGCGAGCGGAAGATCCTCAACCTGTACTACGGGTTGGACGAAGGTAGCGAGGCGATGACGCTCGAGAAGATCGGCGCCCTGATGGGCGTGACGCGGGAGCGCATCCGTCAGATACGGGAGCGCGCGTTCGAGAAGCTGCGCGAGTCGCCCGATGGCCGGGCCCTCTGCGGATTCTGGGCGGCCTAGAAACTGTTCTCGGCCGCGGCTTCGCCGCGGATTTGGGTGCTCGTCGGGCGCCTCAAAAGGGCGCCCGATTTTTTTCGGGTTGTCGGCGCGGCGTTCCTTCTGGCAACTGACGAGGCCGAACTAGCCGCTACTATATAGTCGTGCACTCCCTGCCCGACCGCCTCCGCGCCATCGTCGGCCCGCGCCGAGTGTTGGAGCGCCCCAGCGAGCTGCTGGCCTACGGCTCCGATGCGTTGCCGGGCTACCAGAAAAACCCCAACCTCGCGGTGTTCCCGGGGTCACGCGATGAAGTGATCGCGGTCGTCCGCGAGCTCGCGAAAGCCAAAGTGCCGTACGTACCGCGCGGAGCGGGCACCGGGCTCTCGGGCGGCGCGCTGGCAGACGGCATCGTCCTGTTGGGCCTCCACCGACTGCGCCGGATTCTCTCGGTCGACACGGTGAACCAGCTCGCCGTCGTGGAACCGGGCGTTGTGAACGCGTCGCTGACGCGGGCGGTATCACCGCACGGTCTGCACTACGCGCCAGACCCGTCGAGCCAGGCGGCATGCACCATCGGGGGGAACGTCGCCGAAAACGCGGGCGGACCGCACTGTCTCAAGTACGGCGTGACGATGAATCACGTGGTGGCGATCAGCGCTGTGCTGCCCAACGGCGAGGTGGTCTCGCTCGGCAACGCCAACGGCGAGAATACGGGCTACGATCTGGTGGGCGCGTTCGTAGGATCTGAGGGTTGCTTCGGGGTCGCACTCGACGTCACGGTCCGGCTAACGCGGATTCCGCAAGCCGTCCGCACGATGCTCGCGGACTTCATGTCGATTGACGCGGCAGCGCGCGCGGTCTCGGCAATTGTCGCACGCGGCATCGTCCCCGCGGCCCTGGAGATGATGGACACTGCGACGATTCGCGCGGTGGAAGCCTCGGTGTATGCTGCGGGCTATCCGGTGGACGCGGCGGCGGTGCTGCTCATCGAGCTCGACGGATTCGCCGAGGGGCTCGACGACGACGTGGCGCTCGTCACGTCGCTGGTGACGGACGCAGGCGCGCGATCGGTGCGCGTGGCGTCCGCCGAAGCCGAGCGGGCCAAGCTGTGGCAGGGTCGCAAGAAGGCGTTCGGCGCCATGGGCCGCGTCGCGCCGCACCTCGTGGTGCAGGACGCCGTAGTGCCGCGCACCAAGTTGCCGGCAATTCTCGCGACAATCGGCGAGATCGGTACGCGCTACCGCGTGAACGTCTGCAACGTGTTCCACGCGGGCGACGGCAACCTGCACCCGAACATTCCGTACAACGCCTTGGACCACGACGAAGCCGGCCGCGTCCACAAGGCGATGCAGGAAATCATGGAAGCGTGCATCGCTGCGGGCGGCAGCATTACCGGCGAGCATGGCGTTGGCCTCGACAAGCTTCGCTACATGGACGCGCTGTTTACGCCGCCGACGCTGCGCGCGATGTGCGACCTGCGCGACGTGTTCGATCCCGAGCGCAGATCCAATCCGGGCAAGACGATTCCGGTTCACAGTTGCCGCGAGTGGCATGCAACGCCGGCGGCGCGGACAGCAACTGCAGATCCCTCGCTACGCTCGGGATGACGAACCCCGCCCTCGGGATGACAAATCCCATCGCAGAGAAACTGCACTGGGCATGCGTCGGGGAACGCAAACTCCGCGTCGTTGGCGCGGGACGCTGGGCGAAGGCAGGCCGCCCGGTGCGATCCGAAGAAACGATTTCGATGGCGGACCATCGCGGCATCGTCGAGTACGTCGCTGGCGACCTCACGATGACCGTGCTCGCGGGAACGACATTGGAGGACATCGCGGCCGCGACGGCTCGCGAGGGTCAATGGTTGCCGCTGGATCCCTGGGGCGGCGACAGCGGAACGATCGGCGCCACCGTGAGCACCGCGACCTCAGGCCCGTTTTCGCACGCGATGGGGCTGCCGCGCGACCTGGTGCTCGGAATGGAATTCGTCACCGGCGACGGACACGTGGTGCGCTCCGGCGGACGCGTCGTAAAGAACGTCGCGGGGTTCGATCTCACGCGACTGCTCGTTGGCAGTTGGGGTAGCCTGGGCGTGATCACCGAACTGACGGTACGCCTGCGCGCGCGTCCCGAGCATCGCGAAACGATCGCAGTGTCGATCGCGCCGACGCGGACGGGTTTGAACGACCTGGCCGCGACGCTGCGCGCACTTCCCTTCGCACCGATGGCCTCCGAGTTGGTCAGCGCTCAACTGGCGCAACGCCTCGGGTTCGACGCCACTGTGTTGCTGCTCGTCTCACTCGGCGGCAACGAACGGGCGGTTCGCGCTCAGCGGGCGGCGGTTCGCGAGCTCGGCGATTGCGTCATGGTCGATGAGGGCGTCTGGACCGCGCTCCGATCGGCTGACGGCGAAGCCGTCGCATCATGGCGTTGGTCGCAGCTCCCGTCGCAGTTTGGCGACACCTGGACGACAGCGGACACCGGCGCACGCGGCCTCGGAGCCTTCCACTTGCACGGAAACCCGGCGCGCGGCGTGGTGCGCGCTTTCGCGTTCGGCGAGCAACAGGCGTCACCGCTGGTGCGCGCCGCGTCCGCGTTCAAGGGAACAGTGAATCTCGAGGCGATGCCGGCCGACGCGTGGCCGCTGGTGAGTCCGGAAGCGCCGAACGCGTTGGCGCAGAGCATCCGAAGCAAGTTCGACCCGGCGAGGATTCTGAACGACGGAATTATGGGGACTGACCGTGACCAGTGACTCGTGACTCGTGACCCGGCTGCGCACGGTATGACGCCGCTGGCGAGGACACCGCTCAGCGATGCGCGCGCAGGACTCGATGCGTGCGTGCATTGCGGCTTCTGCATGCAGGCGTGCCCCACGTACCTCGCGCTCGACGACGAAAACGACAGTCCCCGCGGCCGCCTGTTTCTCATGCGATCGATGCTTGATGGGACGTTGTCACCGGACGATCCGTCAGCGCGCGGGCACCTCGACAAGTGCCTTGGCTGCCGAGCGTGTGAGACCGTGTGTCCGTCCGGGGTGCCGTACGGGCATTTGCTGGAAGCGACCAGGGCGACGCTGACACAGCGCCATCCGCTGCCACTGATGGCGCGCACGATACTCGCTGTGTTCGCCCGTCCGGTGTTGATGCGCGCAGCGATGCGCGCCGCCCAGGTGATGCGGTCGTCCCGGTTGAGTTCACTGCTCGCCGTCCTGCTGCCGGGCAAACTCGGCGCGGCGATGGAAATGATCGAGGCAACGCGGCCATCTCTCGTGCCGCGTTCGTATCACGCCACGGGCGCCGGTGAACGTGGGACCGTTGCGATCCTGGAGGGCTGCGTGATGGACGGACTTTACGCCGGAACCAACTCGGCGACCGAGCGCACGCTCACGGTGAACGGGTACCGCTGCACCAAGGCGGATGGACAGGCCTGCTGCGGCGCGCTCCACGCGCACGCTGGTGACCTGGCAACCGCGAAACGGATGGCGAAGCGGAATATTGCCGCGTTCGAGCGCAGTGGCGCTGACGTAATCGCGTCGAACGCGGCCGGCTGCGGCGCGATGCTCAGGGAGTACGGAGGGCTTCTCGCCGACGAGCCTCAGTGGGCAGATCGCGCGAGCAGCATCGCCGCCAAGGCGCGCGACGTCACCGAGTTGCTCGCGGCGGCGGGTCCGGTCGAAGGCGGCAAGCTTGAGATGCGCGTGACGTACGATGCACCGTGTCACCTGCTCCACGCGCAGCGGATCAGTGCGCCACCGCTCAAGGTGCTCGGCGCGATTCCGGGACTTACGGTGGTGCCACTGGTTGACTCCGATCAGTGCTGCGGCGCGGCGGGCATCTACAACCTGTTGGAGCCAGCGACGTCGGCCGCCGTGCTGGAGCCAAAGCTCGCCAACATTGCGAACACGAAGGCCGATCTCGTCACGACCGGGAATCCGGGGTGTTTGATGCAGATCGGCGCGGGGTTGCGCCGCGAGGGCAGCGATACGCGGGTCATCCACCCCGTTGACCTCCTGGATGCATCCTATGGTGAGAGAGCGCCTTAACTGCAACTGACGAACTACAATCGCGCGAATTTCGCGAATCAGCCGCTATCAATTCGCGTCATCCGCGCAATTGTAGTTCAGCGGTTGCAGTTGCTGTTAGACTTGGTGCATGGTCGCCGCTGAAACGAAGATCGAACTTGCCGGGCAATCGGTGGTGCTCACGTACTCGAACGTTGCCTCCGAGTACGAAGCGCTGCGACGGCGTGCGATAGTCGTAAACCGCAGCCATCGCGGACGGATCCGCTTCACCGGTGCGAAAGCCGCCGATGTGCTCACAGGACTCGTCACCAACGATATCGGCGCGATCCAGCCCGGTCAGGGCGCCTTCGCCGTCGCGCTCAACGCCAAGGGCAAGGTGCTTTCGGATCTTCGCGTCTTCCGCACCGAGGACGATTTCCTCACGGACGCGTCGCCCAGATCGCGCGACAACTGGAGCGGCATCGTCAAGAAATACGTGAACCCGCGGCTTTCGAAGTATTCGGACGAGTCCACGGCGCTCCGGTCGCTCGGCATCTACGGCGTACAGGCGCGGCACGTGGTGGAGCAGATGACCGGTATCGGCGCGCCGGCGCTAGGCATCATGCCGGAGTACACCCACGCAACAGTCGCGCGCGACGGCAATTCGGTGATCGTCGCGCGCTCGCCGGATCTTGGGCTCGAAGGCTTTGACCTGTTCGTTCCCGCGGCCGGTTTCGACGCGCTGTGGTCGGCGGCGTTGCACGCGCACGCGACGCCGGCCGGCCTGTCCGCGTGGGACATCGCGCGCATCGAGGCCGGCAGACCGGAGTTTGGCGTCGACATGGACGACGCAACAATTCCGCAGGAGGCGAACCTCGACTTGCTCAACGCAATTTCGTACACCAAGGGCTGCTACACGGGACAAGAGACCGTAGCGCGCGTCCACTTTCGTGGTCACGTGAACAAAACGATGCGCGGGCTCCGCTTCACGGGCGCGCTGCCACCGATGAAGGCGGGCTTGTTCGACCCGTCGGGCAAGGTCGTCGGCGAGATCTCCAGCGGGGTCGCATCGCCACGGCTTGGCGCCATCGGGCTCGGCATGGTCCGCCGCGAGATCGACAACGGCGCGACGCTCACGGCTCGCTGGACCGCTGGAGAACTGGGCGGGGGCGAGGCGCAGGCGGAAGTCGTCGCGCTGCCGTTTCCCGACAAATAGTGTCCGTCGCGCTCGTTACCGGCGCCACCGGATTGGTGGGGTCGTACATCGCCGCACTCCTCGTTGAGAAAGGCTGGACGGTTCGCGCGATGACTCGCACGGCGGGCCATGCCACCCTGCCATCGAACGTCGAGCCCGTGATGGGTGATATCCTCGACGAGTCCTCATTCCGGCGCGCGGCGACTGGATGCCACGTGGTGTTCCACGCGGCGGCCCACATCATCGTGCGCGGCGGTTGGGAGGCGTTTCGCGTCACGAACATCGAGGGCACGCGCAACGCGATCGCGGCGGCTGAAGGCGCCAAGGCACGGCTGTTGCAAGTCAGCAGCGTGGCGGTGTACGGGCCGACGGCGCGCTACGAAGCAGCCAAGCAAGGCCGCAAGACGGACGAACAGGCCGAACTCGCACCGTTGTCGGAGCGCGCGTTCTACGCGCGATCCAAGCGTGAGTCGGAGGCGCTTGTGCTGGACGCGCATCGCCAGGGGCGCGTGTGGGCATCCGCCGTGCGGCCGGTCGTGGTCTACGGACAGCGGGACCGACAGTTCGTGCCGCGGGTGGCGTCGCTCCTCAAGAAGCGACTGCCGGTGCCACTGCTCAACGGCGGACGGTCCGTTTTCGGCGTCGTCCACGCCGCGAACGTGGCGCAGGGCGCAGTGCTCGCGGCCACGAGCGACCGCGCAGGAGGGAATGCCTACAACCTCGCGAACGACTTCGACGTCCCGGTACGCGAGTTCTTCGAGCTGGCCGGCCAGGGGCTCGGCCTGAAGCCGTTCTTTATCCCGATGCCGCTGGGGATCGCGCGCACAGGACTGCGCGTCGCGAAGTCGGCGATGAAACTGCTGAGCGGTGGGCGATTCAGCCTGAGCAGCAACTCCGCGATCGACTTCATCGCGGAGGACAACCCGTTCTCATCGGAACGCGCGAAGCGCGAACTGGGCTGGAACCCGGCCATGCGCCCCGCTGTCGGCGTTCCGGAAGCGTTTCGCTGGTGGCGGGAGAACCGGTAGAAAACAAAAGGGCGCGACGTGCGTCGCGCCCTTCTGATTCAGCGGTTGCGCGCCGAACTACATCTTGGACTTCGTGCCGGACGTCTTCGTCTTCGTCTTGGACGCCGCAGCTTTCACGGAATCAGCGGCCTTCGTCGAATCAGCCACACGCTGCACTTCCGCAGCGGCAGCCGCGGCCTTGGCCGTCGAGTCTGCTGCGACGCTGTCCATACGAGCCTTTTCCTTCGCGGCGTTGTTGCACGCCGACACCGCAATCATCGCGGCAACGAGAGCAATGCGCTTCATCATGGGATTCTCCCCGTAGAGTTGGGAACCATCACGAACGTTTGCCCGAATTGCACGCGTTCCGAGGTCCTGTTGTTACGGTGTGTAACTTAGTTTTTAATACAGCAGAGTCAAGAAATCCCCTACAGTTTCCATGGCTGAAACCACCGTCGTTCGTGGCGCCTGTCCGCATGATTGTCCGGACACGTGCGCCATGCTCGTGACCGTCGAAGACGGGCGCGCGGTGAAGGTCGCGGGCGACCCTGACCATCCGTTCACCAACGGCTTCCTCTGCACGAAGGTGAACCGGTACGTGGAGCGCACGTACCATGAGGACCGGCTGCAGCACCCGATGCGTCGGGTGGGTCCCAAGGGCTCGGGCAAGTTCGAGCGCATTTCATGGGACGCCGCAATCACCGAGATCGCTCAGCGACTCGGCGCGATCGCCAAGTCGCCCGATGGGCCGCAGGCAGTCCTGCCCTACTCGTACGCCGGCACCATGGGCATGGTGCAGGGCGAGTCGATGGATCGCCGATTCTTCCACAAGCTCGGCGCGTCGAAGCTCGACCGCACCATTTGCTCCACTCCCGGCGTCACCGGCATGCGCATGACCGTGGGCGCCACGATCGGGGCGGACGTCGAAGGCATTCCTCAGAGCGATCTCGTGATCCTGTGGGGCACCAACACGCTCACGTCCAATCCGCACATGTGGCCGTTCGTGTTGCGGGCCCGCGAGAATGGCGCGCGCGTCATCTGCATCGACCCCATCCAGACGCGCACCGCGCAGCAGTGCGACGAGTGGCTCCCGATCCGGCCCGGCACCGACGCGGCGCTCGCCCTGGGCATGATGAACGTGATCTTCGATCGCCGGCTCGAGGACGCGGATTATCTCGCCAAGTACACTATCGGCGAGAAGGAATTGCGTGAACGGGCACGCGAGTATTCACCGGAACGCGTCGCGGCGATCACGGGACTTCCGCGCGAAGCGATTGTGAAGCTCGCAGAGGAATTCGCGCGTGCGAAGGCGTGTTTCCTGCGCGTCAATTACGGCCTGCAACGTCACGCTGGCGGCGGCATGGCCGTGCGCACCATCGCGTGCCTGCCAGCAGTGGCCGGACACTGGCGTCGCCCCGGCGGCGGGGTCCAGCTGTCGACCAGCGGCGCCTTCGCCTTCAACAAGCAGTCGCTGCACCGCACGGACCTCGGCCCCGAGACGCGCACGATCAACATGATCCGGCTCGGCGATGCGCTCACCAAGAGCGACGCCGGCGTCGGCGGGCCGCCGGTGAAAGCGATGATCGTGTACAACTCGAATCCGGCGGCGGTCGCTCCCGATCGGAACCAGGTGTTGAAAGGAATGGCGCGCGAGGACCTGTTCACCGTCGTCCTCGAGCATTTCCAGACCGACACCGCCGACTGGGCCGATATCGTGCTTCCGGCCACGACACAACTGGAGCATTGGGACGTGCACTTGTCGTACGGCCACTACTACGTGACGCTGAATCGGCCGTCCATCGCGCCGTTGGGCGAGGCGAAGCCCCAACAGCGAGATCTTCCGGCTGATCGCGGTGAAGATGGGCTACGCCGATCCGTGCTTCCGCGACGACGATCAGACCATCATCAAGCAGTCCTTGGAGTCGACGTCGTCGAGGTTCGAGGGCGTCACCTTCGACGCGCTCCTCAAGAAGGGGTGGCTGCGCCTCAACGTGCCGACGCCGTACGTGCCGTTCGCTGAGGGCGGGTTTCCGACGCCGAGCGGCAAGTGCGAGTTCTACTCGGAGCGGCTGAAGGAGATGGGGTTGGATCCGGTCCCGACATACATCCCGCCGTACGAGTCACCGGAGCGCGACCCCGCCCTGATGAAGCGCTTCCCCCTCACGCTCATTTCATCGCCGGCGCACCAGTTCCTCAACTCCACGTTCGTGAACATTGGCGCGTTGAGGCGCGCGGCGCGCGAACCGGAGTGCTTGCTGCACCCGGCGGACGCGGAGCGGCGCGGAGTCGCGCCGGGAATGCGCGTGGCGATCCACAACGACCGGGGCGTGTTCACGGCGGTTGCCAGGGTCGAGTCCGGGATCAAGGAAGGAGTGGTGTGGGCGCCCTCCATCTGGTGGGGCAAGTTTGCATCGGACGGCGCCAATGCAAATCAGACTACATCCCAGCGAGAGACCGACATGGGACATGGACCCGTGTTCTACGACAATCAGGTGGAAGTTTCCCTCGCGGATTGAGTTCTGAACAACAGCGGCCGCAGGCTGGTAGAGCCGTAGGTTCCCAGCGGGTACCCCGGCCAACTGCCACTGCCACCCCAGCCGTAGGCGGGGAGAGCCGCAGGTTCCGAGCGAGTACCCCGGCGAACTGCCGCTGCCACCACAGCCGTGGGCTGGGAGAGCCGTAGGTTCCCAGCGGGTACCCCGGCACCGGCCGAGGAACTCATCAGTTGCGGGGCTGTTGCGGAGGTACCCGCCCAGCACCTACTGCTCTCCCAGCCTACGGCGTTGGGTAACTCCAACCCCTATCCTGTAAACGCAGTACTGGGGTAGCATTGGGTATGCAACCGAAAACGCTGGGTGAGCTGAAGAAGTCGCCGTACGGAGTAGCGGGGCGAGCGACCCGCTCGGTCAAGGACGAATTGCGCCAGAATCTTTTGGCCCGCCTCTGCGTCGATGCCCCCCTCTTCCCCGGCGTCCTCGGCTACGAGGACAGCGTGATGCCGCAGATCGTCAACGCGCTGCTCTCGAAGCACAACTTCATCCTGCTGGGCCTGCGCGGTCAGGCAAAGTCGCGCATCCTGCGCGCGCTCGTGACGCTGCTCGACGATGTCGCGCCAATCATCGCCGGCAGCGAAGTCAACGACAATCCGTTCGCGCCAATATCGAAGTACGGCCGCACGAAGATTGAAGAAATGGGTGACGACACGCCGATCGGCTGGGTGCACCGCGACCAGCGCTTCGTCGAAAAACTCGCGACGCCCGACGTGACCATCGCCGACATGATTGGCGACCTGGATCCGATCAAAGCCGCGCGCGGCGGGCACCTGCTCTCGGACGAACTCACGATCCACTACGGCATGCTGCCGCGCGCGAATCGCGGCATCTTCGCGCTCAACGAACTGCCCGACCTGGCTGGCAAAGTGCAGGTTGGCCTGTTCAACGTGATGCAGGAAGGCGACGTGCAGATCAAAGGCTACCCGGTGCGCCTTCCGCTCGACGTGCTGCTCGTCTTCACGGCCAACCCCGAGGACTACACGGCGCGCGGCAAGATCATCACGCCGCTCAAAGACCGCATCGGCAGCGAGATCCTCACCCACTATCCGGCCTCCATTGACCTCGGCATCGAGATCACCAGGCAGGAGGCCTGGGCGGACCGTGACCATCGCCCCGTTCGCGTCCCCGACTTCATCTCGGAGCTGATCGAGCGCATCGCATTCGAGGCACGCGTTGACCGCCGCATCGACCGGCGCTCGGGCGTTTCGCAGCGCTTGCCGATCACCGTGATGGAAAACGTCGTGTCGAACGCCGAACGGCGGACCGTGATGACGGGCGATGAGGAAGTCGTGCCGCGCGTGTCCGATGTATACGCGGCGCTTCCTGCGATCACCGGCAAGATCGAGCTCGAGTATGAGGGCGAACTGGTAGGCGGCGCCGCGATCGCCAAGGAGCTGATTCGCCGGGCGGCGGACGGCACGTTTCAGGATCGCGCCGGCGGTGTGAACACGGACGACATCATCATGTGGTTCGACGAGGGCGGCGCACTGCTCGTGGACGACGACGCCAAGTCGAAGCTCGTGTACAAGGGATTCGAAGTGGTCCCCGGCCTGATCGACATCGTCCACAGCACCGGACTCGCGGCCAAAGACGACCCCGCACTCTCGGTTGCCGCGTGCGAACTGGTGCTGGAAGCACTCGTGGCGCGCAAGCGTATTTCGCGCAACGATGCCGGCGAGTACGGACGCGCCGCCGCAGAGCCTCGCCGTCGTCCGAGTGATCCCTTTGGCGGAAACCTCGCCTAGGACGCAAGCGTGATCATCACCGTTTCGCGCCTGTTCGGTTGTGGTGGCCGCGATGTGGCAAAGGGCGTGGCGAAAACGCTGGGCTGGTCGTTGCTCGACAGCGCGATGGTGGACGAGGTGGCAGCCCGGCTCGGCGTTTCGGTCTCGGAGATCTCGTCCCGCGAGGAGCGAGTCCCGTCATTGGCCGAGCGCATCTCGGGCGCGATGACCCTGGCGGCGCCGGAGTCGGCGTTGCCTGTCATGGACGCGAGCATGATGGACCTTCCCGAAGAGCGATTGGTCGCGGTGACGAAGGCGGTCATCGAAGAAGCCGTGCAGCAAGGCAGCGCGGTTCTTGTCGGACGCGGCGCGCGCTTCTTGCTGGGCGACCGCGCGGACGCGCTGCATGTCTTCTGCTACGCGGCGTTCCCGTCACTGGTGGACTACGCCGTAAAGCACCGCGGCGTGAGTCCGGCAAGCGCCGAACACGAAGTGAAGAAGGTGAACAAGGAGCGCGAGCAGTACGTGCGGCGACACTGGGGCGCGGATTGGCGCGCAATGGAGAACTATGATCTTTGCCTGGACACCGCACGTCTGGGCATTCCAGCGTCGGCGGATGTCGTGGTGGCCGCTGCGCGGGAGCGGTTTGGGATAGCAGATCGCGGATAAAGAATCGAGAGCTCAACCCTCAGACTTCGATCCGCGGTCCCTCCTCTTGAGCTCGTCGAGTTTTTCGTTCGTTCCTTCCGGCAGGAACATGTCGTCCGCGATCTTCGCCACTTCCTCCGCTTGGCGCCACGCTGCCTGCAACAGCGCGAGCTCGCCCTCGAGCGCGCGACGCTCCTGCTCTTCGTGCGATGACATTTCGAGCGCGAGCCTGACGTACAGCGGCAACCTGGCGATCGACGCGTTCGACGGGTTCTTGCCCTCCGTCGGATATCTGCGCGGTGCGGACTTGGCCTGACTCTTGAAGAGGCGCTCGGTGTCCGGGTACTGACCCACGAGCTGCACGGCGTCCTGCACCTCCTTCCTGCTCCCGCCCGACGAGTTGATCTTCGGCAGCAATTGGCCGGCGACGCGAAGTGCGTCGGGTCCGGTCACGTCGATCATCTTGTAGGAGTATTTCACAAGGCTGCCGTCCGGCGGAAGATAGGACAGTCGCAGCCGCCAGTCGGTCTCCGTGCGCATGAGCTCCGAGTGCGCGATGTGCCGCTTGCGCAGCGACACGAGTTCACCGGTCTCGGGGAGGGTCAGGCGAAGTCGAGTGCGCCTGTCGTCGATGAGATCGTAGAGACCCTTCGCGCCCTGCCACATTCCCCAACTGCCGCCGGCGATCAGTCCGCTGGTCATGCCACCGATCACGACACCGCCGACGACCACAATTCCGGCAGCCGTGTAGATGACGCTCCTTGTCCGCCGCTTGCCGAATTGGTCGCCGTAGCGCCACGCCGCGAACTCCGGAGGCAGCGCCGTGCCGACGCGCACCAACTCAAGGCCCTCACTCAGGCGCGCGAGTCCGATGTTGTCGGTCGCGACGCGGAGGCGCGCCGTTTCGAAGAAGCGCTGACACGCTTCGATCGCCTCCCAGCGCTCCTCGATGGGCGTGAGGTTCCACCGCTCGCATTTGCGGCACACGACCCACAGGCGCCCCTTCTCGCTGTCGAACGCCAGTCGTCTGCCGACGGGAAACTTCTCGACCACCTCGTTCGAGCCGAGTTCGCCGTGGCAAAAGAGGCACGTGGAGTACATGGCTAGGTGCCAGGCACGGCGCCCGGCGGGATTCGAAACGGCGGTCGCCGGAATGCGTAGAGCCCGTAGCTGAGCATGACGCTCGCGCCGATCGCGATGGCCCATTGCACGCCGAACGCGCGCGCGACGACGCCGGCGATGAACGACCCGACCGTCTGCGCCAACCCGACCACCACGAACGAGTATGCGGCCATCAGCCGCCCGCGCAGCCGGTCAGGCACGCTGTGTTGCAACACGGCATTGGAGACGGCGCCGTTCACGATCATGGATGCTCCGGCAGCGAAGAGCACCAAGTATGCGACATGCACCTCGGTCGTGGCAGAGAGCACGATCAGCAACGCCGGAAATGCGTACGACGCAATGATCAGGGCCTTCATGCCTGCCTGTCGCCCTGAACTGGCTGCGATGGCGATCGCTCCGATGAATCCGCCGACGCCGACGCTCGCGAGCAAGAGACCGTAGCCCCCGGCGCCAAGTCCGAGCTGGTCGCGGGCAAACACCGGCATCAGCGTGAGGTACGGAACGCCGAGGATGGAATACACGGTGACGAGCTTCATCATCGCCGCGACCATCGGCGTATCGCGCATGTAGCGTACGCTTTCACGGATTCCTTCCAGCGGACGTACGAGAACGGACGCGGGCTGCCACGGCGGGAGGTCCACCATGAAGAGGCCGACGAGCACTGTCGCGAAGCTCAACGCGTTGAACGCGAACGCCCAAGCGATGCCGAGCTTGGAAATAACGAGCGCCGCGAGTGCGGGGCCCGCGATGCGGGCAAGGTTGAATCCGCTCGAGTTGAGCGCGATGGCCTGAGGCAGGTCGTCGCGCCCGACGAATTCTATCACCAGCGACTGACGGGCGGGAATCTCGAGTGAGCTGATCGTGCCGGCCGCGAACGCGATGCCGAGCAGCCACGCGATCGTGATGTTGCCCGACCAGGTGAACCAGAAGAGCAGCGCCGCTTCGAGCGCCAGCAGCGTCTGGCACACTTTGAGCAGCTTGAGGCGATTGTGGCGGTCCGCCATGACGCCGGCGTACGGCGAGAAGAGAACGATCGGGAGCGATCCAGCGGCTGCAACCAGGCCCACGAGGAAGGCGTTGTCTGTCAGCTCCAGCGCAAGCCAGCCCTGCGCCATGCTTTGCATCCACGTTCCGATCAGCGACAGCGTCTGGCCGAACCAGAAAATCCGGAAGTTGCGGTGACGCTGAAGGACTTTGAACGGGTTGAGCGCGGGCACCCTCACAACCTATAAGGCAGGGTGTAGGGTATAGGGTATAGGGTATAGGGTCAGGTGCGAGGCATCGGCGGTGAGGTTATCGTCCGAATGTGAAGCGGCATTCGTATTCCAAGTTCAGCCCTGAAGCAGCGGACGCGATCGACCTCCAGTCGCTGCTGGACAACCTTGCGGATTTCCTGCTCCAATCGGGATTCGCCGGCGGCGGTGAGCAGTCGCACTTCGGCTTCGAGTACGGCGAGGACGGCAACGACCGCTCGATGGACGCGCTGCGTCAGGCGATCATCGACGCGCTAATGGCCTCTGGCCAGTTCACCCCGGATATGCTCAAGGCGCTGCGCGGCGAGGGGACGCCGGAGTCGCAGGCGCAGCTCGCCAAGTTGCTGGATGACCTGATCCAGCGGCTGGTCCAGGAGGGCTACCTCAACGCGACACAACCGCCGCAGATGCCCGCTGGTCACCAGCAGATGGAGGGTCCGGGGAGCCTGGCTCGCGCCGCCGCACGTGACGTGCAGTTCTCGCTCACCGAAAAGGGCGTGGACTTCCTCGGCTACAAGACCCTGCGCAACCTGCTGGGCTCGTTCGGCAAGTCGAGCTTCGGCAGCCACGACACTCCATACCTCGCCACCGGAATTGAGACGGACGGCTGGAGCAAACCATACGAATTCGGCGACACACTGAATCTCGACGTCAACGAGACGCTCAAGCGCGCGATGGCGCGCAACGGCAAGCTCGAGGTCCCCATCGATCTCGACTACGGCGACCTCATGGTGCACCAGGCCGAGTACCGCTCGTCGTGCGCCACCGTGCTGATGCTCGACTGCTCGCACTCGATGATTCTGTACGGCGAGGACCGCTTTACTCCGGCGAAGAAAGTCGCGCTGGCGCTGACGCACCTCATCAAGACGCAATTCCCCGGCGACTCGCTCAAGGTCGTGCTCTTCCACGACTCGGCGGAGGAGATCCCGTTGCCCGCGCTGGCCGGCGCCCAGGTGGGCCCGTACCACACGAATACCGCCGAGGGACTCAAGCTGGCGCGCCGCTTGTTGCTCGCGCAAAAGAAGGACATGCGCCAGATCATCATGATCACGGACGGCAAGCCAAGCGCCCTGACGATGCCGAACGGGCAGGTCTACAAGAACTCGTTCGGGCTCGACTCGACGGTCATCGCGCAGACGCTGCGCGAGGTGGCGCTCTGCCGGCGCAGCGGCGTGATGATCAACACGTTCATGCTGGCGCGCGACCGCGCGCTGGTGGAGTTCGTGAAGAAGGTTTCCGAGATTTGTCGCGGAAAGGCCTACTTCACCACCACGATGACGCTCGGACAGTTCATCCTGATGGACTTCCTGAAACGCAAGACGCGGAAAGTGTCCTGAGTTCTGAGGTTGCGGTTTTCCTACAGCCGTTAGCCGGGAGGGCTGTAGGTGATGGACGGGTACCTCGGCGACAAAAGCGAAGGCCCGGGCCAGTCGGTTCCGCGGAACCGTTGGGCCGGCTACAGCTCTCCGGCCAGAATACGTCGCAGCACAGCGGTGTCGAGATTCGCGCCCGAGAACACGATGCCGACGCGCTTGCCCTTGAGCGTGTCCCGAAGCTTCAATGCGCCCGCAACCCCGAGCGCGCCAGCGCCTTCCACGAGGTTGTGTGTGAGCGTGAGGATGATGCGGATCGCGTCCGCCAGTTCGGCGTCCGTCACCGTCACGAAGCCAGCCAGCCCGTCACACAAAGTGGCGAACGTCATGCCATATGGTTGTCGCGTCGCCACGCCCTCGGCGAATGTGTTGGCGGTCTCGGTAGCGAACGGCGCCTTGGCGTGCCACGAGTCGTGGATCGCCGGCGCTCCGGCGGCCTGCACACCGTACACCGGCATATTCGGCGCCAGTTCACGCGCCACGGTAAGGGCACCGACGCTCTGCGACCCGCCGCCGATCGCAATGACGATGGCGTCGAGTCCGCCGGATTGCTCCATCATCTCGAGCGACATGGTGGCGGCACCCGTGAGAACCCGTAGATCGTTAGTAGAGTGAGCAACCATGCGGCCCTCCTCTTTCGCGAGTCGGAGCATCGCGGCGACCGAGTCATCGTAGAACTTTCCGGACTCGACGACCTTCGCGCCCCAGCTGCGCATCGCAGCGCTCTTCTCGGGATTGTTGCCGACCGGCACGCAGATGGTTGCGCTCACGCCCATGAGCTTTGCGGCGTAGGCGATGCCCTGCCCGTGATTCCCGGTCGACGCCGCCACCACGCCGCGCTTCCTCTCATCCGCCGACATCCCGGTCACGACCGAGAGGCCGTTGCGCACTTTGAACGAGCACGTGGGCTGATGGTTTTCGTGCTTGATGAGCAAAGACGTTCCACCGCCGATGTGCTCGTCGAGCAACGGATAGTTCCGCAGCGCCGTGGGTGTGAGAAACGACGACAACCGCTTGCGGGCATCAAGCACCTCGCGATACGTGATGGGCCACGCCGCAGCCACGGAGTCCATGGTGAACGGTTTGCCCGACGTCACGGTTGCGCGAGTTCGGATGGAACCGGCGTTCCTACCAGATCGGTGGTGGCCCACAGCACGAGTACCGCAAGCAGTACTTCGGCCATGGCAGTGCGCCGTATGCTGGTGGTGGCGCCTGGCGTGCCGAGCCGGCGCCGCGCGCGCATCGAGTTCCATGCACCGAACGCCGCTAGCAGGGCAACACCGATGAGTTTCACAATGAGCGCCGTTCCGTAGGGAGTGTCAGTCAGCGCCCTGATCGAACCCAGCCGGAACGCGCTGGACCCGAGTCCCGCCAGCACAGCCATCGGCGCTGCCAGCAGGGCGATGGGATGGAAGGAATTCACCAGCGCGCTCACGGCGGCATGCGCGTTCCCATCCTTCACACGCGCCATCGCGGGAATACCGATGAGCACTACAACCGACAATGTGCCGAGCCACGCGCCAACAGCGGCCACGTGCAGTGCGTCGAGTGTGACGCTGGGGACAAACATCTTGGCCGCGGCCGCGTGCCCAGACAGCGCCGGCGATAGCGTCATCGCGAGAGCGCCCGTGAGCGCCGTCGGCATACCCGCGCGCATGCGCCTGATCGAGAACCACAATCCGAGTATCACGAGCAACGCGCCCAGCTCACCAAGCAGCCAGGCGTTGCCCCAGTTCGAGCGCGTCACGATGTCAGTCAAAGCCTGGATCGGCGATGCGGCAGGCGCGCCCACCGCTTGCGCCTGGAACACCAAACGGAATCCGGCGGCTGCGACGTAGACGATGGCGAGCGCTTCGCCGAGTCTGCGCGCCCGCTGCTCGGCGTCCGAAGTGTGGACACCGCGCTGCGCCAGCGGCGGCAACACGCCGTGCACGAACACCAGGACACCCAGCACTACGAGCAATCCCATGAATTCGAGGAGACGAACGAGGCGCACGCCCACAGGCTGAGGCATCGCGCTCGCGGTACTTGAGTGCGACGATTCCAGCGGAGTCGCATGCACTTGCTCCGTTGGCCCAGCCACCATGAACGAGAAGTCGCCGGTGACCGCATGTCCGTCGGAGCCGCCCGTCTTCCACACAACCTTGTAGGTGCCACTCGGCATGGCGCCGAGGATATCGGCCTTGAGCGCCTTGCCGGTGTCGGCGGCGAGTTTGCCGAGCGTCACGTCGCCGTTGGGTCCCGTGAGCTGCACGTGTGAGAACGGGATCTGCGGCCTTTCGGTAAACCACAGCGTCAGCCGCTTTGGCGGCGTCGCCAGGTGAGCGTTGTGTGCCGGATCGGAGGCCCGCAGGGCCGCATGCAGACCGCCGCCGCTCCCCGGTGACGCGAACGCCAATATCGCTGCGAGAAAGAGTCCGGCGGTCATGGGCGTTGAAGATGACGCGCCACTAACTTCACGCCAACCCCGCCACACGCATGACTCCGCTGCCCGCCCTCGCGTTTGGACTCGTCCTTGGCATGCGACACGCCACGGACGCCGATCATGTCGCGGCGATCAGCACGATCGTTGCCGGCGGGCCGTCCGCTCGCCGCGCTGCGACCATGGGGGCGTGGTGGGGCGCGGGACATTCGCTCAGCGTACTGCTTGTCGGCGGTGCGCTGGTGCTGCTCAAGGCGCCGATGCCGATCCGTGTAGCGCTGGCCCTCGAGTTCCTTGTCGCGTTGATGCTCATTGTCCTCGGCATCAGCTCCATGCGCACCAAGAACACGACAATCGTCCCGGCCTCACGGCCGTTTGCGATCGGCGTTGTGCATGGCCTCGCCGGTTCGGCGGTGCTCGCGCTACTCGTGCTCGGCACGACGAATTCTGCCCTGACCGCGCTCGTGTACTTGTTGTGCTTCTGTGTCGGAACCATCGCGGGCATGGCGATCATCACGTCGCTCTTCGCAATCCCTGCCCTCCTGTCACCGGCGCGCGCGATTCGCTTCGAACACGCGGTGCGCCTGACCGCCGGCGTCAGCAGCATCGCGATCGGCCTGGCGCTGGCGCATCGCGTGGGCGTGCGCGACGGATTGTTCGCGGCCACGCCGCCTGCACTGAGCGGAGCGAATGTGACCTGGACACCGGAGTGAAGCCGCGCCGCGCGGAGGTGGATGCCGCGCGCGCAACGAAGTTCAGCCGCGCGGTTCGCGCGTGGTTTCGCAGGAACGGGCGGGACCTGCCGTGGCGCAAGACGCGTGATCCGTACCACGTACTCGTTTCCGAAGCGATGCTCCAGCAAACGCAGGTGTCGCGCGTACTGGACTACTACCAGCGCTTCATTGGCCGCTTCCCCACGCTCGGCTCACTGGCGGGGGCGAAACCAAGACAGGTGCGCGAGCAGTGGGAAGGACTGGGATACTACGCACGGGCGCGAAATCTCCAGGCATTGGCGCGCAAGGTCGATGCGCTCCCTTCGGACCCGGCGGAGCTGAGAAAACTTCCGGGCATTGGGGCATACACCGCTGGTGCAGTCGCATCATTTGCGTTCGAGAAACGCGCCGCGCTGGTGGACACGAACGTTGCGCGCGTGCTCAAACGAGCGTTCGCGCCACGCGCGGATTTCAAGACCACACGCGGCGCGCGTCGGATCTGGGGACTGGCCGAAGCCGTCCTGCCCTCAAGCGGCAAGGAAACGTGGGAGCACAATCAGGCGCTGATGGAGCTCGGCGCCTTGATCTGCACCGCGCGGGTGGCCCGCTGCGATGCGTGCCCGGCGCGCAAACACTGCCGCACCGGGATGACGCGGATCTGACTACTTCCGAGTCTTGGGGAACTTGTTCGAGACCGCCGACTGGTACGCCCGCTCCGGCTTGCCAGTGTAGATCTGACGCGGGCGCGCGATCTTCTGCTCTTTGTCGTTCAGCATCTCTTCCCACTGCGCCAGCCAGCCGGCTGTGCGCGCCACCGCGAACAGCACGGTGAAGAACTCGGTCGGGAACGCCATCGAGCGATAGATCAGGCCGGTATAGAAGTCCACGTTCGGGTACAGCTTGCGCGACACGAAGTAGTCATCGTTGAGCGCCGCCTCCTCCAGCTTGAGCGCGATTTCGAGGTCCTTGTCCATTCCGACGACCTTGAAAATCTCATCCGCCAGGCGCTTCACGATTTTCGCGCGCGGATCGTAGCTCTTGTAGACGCGGTGGCCGAAGCCCATCAACCGGCTCCCCTTGCCGTCCTTCACCTCGTCGATGAACGCGGGAACGTTCTTCGGGTTCCCGATCTCGCCAATCATGCGCAAGACGGCCTCGTTCGCGCCGCCGTGCAACGGGCCGTAGAGGGCCGCGATGCCGGCCGCGACTGCGGAGAACGGATCCACGTGCGATGAACCCACCGCGCGCACCGCGTTCGTCGAGCAGTTCTGCTCATGGTCCGCGTGAAGGATGAACAACACCTCAAGGGCTTTGACGAAAATCGGGTTGCCTTCGTATTTCTGCTCCGACATCCTGGCCACCATCGACAGGAAGTTCTCGACGTAGCCGAGATCGTTGTCGGGATAGATGAACGGAAGGCCCTTCGAATGGCGGTAGCAGAAAGCAGCCAGGGTCGGAAGCTTGGCGAGCAGGCGCACGATCGAGATTTCGCGCTGCTGCACATCCTCGATGTGCTTGGCCTCCGGATAGAACGACGAGAGCGCCGCGACCACCGAACACAGCATCGACATCGGATGCGCGTCGTAGCGGAACCCGGTCAGGAAGCCCTTGATGTTCTCATGCACGTACGTGTGGTACGTGATGTCATGCACCCACTGGTCGTATTCACTTTGCGTTGGCAATTCGCCTTCGCGCAGCAGCCATGCCACCTCGAGAAACGTGGCGTTCTCCGCCAGCTGCTCGATGGGGTAGCCGCGGTAGCGCAGGATTCCCTTGTCCCCGTCGATGAACGTGATGGCGCTCTTGCACGACGCCGTGTTCATGAAAGCCGGGTCGTAGGTCATGAGGCCGAACTCGCCGTCCTTGACCTTCACCTGGCGCAGATCCATCGCCCGAACCGTCGTGTCGCCTTCAATGCCGGGTTCGAGAATCGGCACTGTATACGACTTGCCGGTACGGCTGTCCTTGATCTCTATAGCACCGGACCCGGGCGCCTTCGTGTCGTCTTTGCCGCTCGTCTTTGCCTGCGTGACACTCATGCTACGTTCTCCGTAGAGTATCGCGCGCATTGCGGGATTCGCGCGTACAGAAATCTACCGGCCCCCATTCGTCGGCGACATTGCCACCTCTCCAGCTAGCACTCGTGGTGCTCGCCGCGATGATTGCGGGCATCATGAACTCCGTGGCGGGCGCCGGGACGCTGGTGACATTCCCGGCACTGGTCGCCGCGGGCATACCTCCGCTGGACGCCAACGCTACCAGCACGGTCGCGCTCGTCCCCGGCGCATTCGGCTCCATGTTCGGTTACCGCAAACACATCGAGGGCTCGCGGCCGTGGGCCCTGGGCTTTGCACTGCCGAGTCTTCTGGGCGGTGGTCTCGGCGCGTGGCTCCTGCTCATCACGCCACCGGATCGGTTCAAGGCGTTGGTGCCATATCTCGTATTGGGCGCGACGTTCCTGTTCCTCGTGCAGCGCCCGACCATGCGCTGGCTGCGTCGGTGGCGTTCCGACGCCGGGAGCCTGGCGTCGAGGGCCGGGAGCCCGGAACACGACATCGCACTCACCAGCACGCGGCCGCCGGTCTCGGTTCTCGGATACCAGTTCGCGGTGAGCGTGTACGGCGGCTACTTCGGCGCCGGCGTCGGCATCCTGATGCTTGCCGCCCTCGGCTTCATGGGGCTTGCCAACATCCATCGAATGAACGGCCTCAAGAATTGGGGCGGTCTCTGCATGAACGTCGTCGCCGCAGTGATGTTTTCGTTCACGAACCTGGTGCACTGGCCGGTGGCCTTGGCGATGGCCGGCGGTGCCGTCACGGGCGGCTACATCGGATCGCGCACTGCGCAGCGCTTGCCGCAGACGCTGGTGCGGGGCGTGATCATCGCCATCGGTCTGGTGAGCGGACTGACGATGTTGTTCTCGCGGTAGATTTTGCGCATGGAGCTTTACGCCGCCTTTGTCAGCTACGTCAGGCAGGCGCTGTTCTGGATTGGCGCCGTCGTGGCGGTGATCGCGCTGGTGGATTGGCTGGTGCGAACGCGTCGCGTCAATCCGTTCGGGCCCATCCCGCAGTTCTTCCGGACGTACGTGGATCCGCTGATGAAGCCGATCGAGACGCGCATCGTGCGCGCGGGTGGACAACCCAGCAGCGCTCCCTGGTGGACGCTGGTCGTCGTCGTGGTCGGCGGCCTGATCCTGATTTCGCTACTGCAGTTCGCGTACGGAATGATGCAGCAGGTGCGCTATGCCACTGAAACGCCGGGCGGCGCCTGGCGCGTGCTGGTGATGTGGACGTTCGGCCTGTTCCGCATCGCGCTGATCGTTCGCGTGGTGTCGACGTGGGTCGGCATGTCGCCGTACTCGAAGTGGATCCGATGGACGTACAGTCTTACGGAGTGGTTCCTGAAGCCGCTTCGGCACATCCTGCCGGCGATGGGACCAATCGACGTGTCGCCGATCCTGGCGTTCCTGCTGCTTGGGTTGATCGAAAGCGCCATACTATAAGGAATGCTCCGACTGACGCCGGCCTCGCGATCCGCATCGCCTGACTCTGCATCAGGTTCGAACCTATTTCATTCGCAGCCACAGCACGACCACGCCGCAGCCTGAGCCTGCACCTCGAAATTGCGCGGGTACCGACGCAGCCTGATACACTTCGATGGCCTCAAGATCCTGAACCAGCCACTGGTTGAGGTCAGGTGCGCCGCTCACGCCCGGAGCGCGAGCGCCAGCTAGACGATTCCGAGGCCTCAAGGCGGGCGACCAAGTTTGAACCCCGTTGACCCAGATAGCCATTGGGCAGCGGCCTCCGGGCTCGCTCTGGGTGGCCGCCCCCAGGTTCTGGCCGCCTCGAGACGAGGTCACGATGCTGCGCCCGTCAATGGCAGCAATGCGCACCCCGGGCACCTGGCCGGTCAAGACGTTGGACAGCGAGAACCGCTCGTGCTTGCGGAGCGTGCTGTCCTGAATGAAGCCGCCAAACCCCAGGCGCATGCGGTCTTCGAATCCCGGAGGCATGAGCCGGTTGGGCTGTTCGACCACGTTGATCTGCGGTAACTGACTCACGCGCGCGAACAATCGCACGTCGACGAACATGGTGTCCGGAGCCACCACCTGGACCGTGACAGAGGCGGAACGGAAGTATGGATGCACGAAATGCAGCAGATGCTGCCCCACAGGCAATGCCGCCGAGAAGCGACCAGTCGTGTCCGTGATCGCGCGCCCAATGGCAAGCCGGTGGGTGATTTCGACGCCCGGCACGGCCGCTCCGGTCGCGCCATCGCGAACTGTGCCGATGACGACGCCCTGGCCCTGCAAACTCCCTGCGGAAAACGCAAACACCAGGGACATCGCTTGCGCCCAAATGCGCGCAGAACGAACAAAGCCCCAGCGACACGCCCCAAGACCCATTGTACACACTCCTGCGGACGTACCGAACGCTCCGCGCGCGAACAAGGTGGAGGCCCAACGCGTGCACGGCAAGTGACGAGAAATGCAGGGGTGCTCAGCGGTGCCACGACGTGGGGCACTTTACGGCGCGACGACTCCACAAAATAGACATGTAGTTCGGGCCTTGCGCGTAGTCCGAAGCGGCGCATTTTCCTCCTCGCAGGGTTCGGGGCCGCTCTGGAATGGCCTAGGCCAACTGTGACGGTTCGCAGTTGTTCGTGGTTATAGTCTAGGAAGAGTGCCGATCAGGAAGTTCGCCATTGGTTCGGCTGATTTAGTGCTTGTTGCGAAGCTGAGGGATCGCTTCGCTAGTCGTGTTGGTAACCCTCGACGGAGACGACGTATGGTGCGCAACCGCTGGAATCTCATTGCTCGTGCGGCAAGTCTCGGCGCCGCACTCCTCATGGTCCTCCCATTCGCTGCCGTCGCCGCTCAAGAGACCGGCGTCGTGAGCGGACGGGTGGTTGACGCCACCAATCTGGTGGGAGTCGAGGGGGTCACCGTGATGGTGGTCGGCACCTCGATCCGGAGCATCACCGAGAGCGACGGCCGATATGTGCTTCGCGGCGTCGCGGTTGGCCGAGCCGCTATTCGGGCGCAAGCCGTCGGGTTCACTCCGAGGACTCAGTCGGTTGACGTCAGTGGGTCAGCTGAAGCCTCGCTCGAATTCAAGCTTTCTCGCAACGTCGTGATGCTTGACGAAATCATCGCCACCGCGACTGGTGATCAGTCGCGTCGCTCGATTGCCAACGTCGTCACCAACGTCAGGGTTGATTCGATTGCAAAATTGAACGCCGTTTCCACGGTTGATCAGGTGCTCCAGGCGCGCGTGCCCGGAGTCACCATTATCCCCGGCTACGGCATGACCGGCGGCACCTTCAACGTGCGTATCCGCGGCGCCAATTCGATGTCGCTCTCGAACGAGCCGCTCTGGATCATTGACGGGATCAAGCTCGAGACCCGCGGATTCGAAGCGAGCGGCAATCTGGGCACCAATCAAGGTCTGTCGGCCATCAATCCCGAAGACATCGAGTCGATGGACGTCATCAAGGGCCCGGCAGCGTCGGCGATCTATGGCACGCAGGCTTCCAACGGCGTGATCGTCGTCCGCACCAAGCGCGGGAGAGCCGGTCCGACCACTTGGAACACCTACGCCGAGTACGGTACGGTGGAGCAGCCCGCGAACTGGTTCGACAACTATCGTAGCTGGGGTCGCGCTCGCAACCCGACCACGGGCGTGATCTCGACGACCGTCAGCCAGTGCCGCCTTAGCAACTCCGCCCTCGGCACCTGCGTGATTGACAGCTTGACGACGTTCAATCCGCTGCGGAACAAGGAGACGACGCCGTTCGGCTCCGCCGGCAATCGCTCGAACGTTGGGCTCCAGGCGCAAGGCGGAACCGAAGCGATGCGCTTTTTCGCGTCCATCGAACGAGAGCAGGAGACCGGCCCGTACACGATGCCAGCCAATGAGATTGCGCGCATTACCACAGCGCGCGGTACAGCTCCGCGCGAGAACCAGATCCACCCCAACACGCTGGACCAGTTCAATCTGCGGGGAAATTTCACGGCGGCACTTCGGTCTGACCTGAACCTGAACTTCAGCTCGGCATTCACGAACAGAAAGCTTCAGGTGCCGTTCAATGCCAGCTACTTCCAAGGCATCGGGACGCAGGCCGTCACGGCGCCCGGGTTTCGTGGCACGTACAACGGGTACGCCGCGCAGCACCTTGGCGACATGATGTCGATGGAAATACCGAGCAATGAGCAGCGGTATTTGATCAGCACCAACGCGACCTACACGCCGCGGACGTGGCTCTCGGCGCGGCTCACGACAGGGCTCGACCGCTCACACGGGAACAGCATTATGTTCGCCCGCAACGGCGAAGGCCCGAACGGCGGATGGGGTACTGGCCTGGTTGGGCAGGGCGGAGGCAAGAACGTCAGCAAGGACAACTACTGGCGCACCACGTCAGACCTGCTGCTCGCGGCAGACTATTCGCCCTTGACCGATGTGATCGCCAAGTCCACGGTCGGCGTCCAGTACAACACCGACGCCACGAATTATGTGGACACGTACGGCTACAACCTCTCCCCAGGCGCGACTTCAACTACGTCCGGCGGAGTGCGCAGTGGATCTGAAGGCCGGTCTCAGGGCGCGCAGCTGGGGTTCTATCTCGACGAAAACATCGGGTGGCGCGAGCGGCTGTTCGTAACAGCCGGTGTCCGGACCGACAAGAGCAGTGCGTTCGGTCGCGGCTACCCGCGAGCGTACTACCCCCGGGCCGGCGTTTCCTGGGTCATCTCGCAGGAGGACTTCTTCCCCCGGTCGAATCTTGTCTCGGAGCTTCGCCTGCGCGCGGCGTGGGGCCGAGCGGGCATCCAGCCGGGAGCCACGACGGCGCTGCAAACGCTTTCGGCCTCGTCGGTGGTCGTTGGGAATACGGCATTGTCAACGCTACGGCTCTCGTCGCTCGGCAATACCCTGATTCGTCCCGAAGTTGTGACAGAGTCAGAAGCCGGCTTCGAGGTTGGCCTTCTTGATCATCGAGTCACCTTGGAGGCGACGTACTACAACAAGATCAGCAGGGACGGCATTGGCAGCTTGCCGCTGCCGCCGTCGCTCGGCGCCTCCACGTCGCAAACGGTCAACATCTCGTCGGTCCGTAACCGCGGCTTCGAAGCCGTGGTTGATGCCGATGTCGTTTCGACACGACTGGTGTCGTGGAACATGCGGGTCTCAGGTTCGTTTACCGCCAACAAGATCCTCGACATGGGCGCCCTGCCGCAGCCGTTCGGCACCACGCGTAACGCGGAGGGGTATCCGATCGGCGGCCTTTGGCAGCGACCCATCACCAGCTACAATGACGCGAACGGTGACAAGATTCTTGTCCCCTCCGAAATCGTCGTGGACAGCGTCTGGAAGTTCCTCGGACCCACCTTGCCCACGCGCGAAATATCCCTTACCAACTCCGTCGGTCTGTTCCAGGATGCCCTGACGATGAGCGCCATGCTCGATTATCGCGGAGGAAACTGGCACCAGTGGAGCGCTGAGGCAGATCGGTGCAACGGCGGCAACTGTGAGGCGGTCAACGATCCGAAGACGGCGCTCGAGTGGCAGGCGGCGGCCGTTGCCAGAACATCGTCGGCGCACTTCAATACGCTTTACGGCTATATCAAGCCGGCGGAGTTCCTGCGCCTGCGCGAGATTTCCGTCTCCTACCGGGTCCCGCAGCGGTTTGCCACGCTCGCGCGTGCCAAGAACGCGACGCTCGTTTTCGCGGGCCGAAACCTGCTGATGATGAGCACCAAGTATCCTGGCCTCGATCCAGAGGCAGGCGGGCAGACCAGTGAATTCAATTGGCAGCCGCCGCCGCTCAGGTACTTCGTGACGCGCATCAACCTCTCCTTCTAACTCACAGGCAACCATGCGATTCCTGAATCGTTCCAATCGCTTCCCGGGCTTGGTCGCGGCAGCGCTGCTCTTGGCAGTCGCGAGCTGCCAGGACCCGCTCGAAGTGGACCTTGACGTCATTACACCTGAAAATGCCAAAAGCGCGGTTGGCGCGAACGCACTTCGTGCCGCGGCGCTTCGCGACATGTGGGTTTTTACCGGCTCCAACGTCTACGGCTGGGCAGCCGCGGGGCTGTTGAGCGACGAGTTGATCAACGCGCGCAATGGCTTTGAGGACGTGGACCGGCGGACAATCAACAACAATGCCGCCCCAAACACGACAGTCTGGAGCGGATTCTCCGGAGTGATGTACTCCGGTCCCAGGGCCGTTTCCGCCCTTCGGGCGTACGTTCCGGCTAGCCCCACCCGGGACGCGCAAATCGGCGAAATCCAGGCGGTTCGTGGCCTCGCGCTCACTATCGGTGGCGAGATTTTCTGCAACGGCATTCCCTTTAGCTATCTCGCTGAGGACGGCACGAAGACGTACGATGCGGTCAGCTACACGAATGTGCAGCTGTGGAACATGGCGATCCTCAATTTCGACTCGGCACTCGTGTCAATCCCAGCCGGGAATGCGCTGCGCAGTCTGGCGCGCATTGGTAAGGCGAGGGCGCTCCTGGATCTCAACCAGCCCGCTCAGGCCGCCGTGGTTGTTCGCGCCGGTGGCGACGGGGCTGGCTCCGCAGCCGTGCCGACTGCCTACGCTTTCAGTGCCGAGTATTCGGCCACCACGATCACCAACGGTCCCTACGACTGGATGCCGTCGTCGGCGAACTTCGGCACGCCGAACGGGTCCGAAACGCCCAACACGCTCAATTGGATTGACCCCCGCATCGGCGTCCGGTTTTTTCGTACCGGTCAGGATGGCGTGACCCCAGTGTACGTTCCCGGCTATACGCCATGGGCGCAGGCGGTGACGAGCCCGTTCCCGATCGCCACGGGGCAGGAGGCTCGGTTGATCGAGGCCGAGGCCGACTTGGCCGTTGGCGCTGCAACGTGGCTCACGACCTTGAACACCCTTCGCTCGGGCAGCGCGCTTGCCGCGTCTCTCCCGGCCTTGGTAGATCCGGTCACCGCAGCCGGCCGCCAGGACATGGTGTTTCGGGAACGGGCCATGTGGATGTACCTGACGGTTCACCGCCTTGGTGATATGCGCCGCCTTATCCGGCAATATGGCCGGTTGACGGAAGCGGTCTTCCCGACGGGCGCGTACTTCAAGGGGGGCACCTACGGAACGAGCGTTGTGCTTGAGCCGACCCTCACCGAGTCACAAACGCATCCGAACTGGAAGGCCTGCACCGACAAGCTTCCGTAAGCTGGCAAGAGCGGGATCTGATGTGAGCAGCGGGGCGGCCTTGGCGGCC
>JANNRQ010000119.1:0-13443 GCA_031401495.1 Gemmatimonadota bacterium
CGCGGACTGGGGTCTCACGTTCGTGAAGGACGAGATCGTCGTGAACAGCCAGATGGAAACGGGCCAGCCCGGCATCTACGCGGCGGGCGACGTCACGACCTACCCGGGCAAACTCAAGCTCATTGCGCTGGGCTTCAGTGAAGCCGCGATCGCGGTGAACCAAGCCGTGCACCACATGTATCCCGAGAAGAAGGTTGCTCCGGGACACTCGAGCAACATGGCCATCTTCGGGCAGAAGGACGACTGACTGGTGACTCGTGACTAGTCGCTGGTGACTGGTCCAGTCACCAGTCACCAGTTGCCAGTCACTCTTCCTGTAGCAGGTAGAGCTTGTTGTCCTCGACCTTGTAGAGCATCGGGGCAACAACGACTGACGGGTACCGCGCGCGAATACGCTTGGCTTCGCTGCGTGTGAAGTCGATCTCGCTGCCGATTTCGAACAACGGCGCGAAGTGGAAGAAGTGCTCCTCGGCGGTCTGCTTGTCCCATCCCGCCTGCACCAGTCCTTCGATGAACAGGTGCGATCGCGACATGAGGTTCACCATGCCGCAGTTGTTGTGGCCAATGATCGCAATAGCGCGCACGCCGCCCACGGCGACCGCGTACGAGACCTTGAACTCCGCCGGCCGCAGGTTGGCGCCGCCCGCGCGCAGGATGAACGAGAAGTTGTCCGGGATGCGCAGGTGCTTGCGGTTGTCCATGCACATGCCGATCAGCATGCGTGGTTGCGGCACGGGCACCAATTCGCGGCCGAGGTTGTGATACTGGAGCAACTCCTCGAGCGGCGTTCCGCGCAGGCGATCGGGAATGTCCGATTCGGTCAGGACCGGCTGGACGATGTCACTCATTGCGAGTCCTTGGGCGCTCGGTCCTGATATCCATTTGGGTACCGGGCGCGGAGTTTTTCCACGTTCGCCTGTGCGACGTTCTCGAGGGAAGTGCCCGCGTGTTTAGCAGTCATCGTCAGGCACCAGAGCGCATCGCCCAGTTCCTCGGTGATTCGCTCAAGATCGATCGGTTGGGATTGAAATGCGTTCTTGCGCACCAACGATAGTATTTCGCCCGACTCTTCGCAGAGTCCCGCGGCCGAATCCAGCAGACGCTCGCGATTCGTGAGCGTGGTGTTCGCCGTTCGCTCTGCTTGTGACTCGTATTCCGCGAAGATCATTGAGCTTGGGTCTTGGGTCTTGGGTCTCGGTCCTGGTGACTACCGGTACGAAATCCGCGGGTCAGCCTTGGCGTAGGCGATGTCTGCCAGGAGGTTCACGAACACGAACGTCAAGCTGAGAAACAGCACGGTTCCCTGAATCGCCGGCAAATCGCGCCGCGCGATCGCATTCACAACGTATCGTCCGATCCCCGGCCACGAAAACACCGTTTCGGTCAGTATGCTGCCGGTCAGGTACGATCCGAAATCGATTCCGAGCACGGTGATCACGGGAATCAGCGCATTCCGTAGCGCGTGTCGCCCAACGACGACCCACTCTTGCGCACCTTTCGCTCTGGCCGATCGCACATAGTCAGCGCTCAACGCTTCGAGCATTGCTGAACGCGTAACGCGCGCCAGAAATGCCACCGATCGCATGCCCAGTGCGAGCGCGGGCAGCACCAGGTACTTCCATCCGCCGTATCCCGACGCCGGCAGCCACTGGAGTTGCACCGCAAACAACAGGATCAACAGCAACGCCACCCAGTACACTGGATACGAAACGCCGAGGTACGATGCGCCAAGCGCCAGGCGATCGGTCCACCCGCCGGGCCATCGCGCGCTCAACACGCCGAGGCTGATACCCATCACTGAGGCGAAGAGCATCGCCGCCGCTGCCAGCTCGAGCGTCTTGGGAAACCGCTCGCGGATGTCGGCTGCGATCGGGCGATCGGTGATGTACGACCGGCCAAGGTCACCACGCAGAACGGCACCAGCATAGTGCCCGAATCGGACGGGCAGCGGATCGTCGAGCCGCAGTTCGTGTCGCAGCCGCGCGATTGTCTCGGCATCCGCGCGCTCTCCGACCATGGCGGTCACGGGATCGCCGGGCGCGACATACAACAACAGGAACACAACGACGAGTACGCCGAACAACGTCGGAACGGCGAGCAGCAGTCGCCTCGCGAGAAACCCCGTCAACGGCTTCCTTCCTCCTTCCTCCTTCCTCCTTCCAGGTTTGCCGTCAACCAGCGCTGTCCGTTGAAAATCACCGGTGGCGTAAAGCCGGTGAGCCATGGCTGAACTGCATAGAGCTCGTTGTAGAAGAACAGAAAGACCATCGGCGCCTGGTCGAAGGCGATGGAATCCGCCTGCCGGTACAACACGTTCCGATTGCCCTCATTCGGCTCGGCGCGGGCCTGCGACATCAGCCGGTCGAACCCCGCGTCCGCGAAGAACGACACGTTGCCGCCCACGCCCTTGTTGGCGCTGTGCAACAGGGGATACAGGAAGTTCTCGGCGTCGGGATAGTCCGCGTACCAGTCCTTCAGGATCATGTCGGCCACGCCGTTTCGCGCCGCTTCGCGCGCCGCGGCGGATTCGCGCTGGACGATCTTCGCCCGGATTTTCGCGGCGGTGAGGTAGCCCTGAATGGCTTCGGCGATTCGGACGTAGACAGGATTCGACCCGACCCACAGCTCGACGTCGATGCCGTTCGCGAAGCCGGCCTCGGCGAGAAGCTTCCGTGCTGTGGTCACGTCGAACGGGTATGGGGCGCGCGCCGTGTCTGCACCGCCGAGGGTCGGCGGGATCACGCCCGCAGCAAGGCGACCGCGTCCGCTGATCAGCCGATCCACGATTTCGCGCCGGTCGATCGCCAGGTTGATTGCGCGGCGAACGCGCGCGTCCTTCAACGGCCCGCGAGTCGCGTTGATACCGACGTAGACCAGCTGGAGCGCAGGCACGGACATCATCACGGCGTCGCCGCCCACCTCCCAGCGCTTCGTGTCGTTGGCAGGCACGAGCAGAAGGTCCACTGCGCCGCTCTCGAACTCGGCGACGGCGGTGCTCGGCTCGGCGATAATGCGTGCCCGGAGCGAGTCCGCAGGCGGCGCGCCGGCCCAGTACGAGTCGTTCTTCGCGAACAGCAAATAGTCGTCGTGCTTCCACTCGACAAAACGCCACGGCCCGGTGCCAACCGGGCGGGCCGGATCGAGGTTCGGAAGCACCACGGACGCCACCGGCATGGCCAGCAGTTTGGGGAAGATTCCGAGCGGTTGTTCGAGCGCGACGGTGAGGGTGCTGTCGTCGACGATTCGGAGCCCGCGGATAGACTTCGCCCGTCCTGCGGCAAAATCCCGGGCGCCGAGGATTGGCTGGAGCGGCTCCGCCCGGCCGCCCTTGGTGGCGGGATTCAGCGCGCGCTCCCAACTGGACACGACATGCTGCGCCGTGAACGGTGTTCCGTCGTGGAATTGCACGCCCTGCCGGAGATGGAACCGATAGGCTGGCGCCGCGCCCGGCAGCAGTTCCCACCGCTCGGCCAAGCCGGGCTCGACTTTGGCGTCCGGCGTGAAACGCGTGAGTCCGTCGAAGACGTACGCTACCGCTCGACCGGTGGGAACATCGGTGGAGAGCGCGGGGTCCAGTGAACGAGGGTCGTAGTTGTCGCGCGAGTCGGTGATCGTGCGACGCGACGGTGCGGAACGGTCATCACAACCGCCGGCAGCCGCCACGAAAACCATCAGGTACGACGCGACACGACGCATGTCCCGGGCTCCGGTATTGCGGTTGACTCAAATACTGCTTCTGTGAGATTACCCCGGGCTTACCTTGCGCGTCAATTGTATGTGCGCGTTCGACTTACGTGGCCTAACGGGCCTCACCCAGCCTCACAAAGAATGGTCCGGCGGAATCCCTCCGCGTCGCGTGGTCGCAGCGCGGCGTTTGGCGCGATGTTGCTGGCACTTTTTTTCGGCGTTTCGGACGTCGCCCGCGCGCAGGATCTGAGCTGCAGCACCGGTGATCTCGAAGTCCGTTCGCTGAAGTTCGAGGGCAATCGCGCCCTCTCGGATGACGAGCTGGCGCTGCGCGTGACGACGACTCCGTCATCCGATTTCCGACGCAACCTGCGCATTCCGCTCGGTGCCAAGCGCTGCCTCAACCGCGTCTATCTGCAGCGAGACATCGCAGCCATCGAGGTCTCGTATCAGGAGCGCGGCTACTACTCGGCGAAGGCCGACACCGTTATCACGCGGCTCAGCGGCGGTGCGGTCAGCGTGACGTTTCGCGTCGTCGAGGGCCCGGTGACCGTGCTCGATTCCCTCAAACTGTCCGGGCTCAATGGCATTCCGGACAGCGCGGACATCGTGCGCAGCCTGCGAACCAGACAGGGTATGCCGTTCAGCTACACGCTCTACTTTGCCGACCTCGACTCGATCACCAAGCGGCTGCGGAATCTGGGCTACTATCGCGCAACGACTGTCAAGGCGTTTGGGCGCGACTCATTGAATGCGGCAGCCGAGATCATCGTAGTTCCGGGACCGCGCATGCGATTCGGAACGTCGATTCTGAACGTGACGCCGTTGGCTGACAGGACGCAGCAAGTGCCCGACAACATCGTGCGTCGCATCATGGGCATTTCGCCGGGCACCCTGTACAGCGATCGGTCGATCACCGAAGCGCAGCGCAGCCTGTTTCAGCTCGGCGTGTACCGGCACGTGGAAGTGGCGCCGCTCCCGGACAGTCTCCAGCCACCGGGCGACTCGGTCATCGTGCTGGATGTGCGGCTGACAGAGGATTTCATGAAGCGGCTGGACACCGAGTACGGGTGGGGATCGCTGGACTGTGGCCGATTCCGCGCCCAATACTCGAATCTCAACTTCCTGCGTTCAGGGCGCCGTTTCGAGGTCACGGGCCAGGCGTCGAAGATCGGGTACGGCCTGCCCCTGGCCAACAACGCAAGTCGGGATGTCTGCACGTGGCTCGCAGGCGTCTCATCGGCCGGAGTCGCCGGGCAGAACGCGCTGGCGAGCGACAGTGCCTTCAGTTCCGACCTGCATTACTACGGTGGTCTCTCGTTCCGTCAGCCCAGACTCGTGGGCACCCGCTGGGTACCGACGCTCTCGATTTACAGCGAGCGTCGCGGCGAGTACAAGGCGTACCTGCGCACCACCAAGGTCGGTGCCGACGCGTCGGCCCTTCGCGATATCGGCCTCAGGTCGCAGCTGCGTCTGGGCTACACGCGCGAGTTTGGTCAGACCGACGCGCCGGACGCCCTGCTGTGCGCGCTCTTCAGCCGCTGCGACGATTCGTCGCGGGTGGACATCAAGAAACTCGCGACGCTGGGTGTGGCCAGCGCGAGCGTCACCCGGCTGCGCACGGACAACCTGGTCAGCCCGACTCGGGGCACCATCGTGCGTAGCGAGTACCGTACGTCGGCGTCGCGGGTATTGGGCACGGACTCCTCGCTCTTCTTCCACAAAGGCTCGGTGGAAGCGGCGATCTATGCGCCGTTCGTCGGCGCTAACGTCTTGTCGTTGCGCGTCCGGGCGGGAGCTGTCGCTGGTTCGCGCGGGTCGTTCATCCCGCCGCAGGAACGGCTGTACGCCGGTGGGGCCAACTCGATTCGCGGTTTTCAGCAGAACGAGTTGGGCGACGTGGTGTATATCGCTCGAGCAGGCGACGTCACCAAAGACACAGCATCGACGCCGATCATCTACCAGGTGTCGGACACCAGCGGCTTTGAACGCGTCGTCCCGCTGGGTGGTAACCGACTCGTTGTCGCCAACCTGGAATACCGCGTGCCTGACGCGTTCATCCTGCCGAACTTCCTGCAATACACGCTCTTCGTGGATGCCGGAGACGTGTGGAACAGCGGGGCGAAGCCGACGTTCAAGCTCACCCCGGGATTGGGACTTCGCCTGCTGACCGCAATCGGTCCGATCCAGGTCAATTTCGGGTACAACCAGTACGCGCGACCTCATGGTCCCATCTACTTCGAGGATCCGGCCCGCGTTGCTCCGGGGGCGGTTCGTCCGGATATCTCACCGCTGTACTGCGTGACACCCGGCAACAACATCCCCCTCGGAATCCGTGACGGCGTGGTTCAGCCGCCACTGGCACCGGTTTCGTGTCCGGCGACCTATGCGCCGGTGCAGCGAAAGCGTTGGTACGAGAAGATGAGCATCACGCTGTCCTTGGGACCAGATTTCTGAGCATGCGACGCCGCACCCTGGTCATCCTCGTGAGCCTGTGCACACTCATCGGTGCGGTGGCGGTTGCGGTGTTGTCAGTGGGAATCGGCGTGAACACAACCACGGGTCGCGAGCGGATCCGATTGTTGATCCAGCAGGGGATGGGCACTGGCGTCAACGGCAAGGTGTACGTCGGCAAAGTCTCGGGCGGTTTGCTCACGAGCATCACGATCGACTCGTTTGCGATTCGCGGCGTGGATGACAGCCTCTTCATCAGCACGGGGAAAGTCACCGCGGAGTACAACCCGCGTGACTTGATGGACCGACGCCTGCTGTTGCGCAACGTGACGATCGAGCACCCGGTGGTTCGACTGGAAAAATTGCCGGGCGGCGACTGGAATCACTGGCGACTGTTCCGCCGGCCGCCGTCAAACCGGCCCAAGGTTCCCGGGCGCAGTATCGGCGAATTCGTCGTGCTGGACTCGGTGACCGTCAAGGACGGCATGTTCCTGATCACGAAAGGCTGGCAGCCGGCGGACAGCCTTACCGGTGCGCGCCGCGACAGCGCGATTCGCTACGCCCTGGCAGACACCACGCGGGAATTCCGCCGTTCGCCCACAGGCGTCACACACACCCTGCGTTGGAAGAACATCAACGCGTTCTTCCCGCACGTCCGCTACACCCATCCCGACAGTCAGGCGCTCGGTCGCGAGTTCGTCTTCGAGCGCACCAGCGTCGACGAAATCGAGCCCCCGTTCCGGTTCAGCAACGCGCGTGGTGTGGTGCGGCACCAGGGTGACTCGGTGTTCCTCGACATTCCGCATTTCGACCTTCCGGCGTCCACCGGCAGCGCGACCGGAAAAGTCTATTGGGGCAGAGGTCTTCCGGACCGATGGGATGTCCGCATTCGTGGCGACTCAGTGGCGCTCAAGGATGTGGCGTGGACCTATCCGTCGTTGCCGCGCACCGGCGGCGGCCGTACGCTGCTGCACATCCGTAACTCGATCGACAAGCTGAGCGTGATGGAGTACGCGCTCACCGAGCTCGACGTGCGCACCGAGAAATCGCGGCTTTCCGGCGCGATGACCTTCGTCATCGGCAACCCGGTGCTCGGTATCACGGATGTGAACCTGCGGTTCTCGCCGATCAATTTCGACGTGATCCGCACGCTGTCAGGCGGACCATTCCCCGTGGACTGGCAAGGCGATCTCACCGGCATGGCGCAAGGCCCCGGTGGACCCGTGACGGATTTCGTCCTCGATACCGCGAACATCACGTTCCGCGACGATCATGTGCGCGGCGCCGTCTCGCGGTTCACGGGACGCGGAATGCTGAACATTCTCCAGCCGGAATTCGCGGTGTTCCGCGGGTTCCACGTGACGAGTGACCTGGTGGACCTACGGTCGTTCCAGCACCTGTTCACGGGGTTCCCGCGCATCGGCGGGGTGGCGTCCGGTTCGGCGACGCTCGATTCGTCCTGGCTCGACGTGCGATTTTCACGGGCGGACATCAGTCACTCGAACGGGCCCGAAACGCCGTCGCGCCTCACCGGCAACGGCCGCATTACATACGGCGAGAGATACATGCGCTTCGACGTCGACCTCGACGCCAAGAACATTTCGATGCCGATGATGACGCGCGCGTACCAGCTCGGACTCGCCGGCGATTTCAGCGGACGTGTGAGGGCGCGCGGAATCAGCCCGAACCTGCGCGTCATCGCCGACTTGCGCGGCGCCGGTGGTCGGATCATGTACGACGGTACGGTCGACGCGGACCCGCTGTCATTCGGATTTCACGGCACCGGACGCGTCGAAACGCTGCAGCTCGGCGAAGTGATCGCGGGCTACCGCGCGCCCGCCGCGTGGCTCACCGGTGACTACCGTCTCGACGTCACCGCCGACACGAACGACATCGGCACCACGGTCGGGTCGGCGTCCCTGACGCTCGAGCGCTCCGAGTTCGGTGACGTTCGCGTATTTCCGTCGCGTATTGTCGCCCGATTCGATGACCGCCGCATGTTCATCGACACGCTGCGCATCGAGAGTACCGCCGCGACCATCGTCGCCAGTGGCGGCATCGGCCTGACCGGAGACCGCGACGACTCCCTCCAGTACCGGATCGACGTGGACTCGCTGGGCGGCCTGCGGCGCTACGCTGAAATGCTGCTGACGCGCGCCGAGGGCGCAGCGCCCGATTCGCTGGGGGGCACGCTCAGCGTGCACGGCTGGATGCACGGCGCGTTGCCGTCGTTCCGTCTGGCCGGCAACGTCGATGGAATCGATGTGGTCATGCGCCGCGGGATCGGACGCGAATTGACCGCACAGTACGACCTGCTCAATCCCTTCCGAGCGCCGACCGGGACGGTCTCATTTCGCTCCAGGTCGCTCAAGCTCGCCGGCGTGGCGTTCGATACGATCGGTGTTCATGTGCGCGTCAACGAGGGTCGCACCGGCGCGTTTGCGTTGGGTGCGCGTGAGACCAACGGCGCAACCATTGTGACTCGGGGCGAGTTCGCCCGGGCAGACACAAACACACTCGTGAGCATTCGCGCGCTCTCGCTGGCGACGGACAGTAGCCGCTGGCTGCTCAGCGGCGGCACCGACATCCAGGTCACCGGGCGCAGCTTCACGGTCGACTCACTGGTCCTTCTCAGCGAGAGCGGCGGGCGAGTGGCGCTCAGCGCCACAGTCCCGGACACCGGCTTCGCGCGCTTTTCGTTTGCGGCCGACAGCGTTCCTTTGCGCGACATCGGCGTTCTGGCACAGGTGCGGCGGCCGATGGGAGGCTGGGCCAACATGACGGTCGCGGGTGCGGGGACGAGCCTTGCTCCGGTCATCAACGCAGACGCGCGCTTCTCGAACATCTTGTTTGACAGCCTGCGCCTCGACGGCGGAACCGGTCGCATCGAGTACGCGGGCAACCGCGCCAATATCCGACTGGACCTGTCGCGCAACAACACGTCGGTGCTGCAGCTGCAGGGGTCGCTGCCAATCGCGCTGCAGTATTTCGGCGCCACACTGCTCGAGGATTCGCTCCAGGCGACGATTCGGACCGAAGGTGCCTCGCTGGATCTTGTTCAGGCGCTCGTGCCGGGCATGCGGGACGCGACGGGAAAGTTCCTTGCAACGATTGATGTGGGCGGCTCGTGGAGTCACCCCGACGTCAGCGGTTCGGTCAGCGTCACGAACGGCGAAGCAACGATCGATCAACTCGGCATTCGCCTGAGGGGAATCCATGTGGATCTCGGACTCTTTGGCCACGCGGACAGTCTTGCGGTCCGGCGGTTCGTGGCGTGGAGCGGCGTATCGCCCGCGGATTCCGTGTCGCTGAGCGGGCATGTTGCGTACCGGCAGTTTTCGGACCCGTTTCTCAACCTGCGCCTCGACGCACGCCAGTTCTACGCCATCGACAAGCGCACCATCGCGCGGCTCAATATCTCCACCGAACGCGAAGGACTCACGATGCGCGGGCCGCTGTCCAATGCTTCGGTCGCGGGCGGTGTCTTTGTCGACCGAGGCGTCGTCTTCCTGCCGGACCCCGAGCTGCAAAGAAAACAGAACGTCGACATTCGATCACAGTTTGTGGATACGGCGTCCCGTCGCCAAGCCGTGCTGCTCGATACACGCTCTCGCTTCCTCGAGACCATCGCACTCGACGGCGTCCGCGTTACCCTGGGCGACGAAGTCTCTCTGCGCTCGCCGGACGCGGACATCCGTCTCACCGGCTCCGTGAACGTGCGTTCTGTCGAATCCCGCATCCCGTCGCTCGCGATCGGCGGCGTGGACACAGCGGCGTACCAGATCGTGCTCGACGGAACCCTTCGCGCAGACCGCGGGTCGTACACGCTGAAACTGCTCGAGGCGTTCCGGCGCGACTTCACTGTGCAAAACGGCGGGACAATCGTGTTCTATCCGTACGCGGATCTGCCCGCTGAGCTGAACGTGAGCGCGCTCCACGTGGTGAAGCGCGCCAACCAGTCGGATTTGCGCATCAGGGTGCGGCTCACCGGACCGGTTTCGAGCCCGGTGATCGCGCTCGAGAGCGGCGAGAACTATTCCATCTCGCAAACCGACATGGTGAGCTACCTGGTCTTCGGCGTCCCGAGCTTTGCGCTGGGCGACCGCGAAACCAACACGCTCCAACTCGCGCTCCAAAACGTGATCCCGTCACTTCAGGCCGCGCTCTCCACGCAACTCGGGCGGCGCTTCGGCAACGTCAATTTGCAGGTTACCCCGGGCGCGGTGGACTATTCCAACTCCGAAAGCGCCGGCAAGGCGCTCGGCAACATGCTGTACACGACCCGTGTTGGCGGCGAGGTTCAGATCACCGAGAACATGTTCGCCAGCCTTTCAACGGGATTGTGCCAGCTCGGCGGCAATACAGGCGCTGACGGGAGCGACCTCGCGAACATCACGCGCGGTCTCAGCGGCAAGCTCGAATTCCGATTCAACCCGTCCACCGCCCTGAAGGCGGGCCGCGAGCCGGAGGCCAGCGCCTTGAATTGTGGCAAGACACCCACGGGCCGCGCATTCATTCCCACTCCGTCTCAGTGGGGCCTCTCGCTCTTCAAGAGTTGGCGGTTCTGACGTCAGGCCCCAGTTTTGTGGGCATGACGCAGCTGCACGAGCGGGACTCGATGGTGTGCCGTGCGTGCGGAAATCCGGAGCGCGCATCCGAGGGATACCCATGCGCAGGCTGCGGCACATTCATATGCGTCATCTGCAACCTGCGCGGCGTTGTCCGTTGCAGGACGTGCCAGGCGCTGCAGGCGCCGGTCTCGACGCCCAACGTCACCTGATCGCCCGATGAGCGCGGACTTCAGCGCGGTTGGCCTGGCCGTCGGCCACGCCACCGATGAACAGGGCATTACCGGACTTACGGTCCTGCGTGGCGTGGACGGACCGTTCCGCGGCGGTGCGTTCGTGCTTGGCCGGGCGACGGGCACCCGCGAGATCGACGCACTGACCACTGCGCACGCGTCCGGTCGGGTCGACGCCGTCCTGCTTACGGGCGGGTCTGCCTACGGACTGGATGCGGCCGCGGGCGTCATGCGCTGGATGGAAGAGCGCCGCCGCGGGTTCGACGTGGGTGTCGGCGTGGTTCCAATAGTTCCCGCCGCGGTGATCTTCGACCTTGCCATCGGTGACGCGAGCGCGCGCCCGTCCGCTGCAATGGCGTACACGGCCTGCGATGCCGCCGACACTCGTGATATCGCCGAGGGATCGGTGGGTGCGGGGACGGGCGCGACGGTCGGGAAGGGCGCCGGTCGTCAGAACGCAATGAAGGGCGGTTTCGGCTGCGCCGTGCGGACAGTGGGCGACTTCACCGTGTGCGCCGTCGCGGTCGTGAATGCACTCGGGGACGTGCGTTCGGCGGACGGGAAAATTCTTGCCGGCGCGCGAAGCGCCAAGGGCGAGTTTCTCGACTCGGCGGCGATGCTCTCACGGCTCTCGAACGCCCCGGCCTTTGGTTCGGTCGCGCCGACAAATACGACGCTGTGCGTCGTGGCGACGAATGCGTCGCTGGATCGCTCGGAGTTGACTCAGCTGGCGCGCGCGGCAAGTGCCGCGATCCTGAAACGCGTGACGCCGGCCGGCACCTCGTTCGACGGCGACATCGTCATCGCGTTGTCGCAGCCGGACGGTCCGCGCGGCGTGCTGATGCCCATCGAGTTGTTGGCGACCCAGGCGCTCGAGGAAGCGATTGAGCGCGGCGTGCGTGAAGCGCGCGGCCGGGGCGGCGTTCCAGGATTGGCTGACGAGTGAGTCCCGCCGCCAAGCTGGGGGCTCCGGGCCGCGCAACAGTGCGCGCCCCGCTGGCGCCGATGAATGACCGACCGAACCCTGCCGCGGTGCAGACGTCGCAGCGCCTGGCGGGATTCGAGCTCGATCTCCTCAAGAGCGAGGGTGATTGGTTCCTGGCGCGCGGCACCGATGGCTTCGAGGGATGGATGCACCGCGCATACATCTCGCCGACGCCAGTCGCCGGCGCGCGGCGCAGCTCGCAAATCATGCGCGTGTCGCTCGGTTGCGTCACTCGCAGTGCCACGGGTGAGCGTCGCGCCCTGCCCCTCGGTGCGCGCCTATCGCCGGACGAGATCGTTCGGTCGGGTGAAGTGGTCGATCAACCACAGCTGCCGGTGAAGTTTCCGCGCGCTGCGCTCGCCATCACTCGCTCGGCCAAAGAGTACTTCGAGGGCACGCCATACGCGTGGGGTGGGATCACGCCGTGGGGTGCGGACTGCTCAGGGTTCGTGCAGACCGTCTTTGGGCTGCATGGCGTTGCGCTCCCGCGGAACGCCGCGCAGCAGGCGGAGATCGGCGACGCAGTTGAGAGCGTCGACAAGACCGAAGCCGGCGACCTGGCGTTCTTCAGCGACACCGGCGACGGTGTGATCAGCCACGTCGGCCTCGTTGTCGGCGAGGGGCGCGTCGCGCATTGCGCTCTGGGACGAGCCGGCTTCTCTGTCGAGAACTTGGGGGATCGGAAGGATCCCTACGCCAAGCAACTCGCAGAACGCTTCGTCAGAGCAAGACGCGTTCTCTAGCCATCAACAACTACAACGGAAGAACGACAATTTCGCGGATTGCGCTGATCGTTGAAGTTGCCCCGATTTGGTGGACACCTCAATTCTACCGGAGGAGGGGTCCATGGGTCGTCAGCCATTTCGGAAGCGGAAGCACTCGCCGGGATTCAAAGTCGAAGCCGTTCGATTGATGCAGCAGCGACTGGCGTCGGGACTGACATTGCAGCGCGTAAGCGAGGAGCTGGATGTCGACCCGGATCAGCTGCGACACTGGGCGCACTGGGTGGCCGCGGCACCGGCGAGCGTAACGCCGGAGGAGATCTTTCCTGGGCACGGCCGACGGCGGCAATACCGGTCGGTCGCGAATGGCACTGCGGCGGTGACGGAGGCGCCGGAGGACGAGCTGCGCCGACTCCGGCGAGAGAATGAGCGGCTCCGACAAGAGCGAGACTTCTTAAAAAAAGCGGCGGCGTTCTTCGCGAAGGAGTCGCAGTGAAGCACGCCTGCATTGCGCGCCATCGCGGCGCCTACCCCGTGCGACTGATGTGCCGCTGTCTGCAGATCTCGCCGGCCGGCTTCTATGCGGCACAGCGGCGCGTGCCCAGTGCACGCGCGCGGAGTAACGCGCAGCTGCGCTTAGTGCTTCGGGCGGCGCACGCGGCGAGTCATCGGCGCTACGGCCGGCCGAAGCTGCACGAGGAAGTGCGTGCCCAGGGATGGCCGTGTGGCCACAATCGGGTGGGGCGGTTGATGCGCCTCGAGGGTCTGCGGTCGAAACGGGCGCGCGCGTTTCG